>NZ_JBSHAY010000009.1:249063-292642 GCF_053611725.1 Streptomyces sp. NPDC054783 | reverse complement strand
GAGATGGGGTGCCCCGGCCCGGGGCACCCCATCTCGTCGTTCCGGGCGGAATTCCTCAACTCTCCGGAAGCGAACGGCCCTTCCCCCTTGGCGGCGTGGTCGCACGCCCTGCAGCCGGCAGCCGGCAGCGGTCGAGGGTGACGCTCCCCGTAACACGACCCGCCTCCGCCGCCGCGGCGACACGCTGTGACGCGGTGCGCCACGCCGCGACACGACGGAAGTGAGCAGGCGTCAGAAGATAAGTCGAAAGGGCTAATAGTCGGTCAATCTTCTTTTCTTCACGGCCATTTGATGGGCCGTCGGTGCCCTCGAGGGGCTGTGCGCAGCACGAAAAATACCCCTATCGGCCCTCAAAACCTGTCTTCCTATATGACCTATATGACTGGTCTGGGTATTTTTACTCACAAGCCGGCTGAAGGGCCGGTGTCCCGGAAACCGGAGACAGGAGAAGCGATATGAAGCTCCCCCGTTCCACCGTGGTCACTGCTGGTGTCGCGTCCGCCGCCGCCCTGGCCGCGACCGGTATCACCTACGCCTCGGCGGCCTCCGCCCCGGCATCCCAGTCGGCCCCGGCCCTCGCCGCCGCGGCTCCCCTCGGCGGCGAAGCCGGGCAGGGCAAGGGCAACGAGGGCCGCGAGGGCGGCCGCCGGGGCTGGGATTGGGGCCGGATCCAGATCAACGAGCGGTCGTACTCCGCCGAGCCGGGCGACTGCGTCACCGTGGTCAGCGGTCTGGGCGCCCGGAGCCTGAACATCCGCAACGACAGCCACAACACCGTCGAGGTCTTCCGCGGGGTGGTCTGCGACAACGGCGCCCCCGTCGCCACCGTCGGACCCCACAGCTCCTCGGAAGGCGTGCACGTGCGGCAGGTCCACGGCATCCACATCAAGGACGGCGTGGTGGCCAGCTTCCGCGTGATCCACCGCTGGGACGGCTGGGACGGCTGGGACGGCTGGGACGGCGACGGCGGGAACGGCGGGAGGTAGCCCACAACCCGCCGCACGAAACGGGGCTCCGGCCCGCCGGAATCGGGCCGGAGCCCCAGACCCGACCATGGACCGACGGCCCGCGTGCCGTGCGCATCCCACCGGGAACCGGACACGAGACGCCGCACGCCGGGTGTCCGGGTGGCCGTCCTTTCGCTCACCGGCCCGACCGTCCGGTGATGTCCGCCGGAGCGCGCCTTGTCGTCGGTGCCTGTCCCGACGCGACCGCCGTCGGCTTCCGTCCCATCGATGCCCGCCCCGAACGGGTGGGGAAATGGCGCAAGACGCACGCCACGGGTCGCTGCCCCCTTCTCCCGGGGATGAACGGGGCGCGGCCCGAGGGCGTCCCGTACTCGAGACACCGCGGGGTGAGTGAGATGACTGTGGGTCTGGTGGAAGACGTCAGCGACGACACCTACGTCCTGGACATCCTCACCATCACACTGACACCCGCACTGCCGTGGCTCGGGCACCAGGTCCGCTGCGAGATGGAGGGCCACCTCAAGGAGGCCGTCGACCTGACCCGGGTCACCTGCAACGTGATCATGAAGTTCGGTCCGGTGAAGATGCTGGACAGGTGGTACCGGCTGCCCGAGCTGCTGGCGCAGATGGGCGCACGCCTCCCGGGTGACCCCAGGCCCCCCGCCGGGCGGTGGACGCAGACGTGGCTCCTGCGGCTGCCCGAGGCGGTGCCGGTGGCCGAGCACCGGATCCGCCTGCGCGCGCGGACGGGGAACGGAAAGAACTTCTTCGCGCTGGACATCCCCATGGACTTCAGCAGCAGGTTCCATCCGTCCAGGACGTACGGCGGCGGAGGCTCGCGCATGATCCACAGCCCGCGCTGCCGCTCGCTGTGACCCCCGGCCGCCCCCGCCCGTCCCCGCGGCCAGGGGACCGTGCCCGGCCGGCCGCCCGCACCGGGCGCCCGGCGAACCTCACCTGGTGACCAGCAGGATCAGCAGCAGCACCGCGCCCGCCAGCGTGGGCGCGATCACCTCGTACGCCCAGCGCACGGTGACCTCCCCCTGCGCCGACTCCGCCTCGCCGCGCCGGTCCAGCAGCTCCCGCAGGTCGTCCATGACCTGGTCGGTCTCCGCGCGGGTCGGTCCGGTCGGCAGGCCCGCGGCGCCGGTGCCGCCGAAGCCGCCCATGCCGCCGAAGCCGAGGCTGCGGCGCGTCTGCTCCCGGCCGCGCCCCGCCTCCGCCGCCGCCCGCGACTTGCGCATCTCCGCCTTCTTGCGGCCCCGCAGCGACACGGGAACCGACCACAGCTGGTACTTGCCGCCGGACTTGGCGACGACCTCGTTGGAGTAGCCGGAGCGCAGCGAGGCGACCTCGCCCCAGGGCAGGCTGATCACCCGGAACGGATTGCGCACCCGCAGCCGGTCCTCGCCCGCGAAGACCGCCGGGCGCAGTGTGAAGGCGATCACCAGCGGCACGATCAGGATCATCCCGGCGAGCGCCAGCCACGGCGCACGGCCATGGCCCTGGAACAGCGCGTCGAAGCCGAGCCAGCCGATGACGACGAGCAGCAGCACGCCGCCCACGAGCGCCATGGGCGAGCGGTAGATCCGGTCCTTCGCCGCGGGGACCGGGGGCTGTGACGCGGGTGACTGGTGGTCGGGCGTGGTCATGGGCCCAGTCTGCATGACACCGGCGGCGGTGCCGCCACACGCCCCGGAACCGGCGCTCAGCTGTGATCTTCGGGCGGTATATGAGCACCCGGGCTATACATTTGCTACGCGCGTAGATATGCTCGTCCGGTGACCATGCCCACCACTGCACCCACAGCACACGCTCTCGCTGACGTCACCGCGTCCGACAGCACGCTGGGCCGCTTCCTGCACGGGCTGCCCGGCGTCGACGCGGTCGGCCTGGAGGCGCGCACCGCGTCTCTCGGCACCCGATCCATCAAGACCACCGCGAAGGCGTACGCCATCGACCTCGCCATCTCGATGGTCGACCTGACGACGCTGGAAGGCGCGGACACCCCGGGCAAGGTCCGGGCGCTCGGCGCCAAGGCGGTCCACCCCGACCCCACCGACCGCACGACCCCGGCGACCGCCGCGGTCTGCGTCTACCCCGACATGGTGGCCGTCGCCAAGGAGGCCGTCGCCGGCTCCGGCGTGAAGGTCGCCTCGGTCGCCACCGCCTTCCCGGCCGGCCGTGTCGCCCTCGACGTGAAGCTGGCCGACGTCCGCGACGCCGTCGCCGCCGGCGCCGACGAGATCGACATGGTCATCGACCGGGGCGCGTTCCTCGCCGGCAAGTACCTGAAGGTGTACGACGAGATCATCGCCGTGAAGGAGGCCTGCGGCCAGTCCGCCCGGCTGAAGGTCATCTTCGAGACCGGCGAGCTGTCGACGTACGACAACATCCGCCGCGCCTCCTGGCTCGGCATGCTGGCCGGCGCCGACTTCATCAAGACCTCGACCGGCAAGGTGGCGGTGAACGCGACCCCGGCCAACACCCTCCTCATGCTGGAGGCCGCACGGGACTTCCGCGCCCAGACCGGCGTCCAGGTCGGCGTGAAGCCGGCCGGCGGCATCCGCACCTCCAAGGACGCCGTCAAGTTCCTGGTCCTGGTCAACGAGACCGCGGGCGAGGACTGGCTGGACAACCACTGGTTCCGCTTCGGCGCCTCCTCGCTGCTGAACGATCTGCTGATGCAGCGTCAGAAGCTGGCCACCGGCCGCTACTCCGGCCCCGACTACGTGACGGTGGACTGATCGATCATGGTTTTCGAGTACGCACCGGCGCCCGAGTCCCGCTCGGTCGTCGACATCGCCCCCTCCTACGGGCTGTTCATCGACGGCGAGTTCACGGACGCGGCCGACGGCAAGGTCTTCAAGACGGTCAGCCCCAGCACGGAAGAGGTGCTGTCCGAGGTCGCCCAGGCCGGCACCGAGGACGTCGACCGCGCGGTCAAGGCCGCCCGCAGGGCCTTCGAGAAGTGGTCGGCGCTGCCCGGCTCCGAGCGCGCGAAGTACCTGTTCCGCATCGCCCGGATCATCCAGGAGCGCAGCCGTGAGCTGGCCGTCCTGGAGACGCTGGACAACGGCAAGCCGATCAAGGAGACGAGGGACGCCGACCTGCCCCTGGTGGCGGCCCACTTCTTCTACTACGCGGGCTGGGCGGACAAGCTCGACCACGCGGGCTTCGGCGCGAACCCGCGGCCGCTGGGCGTCGCCGGCCAGGTCATTCCCTGGAACTTCCCGCTGCTGATGCTGGCGTGGAAGATCGCCCCGGCGCTGGCGACCGGCAACACGGTCGTCCTGAAGCCCGCCGAGACGACCCCCCTCTCCGCCCTGTTCTTCGCGGACATCTGCCGCCAGGCCGGGCTGCCCAAGGGTGTCGTCAACATCCTGCCGGGCTACGGCGACGCGGGCGCCGCGCTCGTCGCGCACCCGGACGTGAACAAGGTGGCCTTCACCGGCTCCACGGCCGTCGGCAAGGAGATCGCCCGCACGGTCGCGGGCACGAGGAAGAAGCTCACCCTCGAACTGGGCGGCAAGGGCGCCAACATCGTCTTCGACGACGCGCCGATCGACCAGGCCGTCGAGGGCATCGTCACCGGCATCTTCTTCAACCAGGGCCAGGTCTGCTGCGCGGGCAGCCGTCTGCTGGTGCAGGAGTCGATCCAGGACGAGCTGCTGGACTCCCTCAAGCGCCGCCTGTCCACGCTCCGCCTCGGCGACCCGCTGGACAAGAACACCGACATCGGCGCGATCAACTCCGCCGAGCAGCTGGCCCGGATCACCGCGCTGGCCGAGCAGGGCGAGGCGGAGGGCGCCGAGCGCTGGTCCCCGGCCTGCGAACTGCCGTCCTCCGGCTACTGGTTCGCCCCGACGCTGTTCACGAACGTCACCCAGGCGCACACCATCGCCCGCGACGAGATCTTCGGCCCGGTGCTGTCGATCCTCACCTTCCGCACCCCGGACGAGGCGGTCGCCAAGGCGAACAACACGCAGTACGGCCTGTCGGCGGGCATCTGGACCGAGAAGGGCTCGCGCATCCTGGCGGTCGCGAGCAAGCTCCGCGCGGGCGTGATCTGGTCCAACACGTTCAACAAGTTCGACCCGACCTCGCCCTTCGGCGGCTACAAGGAGTCGGGCTTCGGCCGCGAGGGCGGCCGCCACGGCCTGGAGGCGTACCTCGATGTCTGATGCACGACTGTCGGTGTTCAAGACCTACAAGCTGTACGTCGGCGGGAAGTTCCCGCGTTCCGAGAGCGGCCGGGTGTACGAGGTGACCGACTCAAAGGGCAACTGGCTGGCCAACGCTCCCCAGTCGAGCCGCAAGGACGCCCGGGACGCGGTCGTGGCCGCGCGCAAGGCGTTCGGCGGCTGGTCCGGCGCGACGGCGTACAACCGCGGCCAGGTCCTCTACCGCGTCGCGGAGATGCTGGAGGGCCGCAGGGACCAGTTCGTCCGGGAAGTGGCCGACGCCGAGGGCCTGTCGAAGTCGAAGGCCGCCGCGGTCGTGGACGCGACCGTCGACCGCTGGGTCTGGTACGCCGGCTGGACCGACAAGATCGCCCAGGTGATCGGCGGCGCCAACCCGGTCGCGGGCCCCTTCTTCAACCTCTCCTCCCCCGAGCCGACGGGCGTGGTCGTCGTACTGGCCCCGCAGGAGTCGTCGTTCCTGGGCCTGGTCTCGGTGCTCGCGCCCGTGATCGCCACCGGCAACACGGCGGTCGTGATCGCGAGCGAGAAGTCCCCGCTTCCGGCCCTGTCCCTGGCCGAGGTGCTGGCCACCTCCGACGTGCCGGGCGGTGTGGTGAACATCCTCTCCGGCCGTACGGCCGAGCTCGCGGCGCCGCTGGCCGCGCACCAGGACGTCAACGCGATCGACCTCGCGGGTGCGGACGAGGAGCTGGCGAAGGAGCTGGAGATCGCGGCGGCCGACAATCTGAAGCGGGTTCTTCGTCCACAGGCTGTGGATTACTTCGAGACGCCGGGCATCGACCAGATGACGGCGTTCCTGGAGACGAAGACGGTGTGGCATCCGACGGGGTCGCTCGGCGCGTCCGGCTCGTCGTACTGACGGCCACGACGGCCTGACGGCCACGACAGCCGGGAGCCGCGCCGCCCCTCCGTCCAGGGGCGGCGCGGCTCCCTCGTCCGCGGTCAGCCCTGGGCCCCGGTCAGGCCGCCCAGCACTCCCCCGAGTCCTTCCGCCGCCGGGACGGCGCCGATCGGGCCCATCCGGGCGAGCGGTCCGGTCAGGCCGCCGAGGTCGCCGTCGTCCGCCGGCAGGACACGGGTGTGGGCGACGGGGGTGTACTGCAGGGCCTGGACGGGGATGGCGGCGTAGTCGGTCAGTCCCGGCACCTGGGCGCCTTCCTGCGGGGCCATCGCCCCGAGCGAGGCGGGCCGCAGGGGCACGTCCGGGACGCGAGCGGCGTCCGCGGACGCCGTCGCCGCGCCCGCACCCAGCGCCGCCGAGGCGGTCGCGAGGACGATCAGGGCGCGCCGCGCGGTGTGGTTGCGGGGGGACGTCAGTCGTGTCATTGCCGGGCCACCTTCTGATACTCAGGGTGAAGCTGTCGACACGAAGGGTAGTTGAGGCGGGAGTCACGCTCAAAAGCCGACCCGCGGGGTCGGCAGGCACCCCGCCATACGTCAAACTGGTGTTCCGTGAGCATTCATCCCCCGTCCCCCGCCCGCGTCGTGCTGCTGTGCGGCCCCTCGGGCTCGGGCAAGTCCCTCGTCGCCGCCCGCTCCGGGCTTCCCGTCCTGCGTCTGGACGACTTCTACAAGGAGGGCGACAACCCCACTCTGCCCCTGGTGGAGGGGAGTTCGGACATCGACTGGGACCACCCGGACTCCTGGGACACCCAGGTCGCGGTGGAGGCCATCACCCGGCTGTGCGCGACGGGTTCGGCGCCGGTGCCGGTGTACGACATCGCGCTGAGCGCCCGTAGCGGCGAGGAGACGCTGCACATCGGCCGTACCCCGCTGTTCATAGCGGAGGGCGTCTTCGCCGCGGAGATCGTCGCGCGCTGCCGGGAACTGGGCGTGCTCGCGGACGCGCTGTGCCTGAGCCGCGGGCCGGTCACCACGTTCCGGCGGCGGTTCCTGCGGGATCTGAAGGAGGGCCGCAAGTCGGTGCCGTTCCTGCTGCGGCGCGGCTGGCGGCTGATGCGCGCGGAACGCTCGATCGTCTCCCGCCAGGTGGCACTGGGTGCGCATCCGTGCGACCGCGACGAGGCGCTGGGGCGGCTCGCGGCAGCGGCGGCGGGGCGGCACGCGCGTCGGCAGACGGTGGCGTAACCGCCGTACGAAGCCACACGGGAACGGCGGAAACGGAAACGGGACTGGACAGGGCCCCCCGACCCTCCAGTCCCGCTTCTCGTGCTCCCCCGTATCCCCCGTGTCCCCCTCCGTTTTTCCCCCGTGTCCCCCGTGTTCCCCCGCCGGGTCACCTCGCGGTGACCCCTGACCTTCAGGCGACCAGTTCGCCGAAGGCGTTCTCCTCGTCACGGCCGAAGCTGAGGACCTCGTCCTCGCGCAGCCGGCGCAGCGAGCGCCAGATGCTGGACTTCACCGTGCCGACACTGATGTCGAGGATCTCCGCGATCTCCGGGTCCGTGCGGCCCTCGTAGTAGCGCAGGACCAGCATGGTGCGCTGGAGCTCGGGCAGCCGGGCCAGCGCCTGCCACAGGACCGCGCGCAGCTCGGTGCCGCGCATCGCGTCCGTGTCGGAGGGCGTCTCCGGCAGTTCCTCGGTCGGGTACTCGTTGAGCTTGCGGCGCCGCCAGGCGCTGATGTGCAGGTTGGTCATGGTGCGGCGGAGGTATCCGCCGACCGCGGCCTTGTCGCTGATCCGGTCCCACGCCTTGTAGGTCGAGAACAGCGCGCTCTGCAGCAGGTCCTCGGCCTCGAAGCGGTCGCCGGTCAGGTGGTAGGCGGTGGCGTACAGGGAGGCGCGGCGCTCCTGGACGTAGGCGGTGAACTCCGCCTCCGTCAGGGAACGGCGCTGCTCCCCCGAGTCCTCCCTGTACGCGGATCCCCCGTGCGTCTCCCCCGTGTGCGCGTCAACCACCGTCATGTAGGCGGTGTGCTGACGCCCGGTGCCGCGAGCGCACCCCCGCCCGCTCACGGCACCGGACTTCTCGGCACCCCGGTGCACATCGTGCAGTCGCGTGACTACGGCGCTGGTGCTGATGCTGTGCAGCGTGTTCATCTCGCGCTCCCCGTGGTGGACTTCCGGTCGTTCGGTCCTGCCCGGGCCGGCTCGGCTGGCCGCCCTGCCCGTGCCCAAAAGACTGCCGGGGCGACTTCATGGACGTGTCCGCCGACTGTCACAGACCTGTCACAGGGGTCCGGTCCAGCGTCGTCACAGGAAGTGCACAGATGGTGGCGGTAGGGAAGGCCCGGTGTCGGCGGGTCGTACGACAGCCCGTCCATGGGCCAGAATGAGCCCGTGCCTTCCCTGTTGCTGATCGAGGACGACGACGCCATCCGCACGGCCCTGGAGCTCTCCCTGACGCGCCAGGGTCACCGGGTGGCGACCGCTGCCAGCGGTGAGGACGGTCTGAAGCTGCTGCGCGAGCAGCGGCCCGACCTGATCGTGCTGGACGTGATGCTGCCCGGCATCGACGGCTTCGAGGTGTGCCGTCGCATCCGGCGCACCGACCAGTTGCCGATCATCCTGCTGACCGCGCGGAGCGACGACATCGACGTGGTGGTCGGGCTGGAGTCCGGCGCCGACGACTATGTGGTCAAGCCGGTGCAGGGCCGGGTGCTGGACGCCCGGATCCGGGCGGTGCTGCGGCGCGGGGAGCGCGAGTCCAGCGATTCGGCGACGTTCGGCAGCCTGGTCATCGACCGGTCGGCGATGACCGTGACGAAGAACGGCGAGGATCTGCAGCTGACCCCGACCGAGCTGAGGCTGCTGCTGGAGCTGAGCCGGCGGCCCGGTCAGGCGCTGTCCCGGCAGCAGCTGCTGCGGCTGGTGTGGGAGCACGACTATCTCGGTGACTCGCGGCTCGTGGACGCCTGTGTGCAGCGGCTGCGCGCGAAGGTCGAGGACGTGCCGTCGTCCCCGACGCTGATCCGTACCGTCCGTGGTGTCGGCTACCGCCTGGACACCCCTCAGTGACCGACAAGCAACGCGGGCTGCGCGGCTGGGCCGCGGGGCGCAAGGGAAATCTGTCGCGGCTCAGGTTCACCAGCCTCAGGCTGCGCCTGGTCGTCGTCTTCGCGCTGGTGGCGCTGACGGCCGCCGTCTCGGCGTCCGGCATCGCCTACTGGCTGAACCGGGAGGCGGTGCTCACCCGGGCCCAGGACGCGGTGCTGCGCGACTTCCGGCAGGAGATGCAGAACCGCGCGGGCGCGCTGCCGGCGCACCCCACACAGGACCAACTCCAGCGCGCTGCGGGCCAGATGGCGGCGAGCAGCCAGCACTTCAGCGTGCTGCTGGTCGCCCAGGACGCCGACGGCAAGACGGTGTACGGCAACTCGGGCGGCATCAACGGCTTCTCGCTGGAGGACGTGCCCAAGTCGCTGCGCGCGGCCGTGAACAAGCAGCAGCAGGTGACCGACACCAACAAGGAGCCGTACCACCTGTACTGGCAGCGGGTCGTGGACCACGGCACGCCGTATCTGGTGGCCGGTTCGCGGGTGATCGGCGGCGGGCCCACGGGCTACATGGCCAAGTCGCTGGAGCCGGAGGCGAAGGACCTCAACTCGCTGGCCTGGTCGCTGGGCATCGCCACCGGGCTCGCGCTGATCGGCGCCGCGCTGCTCGCACAGGCCGCGGCCACGACCGTGCTGAAGCCGGTGCACCGGCTGGGGGTCGCCGCCCGGCGGCTCGGTGAGGGCAGGCTGGACACGCGGCTGCGGGTGTCGGGGACCGACGAACTCGCCGATCTCTCCCGGACGTTCAACAACGCCGCCGAGGCGCTGGAGGAGCGGGTCGCAGAGATGGCGGCGCGGGACGACGCCTCGCGTCGCTTCGTCGCCGACATGAGCCACGAGCTGCGGACGCCGCTGACCGCCATCACCGCCGTGACGGAGGTGCTGGAGGAGGAGCTGGACTCCGAGGCGGGCGGGATCGACCCGATGATCGAGCCCGCGGTCCGGCTGGTGGTCAGCGAGACCCGGCGCCTGAACGACCTGGTCGAGAACCTGATGGAGGTCACCCGCTTCGACGCGGGCACCGCCCGGCTGGTCCTGGACGACGTCGACCTCGCCGACCAGATCACCGCCTGCATCGACGCCCGGGCCTGGCTGGACGCGGTCGAGCTGGACGCCGAGCGCGGCATCCACGCCCGCCTCGACCCGCGCCGGCTCGACGTCATCCTCGCCAACCTGATCGGCAACGCGCTCAAGCACGGCGGGTCGCCGGTGCGGGTGTCGGTGCGCATAGACGGCGACGACCTGGTCATCGCGGTGCGTGACCACGGCCCGGGGATCCCCGAGGACGTGCTCCCCCACGTCTTCGACCGCTTCTTCAAGGCGAGCGCCTCCCGGCCGCGCTCCGAGGGCAGCGGGCTGGGCCTGTCCATCGCCATGGAGAACGCCCACATCCACGGCGGCGAGATCACCGCCGCCAACTCGCCCGAGGGCGGCGCGGTGTTCACACTGCGGCTGCCACGGGACGCCTCCCGGCTGACGGAGGAGGCCGACGAGGGCACAAAGACCGACAAGGACGCTTCCGGGAACTCCGGAAGCCCGGGAAGTTCAGGAAGGGAGGGGTGATGTCCGTACGACGCCTGACCGTGCGACGCCTGCTGGCGCTGCCCCTCCTCGGCCTGCTGCTCTCCGGCTGCGGCATCCGGGCCACCCAGGTGCCGACCGACTTCGGGGCGGCGCCGTCCCGGGTGCCGTGCTCGCTGCCGGGGCCGGACCGGACCACGCAGTCCGCGCAGGGCGTGCCCGTGCAGGTCTTCCTGCTCTGCGGCGCGTCCCTGGTGACCGTCGACCGGACGGTACGCGTCCCCGAGGGCACTCCGGACGCGCGGCGCCGCGTGATCGTGGCCCAGGGGCTCCTGGACCAGCTCGCCGCGTCCCCGTCCGCCGCGGAGCGCTCCGCGGGCTACACGACGTACGTGCCGGGCGGTCTCACCGTGCGCGGGCCCGGCCGCGGGGACCCCGAGGAGACGCTCCGCCTGACCACGGCGCCGTCCCGGCTCACCTCCTACGCCCTGGCCCAGGTGGTGTGCACGCTCTCCGACTCGGCGGCGACGGAGGGCGACGGCACGGTCATCCTCGGCGGCCCGGACGACGGACCGCTGCGCCGCTACGCGTGCACCGACGACGTCCGCGACCGCCCGGGCAGCGTCGAGCCGCCGTCCAGCGAGGTCGCGCGGAGGTAGCGACCCGGAGGGGTCGCGGGGTTGCCCTCCGTGTGCGAAACCCCTTTCCGGAGCGCAGGGCGACCGGGAAGTTGCGGGGCGGAACCGATCGGGTGCGGGAGTGCGTCTTGGGGGACGTGCAGCGTCAAGGCTCCATCGGCGGCGACAGCGCCGCGATCCGTATCCGGGTGGCAGGAGGTGTCCTCCTCGTCGCCCACCTCGCCCTCGTCGCCTGGCTGATGCTGCGACCCCTGGACGTCCCCTGGGTGACACCCCCCAACCTGCACCCCCTCGCCGGCATCCGGGCCGACCTGGCCCTGGGCTGGCCGGGGGCCGCCAGACCCATCGGCGAGGGCCTGGCCCTGCTCGCCCCGCTGGGCGTGCTGCTGCCGATGGCGCACGGCAGGCTCGCCGTCTCCCCGGTCTCCTCCCTGATCCGTACGACCGCCGCCGGCGCCCTGGTCTCCCTCGGCATCGCCCTGCTGCAGACCGGCGTGCCGGGCCGGGTCGTGGACGTGGACTCGCTGCTGCTGAACACGGCCGGTGTCGCGCTGGCCCACCTGGTGGTCGTACCCGCGGGCCGCGCCCATGTACGGCGGCGGCAGTTGGAGGACCACACCGGGGCCGCGCCCGTCACCGTCCAGGAGGAGCTGTCTCAGGGGCGTACCCCGACGATTCCCAGGGTCGGGATAGCTCCATAGAGTGACGCTTCGTCCGCTTCGTGTCCGTATCGTCGAAGACAGCTGATGGAAGACAGCCGTCGACAGGAACCGACGACCACGGAGGAGCCGACATGTCCACCCTTGCCCGCCCGACCCACGGCCGCATGATCGGCGGAGTGTGCGCAGCACTCGCACGGCGCTTCGGCACCTCCGCGACGACGATGCGGGTGATCTTCCTGCTGTCCTGCCTGCTGCCCGGCCCTCAGTTCCTGCTCTACATAGCGCTGTGGATCCTGCTGCCGGCCGAGGACCGGACGAGTACCGCCTGGTGACAGCCGCCCACCGCCTGGTGACGGCCGTACGCGAAACGCCGACAGGGCGCCCCCGGTCCTGACCGGGGCGCCCCGACGGCGTCGTACGGCAGCCGGCGTCAGCCGAGCGAGAGGCCGTTGACCGGCAGGCCGTGCACGGGCGCGCCCTGCACGGGAAGTCCGCCGAGGCGGCTGTGGACCGGCCCGGTCGCCCCGCCCTGCAGCGCGTTCTCGACGGTCGGCCGCGCGGCGGCCATGCCGGCACCCAGGGCGTCCTGCCCCCGGGTGAGGGCGTCGGTGGTGCCCGGCTGGGCGATGCCGGCGTCCCCGGCCGGCAGCGTCCTGGAGACCGTGCCGAGCGCCGGGGTCGCGTCCGGTACGGCCGGGGCCGCTGCGTTGGCCGCGCCGGCGCCGACGGCGGCGAAAGTGGCACCGAGGGCGGCGACACCGAGAGTCCTGACGGCAGAGTGCTTCATGGTGAGTGCGTCCTTGAAATAGGGGACGGAGAACAAAAACGATGAACGGTCCTCGACCGTAAACACGCCCGATCATCCGCCGCAAACACCGAAATGCGGACGGGTTGTGAACCGTCTTTCACAACCCGTCAGCCCGCCGAGTCGCCGCTATCCCGCCGAACCGGCAGAACCGCTGGTGGAGGCCGTCTGCCGGAACAGCCATTCGGATTTCAGCTCCGCATATCCCGGCTTGACGACGTCATTGATCATAGCGAGCCGTTCATCGAAAGGAATGAACGCCGATTTCATTGCATTGACAGAGAACCACTGAAGGTCGTCGAGCGTGTAACCGAACACCTCGACGAGATGCTCGAATTCCTGGCTCATGGTGGTGTGCGACATCAGCCGGTTGTCGGTGTTCACGGTGGCCCGGAAGTGCAGCCGGCGCAGCAGCCCGATCGGATGCTCGGCGTAGGAGGGCGCGGCCCCGGTCTGCAGGTTGGAGCTGGGGCACAGCTCCAGCGGGATCCGCTTGTCCCGGACGTACGACGCCAGCCGGCCGAGCGTGACGGAGCCGTCCTCGTGGACCTCGATGTCGTCGATGATCCGCACGCCGTGCCCGAGCCGGTCGGCGCCGCACCACTGCAGCGCCTGCCAGATGGACGGCAGCCCGAAGGCCTCACCTGCGTGGATGGTGAAATGGTTGTTCTCGCGCTTGAGGTACTCGAACGCGTCCAGGTGCCGGGTGGGCGGGTAGCCTGCCTCGGCTCCCGCGATGTCGAAGCCGACGACCCCGGAGTCCCGGTAGCGGTTGGCGAGTTCGGCGATCTCCAGGGAGCGGGCGGCATGCCGCATGGCGGTCAGCAGGGCGCCGACCCGGATGCGGCGGCCGTTGTCCCGGGCGAGCCGCTCGCCCTGCCGGAACCCCTCGTTGACGGCTTCGACGACCTCTTCGAGGGTGAGCCCCCGTTCGAGATGCTGTTCGGGGGCGTAGCGCACCTCGGCGTAGACGACGCCGTCCTCCGCCAGGTCCTCGGCGCACTCGCGGGCGACCCGGACGAGCGCTTCCCGCGTCTGCATCACGCCGACGGTGTGCCTGAAGGTCTCCAGATACCGTTCCAGCGAGCCGGAGTCGGCGGCCTCGCGGAACCAGATGCCCAGCTTGTCCGGATCGGTCTCGGGAAGCTCCGAATAGCCGTTCGCGTGGGCGAGTTCGACGACGGTTCCGGGGCGGAGACCGCCGTCGAGATGATCGTGCAGCAGAACCTTGGGTGCCCGGCGGATCTGGTCCGGCGTCGGAACGGCCCCACTTGGTGCAGTCTGGCTCGTCATTTCCGCACTGTAACGCCTACGCGCGTAGAGATCCCCGCGAACGCGACAGTTCTTCGGCGACGGTTTTCCGCCGATACCCAACGGTGACCGCCCGTACGGGTTTGGTACACCGCCCCTTCTGACACTGTTCTGTCATGGGACAGCAAGCGACACCGGTCCGAACGGCCGGGCTGGGAAGGGCGGTCGGCCCGGTGCCGACGGCGGTGAGCGGAGCGGTGCTGTTGCTCCCCGGCGGGGAGGAGGTCTCCACCCGCAGGCCGTCCCCCGTGCGGGCGACGATCGCGCTGCGCGCGCTGGGCCGACGGCTCGCCCGCGCGGGGCGGGAGGAGGGGTTGGCTGTCCATACCGTCCACTACCGCTGCCGGGGCTGGAACGGGAGCGAGGCGCATCTGGCCGTGGATGCCGAGTGGGCCGCAGACGAGGTCGTACGACGCTACGGGGACGTTCCCGTGTGCCTGGTCGGGGTGGACATGGGCGGACGGGCGGCGCTGCGGGCGGGCGGCCACGAGGCCGTCAACTCCGTTGTCGCGCTCGCCCCTTGGCTGCCGGAGGACGACGTAGCCGCGCCCGCCGAGCCGGTGAAGCAGCTCGTGGGGCGGCGGGTGCTGATCGTGCACGGCACGAATGACGAGCGGACCGATCCCGAGCTGTCGTTCCGGTTCGCGGCGCGGGCGAAGAAGGTCAACCGGGAGGTTTGCCGGTTCGAAGTGCACTCCGACGGGCACGGGTTGCACGGGCACCGGGACGAGGTCGCCTCTCTGGCCGTCGACTTCATGATGGGGGCGTTGTTCGGGCACTCCGTGTCCCGCCCTGTGGAGGACGCGCTTGCCGCTCCGCCGCCGATCGGGCTTCGAATGCCGCTGGCTGCGGGGTTCGGGCGGTCGCTGAGGCGGTAGGCGTCCCTCAGGAGGGGAGCAGGTTGCCCCTTCTCGAGAGCAGGAACTTCTTGAAGGCGGCCACCGGTGGGGTGTCGGGGCGGTCCGCCAGCCACGCCACGCCGATCTCCCGTACCGCTCTCGGGGCGGTGACCGCCAGTTCCACCACTCCCGGCCTGGGGACTGTGGGCGGTGGCAGAAGCGCGACGCCCAGGCCCGCCGCCACCAGGCCCCGCAGGGTCTCCGCCTCCTCGCCCTCGAAGGCGACCCTCGGGCGGAAGCCGGCCTCGCGGCACAGGGCGTCGAAGATGCGGCGCAGGCCGTAGCCGGGTTCCAGAGTGACGAAGGTTTCCTCGGCCGCCTCGGCGAGGCGGATGCGGCGGCGGGTGGCCAGCCGGTGGTCGGCGGGCACCACCAGGCGGAGCTTCTGCTCGTCCAGGCGGCGGGCGACCAGGTCGGGGGCTTCGGGGACGGGCGAGGTGAGACAGAGGTCCAGTTCGCCGGCGCGCAGGCCTTCCAGCATCGCCTCGCCGTAGTTCTGCACCAGGCTGAAGCGGACGCGCGGGTGGTCCTCCCGGAAGGCGTGCAGGAGGCCGGGCACGGTCTCGGCGCCCATGGTGTGCAGGAAGCCGAAGGCGACCTTGCCGGTGGCGGGGTCGGCGTCGGCGCGCACCTCCTCCGCGGCCCGCTCGATCTCCGCGAGGGCGCGTTCGACGGAGGTGAGGAAGGTGCGGCCGGCGGGGGTCAGGGAGACCGTACGGCCGTGCCGGGCGAACAGGTCGACGCCCAGGTCCTGTTCCAGGCGGGCCATCGCGCGGGAGAGGGTGGACTGCGGGACGTTCATCTCGTGGGCGGCGCGGGTGACGTGCTCGGTGCGGGCCACACCGGCGAAGTACGCGAGACGGGGAGCCAGTACCCGCGACATCGCGGACATGTCTTCTGTGTCACTGTTCGGTGACAGGCGAGGCTGTGAGCTCTGCTGATGCGGCATGGGAACGATTATGGCGATTCCATGCATTGGACGGATGAGACGGGCCGTACCTACGGTCGTGGCATGTCTCCCGCCAGTACCGGGGCGTCCATCGCCGTGGACGCCGCAATGACCGTCCCCGTCTCCGACACCTCCGCCTCCGCCTCCGCCTCCGCCTCCGCCTCCGCCTCCGACAACCGTATGACTCCGGGCGGCCCCGGCTACCGCCGGATGAGCCTCGCCCTCTTCCTAGCCGGAGTCGCGACCTTCGCCCTTCTGTACTCCACGCAGGCCCTGCTGCCGCTGATCTCCGGCGAGTTCGGGGTCGCGGCGAGCGAGGCGAGCTGGACCGTGGCGGCCGCGACCGGCGGACTGGCGCTGTTCGTCCTGCCGATGAGCGCCCTGTCCGAGCGCTTCGGCCGCCGTACGGTGATGACGGCCTCGCTGGCCGTCGCGGTGACCGTGGGGCTGCTGGTGCCGTTCGCGCCGTCGCTCGGCGCGCTGGTGGTGCTGCGGGCGGTGCAGGGCGCGGCGCTGGCCGGTCTGCCGGCCTCGGCACAGGCCTATCTGGCCGAGGAGGTCCGGCCGAAGGCGCTGGTCACGGCCATCGGCCTGTTCGTCGCGGGCAACAGCGTGGGCGGCATGAGCGGCCGGGTGATCACCGGCTGGGTGGCCCAGGAATGGGGCTGGCGGGTCGCCGTCGGCGTGATCGGCCTGATCGCCGTGGGCTGCGCGATCGCCTTCCGGCTGCTGCTGCCGACGCCGAGGCACTTCACGGCGGGCTCGCTGCGGCCCCGCGTCCTGCTCGGCACGGTCCGCGACCACCTCGCGAACCCGCTGCTGCGGCGGCTGTACGCGATCGGCGCGCTGTTCATGACGGTGTTCGGCGGCGTGTACACGGTGATCGGCTACCGGCTGACGGGCGCACCGTTCGGGCTGCCGCAGGGCATCATCGGCTCGGTCTTCCTGGTCTACCTGGTGGGCACGGTGTCGGCGTCCACGGCGGGCCGGCTGGTGGGCCGGCTCGGCCGCCGGGGCGCGCTGTACCTGGCGGGCGGTACGACGGCGGCGGGCCTGCTGCTCTCGCTGGTCCCCTCGCTGCCGCTGGTCCTGCTGGGCCTGGTGCTGATCACGGCGGGCTTCTTCGCGGGCCACGCGGTCGCCTCCTCGGCGGTCAGCAAGACGGCCACGCGGGGCCGCGCCCAGGCCTCGGCGCTGTACCAGTCCACGTACTACATCGGCTCCAGCGTCGGCAGCACCGTCGGCGCGACGGCCTTCCACGCGGACGGCTGGGAGGGGACGGTCGGCGTGGGTCTCCTGGCGGTGCTGGGCGTGGTGACGATCACGGTCCTCGGCTCCGTGGCGGCCCGGCGCTCGCTTGCCGCGATCGCGGCCTGAAGACGCCCCGAGCCGAACCACCCTAGTTCTCAGACACCCGTCCGACCTGCGCCTTTCCCACTCTGGGCGCCATTGTCAGTGCCCTGCGGTAGCTTCCAAGGTGCTGGGGCGCGAAGGAGCGCTACAGGGACGGCCACAGGGGTGGGTGGACGATGGGCGACAGCACGGCGACGGCGGACCTGGACGTCGCACTGGAGAAGCACCGGACCGAGCTGACCGGGTACTGCTACCGCATGCTCGGCTCCTCCTTCGAGGCGGAGGACGCGGTGCAGGACACCCTGGTGCGGGCCTGGCGGAGCTACGACAAGTTCGAGGGCCGCTCCAGCCTGCGCTCGTGGCTGTACCGGATCGCGACGAACGTGTGCCTGGACATGCTGACGGCCGGCAACAAACGGGCGAGACCGATGGACCTGACCGAATCGACGCCGCTCGCACAGGCGGCCCTCTCCCCCCGCCCGGACCACACCTGGCTGGAGCCGATGCCGGACGCGCGCGTCCTGCCGACGGTCGACGACCCGGCGGAGGCCGCGGTCGCGAAGGAGTCGATCCGGCTGGCCTTCATGGCGGCCCTCCAGCAGCTGCCGCCCAAGCAGCGGGCGGTGCTGATCCTGCGCGAGGTGCTGGCCTGGAAGGCGAGCGAGGTCGCCGAGCTGCTGGACACCTCGGTCGCCTCGGTCAACAGCGCCCTGCAGCGGGCGCGGGCCACGCTCGCGGAACGCGCGGACGCGGGCCCCGAGGGCGCGGTGTCCGATCCTCTGGACGAGGAGCAGCAGAAACTCCTGGAGCGCTATGTCAAAGCCTTCGAGGGCTATGACATGACGGCGCTGACGGCGTTGCTGCACGAGGACGCCGTCATGACGATGCCGCCGTTCGACCTGTGGCTGCGCGGCCCGGCCGACATCACCGGCTTCATGTCGACGCTGGGCGCCTCCTGCGCCGGGTCGCGTCTGCTGCCGGTGCAGGTCAACGGCCTGCCAGGGTTCGCGCACTACAAGCCGGACGAGGAGAAGGGCGGTTTCGGTCCCTGGGCCGTGCAGGTGCTGGAGCTGTCAGGGGGCCGGATCACCGGTTTCCACTGCTTCCTCGACACCAAGCGCTGGTTCCCGCTCCTCGGCCTCCCCCTCCACCTGGAAGCGGAGCCCGACGAGGTCGAGAAGGGCGTGTAGCGCGGGATCGGGGTCCCGCAGCCGGATCCGCCCGCCGGCCCGGCGGGCGGCCAGCTCCAGCCGTGCCAGCAGGTCCACGGCGGCCAGGCCCGGGGGCCCGAGCCCGCCCACGTCGCACACGACGACGCGGGCGCCGCTGCCCGCCAGCAGCGTCCGCACCTGGGCACACAGCCCCGCCACCTCGTCCCGGGTGACGGGGCCGGGCAGCACGAGCACGGCGGGTTCCTTGGCCTTCACGTGCGGTAGACCGGAGGGCCGGGCCGAACTCATCGCCACGGATCGTCATCGGCACGGATCACATTGACCGGTTCCCCCTTCTCCTCGGAGGGTTGGTCGGGTGACGGGGGTGCTGAGCGGGTTCGCGGTGATCACGGTCGTCATCGGGGTGGGCTATGTCCTCGGGCGGCGCGGGACGCTCGGGGCGCAGGGCGGTGAGGTGCTGACCCGGCTGGCCTTCACGGTGGCGGGCCCCGCGCTCCTCTTCACGACCCTCGCGCGCGCCGACCTGTCGGTGCTCTTCTCGGCTCGGCTGCTGGTGACGGCGCTGAGCACGGCCGCGGTCGCGGGGGTGTTCGCCCTGGTCGGTGCGGCGTGCCGCTGGGGCGTGGGCCGTACGACCATCGGCGCCCTGTGCTCCGGTTATGTGAACTCGGGCAACCTCGGTATCCCGATCGCGGCGTACGTCCTGGGCGACGCGTCCCTGGTGGCACCGGTGCTGCTCTTCCAGGTGGTCCTGGTGACGCCCATCGCGCTGACGATCCTGGATCTGTCCGGCATGGGCGAGAAGGGCACGCTGTGGCGGCGCCTGCTGACACCGCTGCGCAATCCGATAGCGGTGGGCTCGCTGTCGGGGGTCGTGGTGTCGGCGGCGGGCTGGACGGTCCCCGGCCCGCTGATGAATCCCCTCACCCTGATCGGCAACATGTCCGTCCCGGCGGCGCTGCTGGTCTTCGGCATGTCGCTGCACGGCAGTTCGGCACCCGGCCGGGGCCGGGACCGCCACCTGGTGCTGCTTTCCGTGGCGTTGAAGTCGCTGGGGCAGCCTGCGGTGGCGTGGGCCCTGGCGAGGTACGTCTTCGGCCTGCACGGTGCGCCGTTGCTCGACGTGGTGGTGACCTCGGCCCTCCCGGCCGCGCAGAACCTGTTCACCTACGCCAGCCGCTACCGCGTGGCCGAGGGCCTGGCCCGCGAGTCGGTCCTGCTGTCGACCGTGGTGTCGGTGCCGGTGCTGGTGGGGGTGGCGGCGGTGCTGGGGTGACGCCGGGTCAGCCGACGGTGAGCGTGAGGCGGCGAGGGGACCGTCAGGGCCAGCCGATGATGGACGCCCCACGGATCGGGGATCACCTCGTAGAGGCGCCTCTGCAAGGGCGCCGGGATGCGGTGGTGAGCGACGGCGGAGTGAGGAACCACGGTGACGAGCGCCTGAATGATCTCCACCTTGCAGCCCTTGGGCGCTTCCGTCCGCGCTTCCAGACCCGGACGAGTTCGCCCCACTCGTTGTCGGTCAGCAGGCAGTCACCCTCGACCTCGTCCGTGGGCTCGTCCAACATGCCGAACGGGACCGGCGGTGGTCCACCGATCCCGTTCACCCGGAAGGGAAATCCCCTGGTCAGGCAATACGCTCCAGCACCACGGGCGACGGCGTGAAGGCCGTGCCCGGTGCCGCGATGTCGTACGAGCCCTGCACCGCCTGCAGCGCGTACTCGAAGCGCTCGGGGGTGTCCGTGTGGAGGGTCAGCAGGGGCTGGCCCTCGGTCACCGCGTCGCCCGGCTTGGCGTGCATCTCGACGCCCGCGCCCGCCTGCACCGGGTCCTCCTTGCGCGCACGCCCCGCGCCCAGGCGCCAGGCCGCGACGCCGATGCCGTACGCGTCGAGGCGGGTCAGGACTCCGGAGGCCGGAGCCTTGATCACATGCTGTTCCTTCGACGTGGGCAGCACGGCGTCCGGGTCGCCGCCCTGCGCCGCGATCATGCGGCGCCACACGTCCATCGCCGAGCCGTCGGCCAGGGCCTTCGCCGGGTCGGCGTCCTTGATGCCCGCCGCGTCCAGCATCTCCCGCGCCAGCGCCAGCGTCAGCTCGACCACGTCCGCCGGGCCACCGCCCGCCAGGACCTCCACCGACTCGCGGACCTCCAGCGCGTTGCCCGCCGTCAGACCCAGCGGGGTGGACATGTCGGTCAGGAGGGCGACCGTCTTCACGCCGTGGTCGGTGCCGAGGCCCACCATCGTGGTCGCCAGTTCGCGGGCGTCGTCCAGCGTCTTCATGAAGGCGCCGCTGCCCACCTTCACGTCCAGGACCAGCGAGCCCGTGCCCTCGGCGATCTTCTTCGACATGATCGAGGAGGCGATGAGCGGGATCGCCTCCACCGTGCCCGTCACGTCTCGCAGCGCGTACAGCTTCTTGTCCGCCGGGGCCAGGCCGTCGCCCGCCGCGCAGATCACCGCGCCGGTCCCCTCCAGCACGGACAGCATCTCCTCGTTCGAGAGCAGCGCGCGCCAACCCGGGATGGACTCCAGCTTGTCCAGGGTGCCGCCGGTGTGGCCCAGACCCCGGCCCGAGAGCTGCGGGACGGCGGCTCCGCACGCGGCCACGAGCGGGGCCAGGGGGAGGGTGATCTTGTCGCCGACGCCGCCCGTCGAGTGCTTGTCGGCCGTCGGGCGGGACAGGGTGGAGAAGTCCATGCGCTCGCCGGAGGCGATCATGGCGGCCGTCCAGCGGGCGATCTCGCGGCGGTGCATGCCGTTGAGCAGGATCGCCATGGCGAGCGCGGACATCTGCTCGTCGGCGACCTCGCCGCGGGTGTACGCGTCGATGACCCAGTCGATCTGCTCGTCGGTCAGCTCGCCGCGGTCCCGCTTGGTGCGGATCACGGAGATGGCGTCCATGGCCATGGCGGGTGTGGTTCCTTCCGGGAGGTGCGAAGTGTGCGGCCCCCCTGCGAGCGGGGCAGGGGGGCCGTACGGGACTTACGAGGAGAGGTGCCCGGGCCCGAAGGCCTGGGGCAGCATCTCGGAGAGCGGGAGGACACCGGCGGGGGTGTCCAGGAGGAGGTCCGGGCCGCCGAACTCGTACAGCAGCTGACGGCAGCGGCCGCACGGCACGAGCAGGCCGCCCTTGCCGTCCACGCAGGAGAAGTGCGTGAGGCGGCCGCCGCCCGTGCGCTGCAGGTCCGAGACCAGGCCGCACTCGGCGCACAGGCCGAGGCCGTAGGAGGCGTTCTCCACGTTGCAGCCGGTGACCGTGCGGCCGTCGTCGACCCGGGCCGCCACGCCGACCGGGAAGCCGGAGTAGGGGGCGTACGCGTGGGACATCGCCTCACGCGCCACCTCTCGCAGCGCCTCCCAGTCGAACCCGGCGGTTTCCTCGGTCACTTGCCCTGACCCTTCCGGTAGCGCATGCCGTCCGCCTTCGGCATCCGCAGGCGCTGCGCCGACAGCGACAGCACCAGCAGGGTGACGACGTACGGCGTGGCGCCCACGAAGTCGCTCGGGACCTCGTCGGTGACCAGGTACCAGAGCAGGACCAGCGCGGCCACGATGAGGCTGACCGCGCCCTGCCACAGCGACGTGCGGTACAGCTTCCAGCCTGCCAGGGCGACGAGCAGGATGACGAGCAGGAGCAGCAGCGCGTGGACGGTCGTGCCGCCGTTGCGCAGCTGCAGGGCGTCGGAGTAGCCGAACAGGCCCGCGCCCATCGCGAGGCCGCCCGGACGCCAGTTGCCGAAGATCATCGCCGCGAGGCCGATGTAGCCGCGGCCGCCGGTCTGGCCCTCGAGGTAGGTGTGCGAGGTGACCAGCGCGAGGAAGGCGCCGCCGAGGCCGGCGAGGCCGCCGGAGACGGCGACGGCCGCGTACTTGTACTTGTAGACGTTGACGCCGAGGGACTCGGCCGCGGTCGGGTTCTCGCCGCAGGAGCGCAGCCGCAGACCGAACGGGGTGCGCCACAGCAGCCACCAGCTGCCGACGAACAGCACCGCGGCCAGGATCGTGATCACGGACAGGTTGGTGATCAGACCGCCGATGATGCCGGCGAGGTCGGAGACGAGGAACCAGTGGTGGTTCTCCAGCGACTGCAGACCGTCGGAGAGGCCGGGCACGGTGACCTGCGGCAGCGAGTCGACCGGCGGGGACTGCTTGGGGTTGCCGCCCGCGTTGGCCGCGCTGCCGCCCGCGAAGAACAGCTTGGCGAGGTACTGGGTGGCACCGAGCGCGAGCAGGTTGATCGCGACACCGGAGACGATGTGGTCGACGCCGAAGGTGACGGTGGCGACGGCGTGCAGCAGGCCGCCGAGGACACCGAAGCCGATGCCGCACAGCAGGCCGAGCCAGGGGCTGGACTGCCAGCCGACCCAGCCGGCGCCGAAGGTGCCGAGGATCATCATGCCCTCGAGGCCGATGTTGACCACGCCGGACCGCTCGGACCACAGGCCCGCGAGGCCGGCGAGGCCGATCGGCACGGCGAGGCCGAGCGCGGCGCTGACCTGCCCGGCGGAGTCGAGCTGGTTGGAGCCGGTGATCACGCGGACCGCGGCGAGGAGCAGCAGCGCACCGGCGACGAGCAGGAGGATCTGGCCGAAGGAGCGGCCGGAGCGCTGCGGCGCGCCCGCCGCCTTGGGCGCCGCGGGCGGCGGCGTGTCGGTCATCGTGGCAGTCATCACGCCACCTCCTGCTTCTTCGTCGGGGCGGCGGGCTGCGCGGCGAGTTCGGCGCCGACCTTCTGCTGCTGGCGCTTGAGGCCGTAGCGGCGCACGACCTCGTAGGCGATCACGACGCACAGGACGATGACACCCTGGATGACGCCGAGGATCTCCTTGTCGTAGCCCTGGAACTCCAGGTGGTTGGTGGTGCGCTCCAGGAAGCCCCAGAGCAGGGCGCCGAGCGCGATGCCGATCGGGTGGTTGCGGCCGAGCAGCGCGATGGCGATGCCGGTGAAGCCGATGCCGACCGGGAAGTCGTTGCTGAACGCGTAGGAGTCGTTGAGCAGGGTCGGCATGCCGATCAGACCGGCCACCGCACCCGAGATGATCATGCTGGTGGCGATCATCTTCTTCACCGACACACCGCTCGCGGAGGCCGCGCTCTCGGACTGGCCGACGGTGCGCAGGTCGAAGCCGAAGCGGGTGCGGCCGAGCACGAACCAGTACGCGACGCCGACGGCCGCGGCGATGAAGATGAAGCCCCACAGTTCACCGGCCGGGCCGGCGTTGATGCTGAAGAAGTACGAGGACGACGGCAGCGGCTTGGTGGAGACGACGGTGCCGCCCTGCTCCAGCTGGGCCAGCTTCCCCGGCTGCAGCAGGTAGGCGATGATCGCGGTGGCGATCGAGTTCAGCATGATGGTCGAGATGACCTCGCTGACACCCCGGGTCACCTTGAGGATGCCCGCGATGGCCGCCCACAGGGCACCGGTCGCCATGGCGCAGATCAGGATCAGCGGGATGGCGATCCAGCCGGGCACGGTCAGCGCGCCGCCGAGGACGGCGGCGACGAACGCGGCGAGCCGGTACTGGCCGTCGACACCGATGTTGAACAGGTTCATCCGGAAGCCGATGGCCACCGAGACACCGGCCAGGTAGTACGTCGTCGCCTTGTTCAGGATGTAGACCTGGCTGTCGCTGGCGAAGCCGTAGGTCACCATGTCGCTGAACGCGTCGCCGGGGTTCTTGCCGGTCGCGAGGATCACCAGGGTGGTGACGACGAGCGCGGCGACGACCGCCAGCACCGGCGCGGCGATGCCGAGGAGCAGCCGCTCCTTGTCGATCCGTGAGGTCAGCTTGTTCATCGCGCGTCGTCCTCTGTGTGCTCCAGGTGGCCGGTGGCCGCACCCGTCATGGCGGAGCCCAGCTCTTCGGGGGTGATGGTGGCGGGGTCGGCGTCGGCGACCAGGCGGCCGCGGTACATCACCCGCAGGGTGTCGGAGAGCCCGATCAGCTCGTCCAGGTCCGCGGAGATCAGCAGCACGGCCAGGCCCTCGCGGCGGGCCTCGCGGATGTAGTCCCAGATGGCCGCCTGGGCGCCGACGTCCACGCCGCGTGTGGGGTGGGCGGCGATGAGCAGCTTGGGGTTGTGGCTCATCTCCCGGCCGACGATCAGCTTCTGCTGGTTGCCGCCGGACAGCGAGGCCGCGGTGACGTCGATGCCGGGGGTGCGGACGTCGTACGCCTGCACGATCCGCTCGGTGTCGGTGCGGGCGGCCTTGATGTCGAGCAGCTGGCCGCGGGAGTTGGGCTTCTCGGTGACGTGGCCGAGGATGCGGTTCTCCCACAGCGGGGCTTCCAGCAGCAGGCCGTGGCGGTGGCGGTCCTCGGGGATGTAGCCGATGCCGGCCTCGCGGCGGTCGCGGGTGGGGGTGCGGGAGATGTCGGTGCCGTCGAGGGTGATGACACCGGCGTCGGGGTGGCGCATCCCCATGATCGCCTCGACCAGCTCGGACTGGCCGTTGCCCTCCACACCGGCGATGCCGAGGACCTCGCCCTGGTGGATGGTGAGGGAGATCTGGTCCAGGATGATCCGCTCGATGCCCTCGAGGTCGGTCTGCGCCAGGTGCAGCCCCTCCACCTTCAGCATCGGGACGTCCGTGACGGTGGACTCCTCGGTCTCCGGGGTGGGCAGTTCGCTGCCGACCATCAGCTCGGCGAGCTGCTTCGGGGTGGTACCGCGCGGCTCGACCGTGCCGACCGTGGTGCCGCGCCGGATGACGGTGATCTCGTCGGCGACCGACAGCACCTCGCCCAGCTTGTGGGAGATGAAGATGACGGTGAGGCCCTCGGACTTCAGCTCGCGCAGGTTGTCGAAGAGCGCGTCGACCTCCTGCGGCACGAGTACGGCCGTCGGCTCGTCCAGGATGAGGGTCTTGGCGCCGCGGTAGAGGACCTTGAGGATCTCCACGCGCTGGCGGTCGGCGACGCCCAGCTCCTCCACGAGCACGTCCGGGCGGACGTTCAGGCCGTACGCGTCGGAGATCTCCTTGATCTTGGCGCGGGCCTTGTTGCCGATGCCGTACAGCTTCTCCGCCCCGAGGACGACGTTCTCCAGCACGGTGAGGTTGTCGGCGAGCATGAAGTGCTGGTGCACCATGCCGATGCCGCGGGCGATGGCGTCGCCGGGATCGTGGAAGGTGACCTGGTCGCCATTGACCGTGATGGTGCCCTCGTCCGGCTGCTGCATGCCGTAGAGGATCTTCATCAGGGTGGACTTGCCGGCACCGTTCTCACCGCACAGGGCGTGGACGGTGCCCGTGCGGACCGTGATGTCGATGTCGCGGTTGGCGACGACGCCGGGGAAGCGCTTGGTGATGCCGCGCAGTTCGACGGCAGCGGGAGGGCTGGACGCGTTGATGGCGCACTCTCCTCGAGGAAAGGGGCTGCATGGGGGAGGTGGCGGGCGTCGGCGACGCTAGCGCGGCAACTCCACGCTACACGCGTAGAGTTGACACATTGTTATGGCTCGGCGGGGGCCCCGGAAGGCGCCCCAGCGCCGAGCCTCAAGTCCCACGGTACGGCCGGACCGCCGGATCGACGGGCCGGCCGTACCGGTCGGGTCACTGGTTGGTCGTCGTCTTGACCTTGATCTGACCGGAGATGATCTTCTGCTTCGCGGCGTCCAGCTTGGGCTGGATGTCGGCGATGAAGCCACCGCTGGTGGCCAGCGAGACGCCGTTCTTGGCGAGCGAGTAGACGTTGTTGCCGGTCAGCGGCTTGCCGTCGTGGACGGACTTGATGAAGTCGTACACGCCGACGTCGACGTTCTTGACCATGGAGGTCAGGATCGAGCTCTTGTACTTGGCCAGACCCGGGATGTTGTACTGGTCCGAGTCGACGCCGATGGCCCAGGCGCCCTTCTTGCCGTTGACGGCCTCGATCGCGCCGTTGCCGGAGGAGCCGGCCGCCGTGTAGACGACGTCGGCGCCGCTGTCCAGCATGCCCTGCGCGGCCTCCTTGCCCTTGTCGGGGCTGGAGAAGCCGGACAGGTCGGTGCCGTGGCTCAGGTACTGGACCGTGACGTTGACCTTCGGGTTGGTGTCGTGGACGCCCTGGACGTAGCCCGCCTCGAACTTCTTGATCAGCGGGGTGTCGACACCGCCGACGAAGCCGACGTGCTTCGTCTTGGTCTTCAGCGCCGCGGCGACACCGGCGAGGTAGGAGCCCTGCTCCTCGGTGAAGGTGATGCTGTCGGCGTTGGGCGCGTTCACGACCGAGTCGACGATGCCGAAGCTGGCCTTCGGGTACTGCTTCGAGACCTTCTCCACGGCCGTGGCGTAGGAGAAACCGACCGCCACGATCGGGTTGTAGCCGGCCTGGGCCAGGTCCGACAGCCGCTGCTCGCGGTCGGCCTCGGTGTCGGAGGTCTTGGCGGTCAGCTCCTTGATGGAGCCGCCGAACTCCTTCGCGGCCTTGTCGGCACCGCGCGCGGCGGAGTCGTTGAAGGAACGGTCACCACGGCCGCCGACGTCGTAGGCGAGACCGATCTTGATGCCCTTGCCGCCACCCGAGGGGGAGGACGAGGCGTTGTTGTCGGAGGACGTGCTGCCACACGCGGTGGCAGTCAGTGCGAGGGCTGCGGTGGCGGCACACGCAGCGGAAAGCTTGGCTACCCGGCGCACGGGAGGCTCCTTCACCTGACCTGAGCGCCGTGTCGGCGCTTGATGTGAGCACCATGCCAGTGCTCGAGCCGAAACGCCCCGGCGGCGTCGGCTTCGCGGCATCGTAACGCGCGTAGATGTCGCAAAAAACCCTCTCGCGACTCCGTTATCGATTCGAGGCAAACAGCGTCTGAACTCGGCCTCTCGGGCCTCTCATGGCCCTGTTGCGCAGCGTGTACGAATGGCTTACGAGTGTGTTGCGCCGCGCGGGGTAAGGGCCCTCGGGGCCCTGGTTCCCGCCTTCGAAGCCCTCGAATTCCGACCTCGGGGCCCTCGGACTTCCGCCTCCCGATGCCTCCGGACTCCTGCCTCCCGATGCCTCCGGACTTCCGCCTCGGTGACGCGCCGGCCCTCCGCCCCGGGGCCCCACACTGCTGCATCGAGGCCCCCGGACTGCAGCCGCGGGGGCACGCCGGCCCCCCACCCCGAAACCCCCGGACTCCCACCTCGAGGGACACCGGTTCCCCGCCGCCGGCCCCCGGACTCCCGCCTCGGGGACGCGGCGGCCTCCGGCCTCGAGACCCCCGGTCCCCACTCAAGGCCCCGCCGGGGACACGCAAGGTCAGCCCTGTACCTCGTTCGGCTCCAGGAAGGCCGCTGCCGTGAACATCTCCACGCCGACCGTGATCGCGTGCTCGTCGGCGTCGAAGTCGCCCTGGTGGAGATCGCGCACGGTGCGCTCGCCGGGGCTCCGGACGCCGAGCCGGGCCATGGCGCCGGGGACGTGCTCCAGGTACCAGGAGAAGTCCTCGCCGCCGAGGCTCTGCTCGGTGCTCTCGACGGCGTCCCGGCCGCGGCGCGCCGCCATCGCCCGGCGCAGCAGCTCGGTGGACTCCCGGTCGTTGACGACGGGCGGCACCCCGCGCACATAGGTGATCTCGGACTTGGCCCGGTGCAGGGTGGCGATCTCGTCAATGGCCGCGTGCACGATGTCGGGGGCCTGCCGCCAGGCGTCCAGGTCCAGGCAGCGCACGGTCCCGGAGAGCTCGGCGTGCTGCGGGATGACGTTCGGGGCGTGTCCCGACTCGATCCGCCCCCAGGTAAGCGCCAGCCCGGCCCGGGTGTCGACGCGGCGGGCGATCAGCGCGGGCACGTCGACGGCGACGCGGGCGGCGGCGGTGACCAGGTCGGTGGTCAGGTGCGGGCGGGCGGTGTGGCCGCCGGGGCCGTCGAGCGCGATCTCCAGCCGGTCGCAGGCGCTGGTGATCGCGCCGTGCCGCAGCCCGATCTTCCCGGCGTCGACGCGGGGGTCGCAGTGCACGGCGAGGATCCGCTCGACCCCCTTCAGCACCCCCTCCTCGATGGCGTCCAGCGCGCCGCCGGGCAGCACCTCCTCGGCGGGCTGGAAGATCAGCCGTACGGGACGGGGCAGCAGGCCCTTGGCGTGCAGGTCGGCCAGCAC
Organism: Streptomyces sp. NPDC054783; assembly: GCF_053611725.1. Taxonomy (NCBI): domain Bacteria; kingdom Bacillati; phylum Actinomycetota; class Actinomycetes; order Kitasatosporales; family Streptomycetaceae; genus Streptomyces; species Streptomyces sp. NPDC054783. The sequence goes on along the minus strand of NZ_JBSHAY010000009.1, from coordinate 264,140 downwards.
GAGCCCGGTCCCGAGCACGATGGTCGTGTGCACGTCATGGCCGCAGGCGTGCGCCCGATCGGGCACGGTCGACCGGTACGGGCAGTCGGTCTTGGTGTCCGGAATGGGCAGGGCGTCGATGTCCGCGCGCAGCGCGAGCATCGGTACGGCCGGCCGCTCACCCTCCGCCACACCGATGTCACACACGAGTCCGGTTCCCTTGGCGAGCACCCGGGGCCGAAGCCCGGCCAGCTCCAGCCGCTCCTTGATCGCGGCGGTCGTACGGAACTCCTGATTGCCCAGCTCAGGGTGCATGTGCAAGTCGCGACGGAAGGCGACGAGTTCGGCGTGCAGGGCTTCGCTCAGCACGCCGGGGAGCACATCCCCCGCGAGGCCGGCCTCGGACTCTAGGGACATCAATTGCTTCACCCTCTGAAGGGTAGGACGCCCGGCTGGTCAACTACCCCTCGATCAACAAAACTTCAGCCCGTTAGGGGAAGAAAATCTGACCGGCGGACGCATGGCGGCGGACTGTGGTGGGTAAAACCCTTCTTTCTCCTTCCACGCATACCACGGCTCCCGGCACTCCCGCGCGCCATGTCCACGAACCGGACCACGCCCCGCCCCTCCGGCGGGTAGGGTCCGCACCCGTGACGGACGCGACCGAGAGCTCCCGCACCGACGGTGCCGAGACCTTCCTGCAGACCACCCGGGCCTCCTACGACGCGATCGCCAAGGACTACGCCGCCCAGTTCCCGGCCGGCGGCCGGCATCCCCTGGACCGCACCCTGATCAGCGCCTTTGCCGAGCTGGTCACCGAGCGCGGCGAGGCCCCCGTGGCCGACCTGGGCAGCGGGCCCGGCCATGTCACCGGGCTCCTCGACGGGCTGGGGGTCCCGGCCTTCGGTGTCGACCTCTCGCCCGCCATGGTGGCCCTGGCCCGCGATACCTATCCTCAACTGCGTTTCCATGTCGGCTCGATGACGTCTCTGGACCTGCCGGACGCCACCCTGGGCGGGATTCTCGCCCTGTACTCGACCATCCACGTCCCCGACGCGCACCTGCCGACGGCCTGCGCGGAGTTCCACCGCACCCTCCAGCCCGGCGGCCATGCCCTCCTCGCCTTCCAGACCTCCGAGGCGCCCGGCCGGATGCACCTCCCGGAGCGCTTCGGCCACGAGATCGATCTCGACTACTACTGGCGCACGCCGGAGCAGGTCACGGCGGTGCTGGAGGAGGCCGGGCTGGAGCTGGTGGCGACGGTACGCCGGGAACCGGCCGGGGAGGAGAAGCGGGCACGGGCGTTCGTCCTGGCCCGCAGGCCGGACGACGGAGCGTGACACCCGGTCGGCCCTCGGTCGTGGGGCGCGGGGCGCGTCCCGGAACCCGGCCTCGCGCCCTGTGCGAACCTGGCCTGCCTTCCGAGGGCTAAGCCGGGCTCACCGCCGCCAGCCGGTGCACGTCCCGGGCCGTGCCGGTGACCCCCGACAGGAAGCCCTGTGCCCGCGGGGACGCGGTCTGTGTCAGCCAGGTCGGGTCGATGTCGAAGACCGCCACCCTCACGCCGGTGCCCGCGAGGGCCAGCGGCAGGGTGTGGACGACCGTCGAGGGGAAGCTGAGGATCGTACGGCCGATCGGGCCCCGGCGGGCGATCACCTCGAGGGGGAGGTCCGGGCGGACTATCTCCAGGCCGGTCTCGGCGGCCAGGCGGTGGAGTTTCTCGGCGCTTTCGCGGCGGTGCGCGAAATAGCGGGTCGCGCCGTGGGTCTTGGCCAGGTGGCGGACCGCCTCCAGATAGGCCGCCCCGTCCACAACTCCCGTTTCCACCAAGGACGTTCCCACCATGTCCGCGCCCTTGGTGATGCGCGGCGGCCCGAAGCGGGCCCGGGTCCAGGAGAAGTCGTTCGCGGTGACCGTGACGCCCTGCGGGGTCTCCGTCACCGGCATGGAGGAGAAGACCTCGACCCTGCGGCGGGCGCTCGGCGTCAGCCGGCGGCGGGCCGAGGAGGACACCGGGGCGAACAGCAGGTCCCTGGCCCCCGGGCGGCCACCCTTGCGGTGCCAGCGGACCAGCCGCTCGCCCCGGGCCAGCTGGGCGACGAACTCCATCGTCGCCGTGCCGTCGTCGACCACGACCAGGTCCTTCGCCCGCGTGATCGTCAGCAGCAACTGCACATACCGCGAGAACGGGTCGCCCATCACGACCCGGTCGGCCCGGCGGAGCGCGCCCGCCAGGCCACCGATCGTCGAGAAGGGCGCGGCCGGGCCACCCCGCGCCTCCTCCCAGCGCACCCGGTACCCCTCGTCCCGCGCCAGGTCCGCCATGCGGCGCAGCTGGCCCCGGGTCATGGGGTCGGTCGGGGACAGGACGACCACCGTGAGGTCCGCGCCGGTCTGCGGCGGGTCGCCGGCCACCGTCCGCCGCACCTGCGCGGGCACGGACGGAAGCGGGTCCGTGCCCGGCAGCGGCTCCGCACCCGGCAGCCGGTCCGGGTCCGCGCCGCGCAGTCCGTGCAGATGCGCCCACTCCAGCACGTTCAGCAGCTGGACGGGGCTCTCCACGAAGGCGAGCGTGCGGGGAGGGTGGCCGGCGTGACCGGCACGGGGGCTCATCGGCGTACGACCGTCCCGTCGTAAGGGGCTCAAGAGGTCAGGGTTCAGACCGTGACCGGCTCGCCGGCCGCGTCCGCGATCTCCGCCTCGGCGACGACACCGGCGACGCGGCGCAGCTTCTTCATCGGGCCGAGCTCGGAGTCGTAGACCTTCTTGACACCGTCGCCCAGGGACGCCTCGATCACGCGGATGTCGCGGACCAGGCGCTCCAGGCCCTGCGGCTCCACCGACGCGGCCTGGTCGGAGCCCCACATGGCGCGGTCGAGGGTGATGTGACGCTCGACGAAGGTCGCCCCGAGCGCGACCGCGGCGAGGGTGGTCTGCAGGCCGGTCTCGTGGCCGGAGTAGCCGATCGGGACGTTCGGGTACTCCTTCTCCAGCGTGTTGATCACACGGAGGTTCAGCTCCTCGGCCTTCGCCGGGTAGGTGGAGGTGGCGTGGCACATGAGGATGTTGTCCGAGCCGAGGACCTCGACCGCGTGGCGGATCTGCTTCGGGGTCGACATGCCGGTGGAGAGGATGACCGAGCGGCCGGTGGCGCGCAGGGCGCGCAGCAGCTCGTCGTCGGTCAGGGAGGCGGAGGCCACCTTGTGGGCGGGGACGTCGAACTTCTCCAGGAAGGCGACGGCCTCGGTGTCCCACGGGGAGGCGAACCAGTCGATCCCCTTCTCCTTGCAGTACTCGTCGATCTGGCGGTACTCGTCCTCACCGAACTCCACGCGGTGGCGGTAGTCGATGTAGGTCATCCGGCCCCAGGGGGTGTCGCGCTCGATGTCCCACTGGTCGCGCGGGGTGCAGATCTCCGGGGTGCGCTTCTGGAACTTGACCGCGTCGCAGCCGGCCTCGGCGGCCACGTCGATCAGCTTGAAGGCGTTCTCCAGCTCACCGTTGTGGTTGATGCCGATCTCGCCGCAGATGTAGACGGGACGGCCGGGGCCGACCTCACGCGAACCGAACGTACGCAGACGGGAGTTGGTGCTCATCAGGGGGATGTCCTTACTTGGGGAGGGAATCGAGAGAGGGGCCGAGGATCCAGCTGGCGATCTCTCGGATCGCGCCGTCGCCGCCGGGGACGGTGGTGACCGCGCGTGCGGCGCCGCGTACGACGTCGTGGGCGCTCGCGACCGCCACGGGCCAGCCGACGAGGGCGAAGCACGGCAGGTCGTTGACGTCGTTGCCGACGTAGAGCACGCGCTCCGGCGCGATGCCCTGCTCCTCGCACCACTGCTTCAGCGCGAGGTCCTTGCGGTCGATGCCGTGCAGCACCGGGAGCTTGAGCTTCCGGGCGCGGGCGGCGACCACAGGGTTCTGTTCCGTGGACAGGATCAGCATCTTCAGGCCGCTTCTGCGCAGGGCCGCGATGCCGAGTCCGTCGCCGCGGTGCACGGAGACGAACTCCCGTCCCTCGGAGTCGATCAGCACCCGGTCGTCGGTCTGGGTGCCGTCGAAGTCGAGGACTACGGCGTCGATGTCGCCGTAGGCGGGGAGCGAACCGGGGCGGTCCGCGTCGAACAGGGGCGCCAGCGCGCGGGCGCGGGCCAGGTCGTGCGGGTCGTCGATCTCCAGGACCCGGGCGGGGTCGGTGCGGACGAGTTCCGTACGGCCGAAGAAGCGGTGCTGGTGCTTGCGGAAGCCGGCCGCGTCCATCGCGTAGGCGGCGCCGGTCTCCAGGAAGTCCTGGGGGCGGTCCTGGCGGCGCGGGCGGTAGGACTTGTCGTGGTTGACGCCCACGCCGCCCTCGGACGCCGCGTCGGCCTCGCGCCAGATGAAGCCGTGGAAGGGGGCCACGGTGACGGCCGTGTCCGCGCCGTTCTCGACGACCGCGCCGGCCACCCCGTCTATGTCCTCGCGGACGATGAACGGGCTGGTGCACTGCACGAGCAGGACCGCGTCGACCGTCGCGCCGTGCAGCGCCTCGTGGGCGTCCATGGCGTGCAGGACCGCGGCCTCGGAGGTCGCCGTGTCCCCGGCGATGGCGGCGGGCCGCAGCACGACCTCGGCGCCGGCCTCACGGGCGGCGGCGGCGATGGCCTGGTCGTCGGTGGAGACGACGACGTCGGTCACCAGCCGGGTCGCCCGGCACTCGCGCACCGCGCGCGCCACCAGCGGGACTCCGCCGACGGGGGCGAGGTTCTTCGCGGGCACGCCTTTCGAGCCGCCGCGGGCGGGGATCACCGCGAGCACCCGGCGCACGGTCGCGCCCTGTCCCGCTTCCGAGTTGGACATCCGATCTCCTTGAGAGGTCACAGCTCCCCCATCCGGCGGATCACCGGGGCGACCCGCTGCACGCCGTGGCGGTAGGCGCCACGCGCGGCGCGGCGCACGATCTGGCGGACCGGTCCGGGCTCCTTGTCGGCGGCGGGCGCACCGGGGAGCGGAACGCCGTCGGGGCCGAGGTGGTGGCGGGCGAGGATGCCGGGCAGATAGCCGGGCGCGGTCTCGGGGGTGTAGTAGGGGTTCAGGGGCGGCAGACCGCCGGGGCGGTCGAGCAGCTTGGCGATGCGTTCACGGGCGGTAGCGAAATAGGAGTCGTACGACCCTCCCCCAGAGGGGGTACCCCCAGCGGCCACGCCCTGCCGGGCCACCCACTCCGCGTCCGGCACCGGACGGTGCCCGGCGTCGAGCTGGTCCCAGGAGGCGAGGCACCCGGAGCCGGTGAAGTGGTGGTTGCCGAGCACCTCGCGCACGCCCAGGTCGGTCAGGATCACCGTGGGGATGCGGCGGTGCAGGGCCTCCAGGGCGGCCGTGGAGCTGACCGTGACCAGCAGGTCGGTGCGGTCCAGCACCTCGCCCATGTGGCCGTACACCAGGCGGAAGTTGGCGGGCAGGTCCTTGCCCTGCACCAGCTTCTGGTAGGGCAGTTCCTCGATGTGGGTGGTGTGTTCGCCCGGCCTGGAGCGCAGCTTCAGCAGCACCTCGCGCTCGGGGTGCTTCCGGGCGTGCTCGATCAGCCGGTTCAGCAGGTACGTACGGTCCTTGCGGCTGTCCGGGACGGACGGCTGGGCGGCGAACACCACGGTGTACGGCTCGTGTTCACCGGTGTACGGCGCCCCGCCGAGGAAGGGCAGCGCGACCTCGGTGACCGAGGAGGCGTCGGCGCCCACGCCCTCGTACACGGCCCGGAACCGGTCCGCGTCGTGGCGGGAGTTGGCGAGGACCAGGTCGGCGCCGTGCCGCAGCAGCAGGCCGTCGGCGAGCTTCTCGTAGACGACACCGACGTATCCGGTGACGACGACGGGGCGCCGGCCGGCGCCCGCCCAGGCGGCGCGCAGTCCGTGCAGCATGGCCTGGACGCCGCCGCCGACGAGCGCGAGGATGAGGACGTCGTACTGGTCTTCGGCGGCTCCACCCATTCCGCGCAGGAACTCGACGCCGGTGACCTCGCGGAGGGAGTCCGCCCGGACGCCGACCTCCTTCAGCTGGCGGGCCGTCGGGGTGGCGCGCCCCCGCAGGAGGTAGCCGTCGAGCCGGATCTCGGCGTCCGCGGGGGCGAGGCGCTGCGCGGTGAGCGCACCCCACTTCCACCGGGTGTCGGAATCGGCGAGGACGGCGACCCGCAGGGACTTCGTAGCACTTGCTGGCACGCCGAAGACGCTAGGAAGCCATTCCGAGGTTCCGCCCAACCTGAATGCAACAAACGGTTAACAGCACATCGCCGAATGGCGAATCGGGCCGCCGTGGCGCGGGAAAAAAGCCTGGTTCACGGCTTCGCCACATGCCGTTCACTCAGCATCAAGCGGGCGGTCAAGACGAATGACGGGCTTCGTCCTAACGTTCAAGCCGTGGTCAAGCTCTCCGTCATCGTGCCGTTCTACAACGTGCAGCAATACGCGCCCGACACGCTCAGGAGCCTGAAGGCGAACGCGCGTGAGGACTTCGAATTCATTCTCGTCGACGACTGTTCGCGCGACGGGACACCAGAGATTCTCGCGCGCGCGGAGCGCGAGCTGCCCGGAGCGGTCTACGTCCGGCACGAGCAGAACGGAGGGCTGGCGACCGCCCGCAACACCGGTATCGACCGGGCGCGCGGCGAGTACCTCACCTTCCTGGACGGCGACGACTGGCTCGCCCCCGGCTACTACCCGCAGCTGGTCACGGCCATGGGGGAACTCGGCTGCGACTTCATCCGCACCGACCATGTGCAGTGCACCGCGCGGTCGCGCACGGTGAACCGGGTGCCCGTCGGCCGGCGGAACCTGGTGCTCAGCCCGCGGGAGGCGATCCTGCCCGCCGACCGGTCCACCTCCGTCGACTACGCGTACGCGTGGGCGGGCGTCTACCACCGCCGGCTGGTGGACAAGGGGCTGCTGCACTTCACCGACGGTCTGCGCACGGCCGAGGACCGGCCGTGGATCTGGAAGCTGCACCGGGAGGCCGAATCCTTCGCCGCGGTGAGCATGCTCGGCGTGTTCTACCGGCGCGGAGTCGCCTCCTCGCTCACCCAGATCGGCGATGTCCGGCAGCTCGATTTCATTCGCGCGTTCGATCAGGTCATTGCGGAAACCGCCCAGGACCGGGATGCCGATGAGCTGCTGCCGAAGGCGGTCCGCACCTATTGCGCCATCATTTCCCATCATCTGGGATCCATCGAAAGGTTCGAGCCCGCGGTGGCGAAGAAACTGAAATCCATGAGTGCCGCCGCCCTGCGGCGCATGCCGCAGGACGTGCTGGACGACGCACTGAACTCCATGGACCTCCAGCGCGCCACCAAGCTGCGCCGGCTGCGCCGCCGTCCCGCCTCCGCGGGGGCCGCCGCGTGACCACCCAGATCTTCCAGGCGTCGACGCTCTACGGCACGGCCACGCTCGCCGCCGCCCTGGACTCCGGCTGCTTCCGCCCGGCCGACCGGCGGATCCTGCTGGTCTGCAACAACGCGGCCACGCCCGAGACGACGCCCGCCCTGGACGAGGCGCCGGGCTTCGAGAAGCTGCGCGACCGCTTCGACGGCGTGATCCTGTACAACGAGACCATCTTCCCGTTCCACCCGGGCGGCTGGGCACCCCGCGTGGACGACATGCCGCTGTGGGAACGCTTCCTGCGCCACGAGTGGCAACTCGGCGACGAGGAGGTGGAGCTGGCCGTCGAGTCGATCCAGGTCAACCCCTCCCTGGCGCTCGCGCAGATCTTCACCGGCGCGCCGGTGACGGTCTACGCCGACGGCCTGATGAGCTACGGCCCCACCCGCAACAAGATCGACCCGCTGGTCGGCACCCGCGTGGACCGGGTGCTGCACCTGGACCTGGTGCCGGGCCTGAAGCCGCTGCTGCTGACCGAGTTCGGTGTCGAGGGCGAGCTCGTGCAGACGGCCGCCTTCACCAAGGTCCTCGCCGAACTGGCGCCGGCCGGCGCCGAGCTGCCGGACATCGAGGAGCCGGCGCTGCTGCTCGGCCAGTACCTGTCCGCGCTGGACATCCTCACCGCCGAGCAGGAGGAGAACCTGCATGTGCGGATGCTGAAGGGCGCGGCCGCGCTCGGGCACACCAAGGTGGTGTTCAAGCCGCACCCGTCCGCCCCGGCCCGCTTCACCCGCCTGCTGGAGCAGGAGGCGGAGCGGCTGAAGGTGGAGCTGACCGTGCTCGACACCCCGGTCCTGGCCGAGGTGCTGTACCAGCGCATGCGTCCGGCGCTGGTCGTCGGCTGCTTCTCCACCGCCCTGCTCACGGCCAAGGCCCTGTACGGCCTGCCGGTCGCCCGGATCGGCACCGAGGTGCTGCTGGAGCAGCTGACGCCGTACGAGAACAGCAACCGCGTCCCGGTGACCATCGTCGACGCGCTGCTGCCCGCCCTGGGCGACCGCGGCGCGGTGACCGAGCAGCGCGCCGGCATGGACGTGGACACGCTCGGCGCGCTGATCCGCGCGGTGGGCTTCGCGATGCAGCCGAAGATCTACCCGAGCCTGCGCCCGGAGGCCGAGGTCTGGCTGGCGCGGAACCTGAACCAGCGCACCCTGCGCTACTTCAAGCGCCGACGCCTGTCCTCGCTGGCCCTGCCCGGCGGGGTGCCGGCCCAGCTGGCGTTCATCCCGCGCAACCCGACGGTCCGCCGGATGGCGAAGAAGGCGCGCAGTCTGCGCAATTCGGTGCGCCGCTGACACCACCGAGTGAACGTTCACCGACCAGTTGACGAACAGTGTGCCGAACGGCCCGGTCGTGGGTGTGAGGCGCCGAAACCCTGGCAAGGCGCCCCACACCATGGTTGCTTCATCCCCCGCCCTCACCGCCGCTCCCGTTCCCGCCGCCCCCGGAACGGCCCCCGTCTCCAGGCCCCGGAGCCGTCTGCTCGCCCTGGACGGTCTGCGGCTCGTCGCCGCGCTGATGGTCTGCCTCTACCACTACACGGGCCGCGGCGGCACGGTCTCCGCTTCCTGGCACGGGAGTCCGGCCCACCTCTTCCCGACCCTGTCCCGGGCCGCCGTGTACGGCAATTTCGGCGTGCAGTTCTTCTTCGTCATCAGCGGTTTCGTGATCTGCATGAGCAGCTGGGGCCGCACCCTCGGTGACTTCTTCCGCTCCAGGGTCTCCCGCCTGTACCCCGCGTACTGGGTGGCCCTGGTCCTGGTCACGTTGGCGTCCCTGGCCCTGCCCGTCGTCGTCCACGCGGTCCGGCTCGACGAGTTCCTGGTCAACCTGACGATGCTCCAGCAGCCGATGGGCGCGACCCGGGTGCTGGGCGTGTGCTGGACGCTCTGGGTCGAGGTGCGCTTCTACGTGCTGTTCGCGCTGCTCGTCGTCCTGCGAGGGGTGACCTACCGCCGGGTGGTGCTGTTCGCGTGCGTGTGGACCGTGGCGGCCGTCCTGTGCCACTCGTCCGGCAACGAGCTGCTGAACCAGGTCGTCATGCCCGAGTACGCCCCGTTCTTCATAGGCGGTCTGGCGCTGTACCTGATACACCGCTTCGGCAGTGACCTGCTCGCGTGGGGCATAGTCGCGATGTCCTGGCTGCTCGCCCAGAGCGAGGCCACGCGTGGCCTGTGGGGTCCGCACCCGCACCGTGACCCCTACGTCGTCGTCCTGATCGTCACCGTCGCCTTCGCGGCCGTCGCCGCCGTGGCGCTGGGCTGGACGCGCTGGGCCTCCTGGTCGTGGCTGGTCACGGCGGGCGCGCTGACGTACCCGTTCTACCTGGTCCACGAGCACCTCGGCTGGTTCGTCATACGGGTGCTGCACCGGGGACTCGGCCTGCCCGCGTGGCCGACGCTCGCGGTGACCGTGCTCGGCATGCTGGTGCTGGCCTGGCTGATCCACCGGTTCGTGGAGAGGCCGTTCGGGCCGCGGCTGAAGCGGGCACTGAAGGAGCGGAAGTTGGGCAGCCGTTCACCTGGTCTTGGGTTCTGAACCTGCTCCTCGGGCAGGCACCGTAAAGCCCTTGCCTCACAGGCCCCCCGCAGGGAACCCACAGCCGCCGTACCGAGGGAGTGCCCACCCCGCATGGCCACCATCCAGGAAGCGACCCGACCGCCCCGCCGTCTCGACGACGTCCCCGGCTGGTTCCCGGTGCTCGACCAGCTGCTCTTCGACTGGTTCCTGAACCGGCAGGAGACCACCGAGATACGAGGTGACCTGCTCGAAGTCGGGGTCTACATGGGCAAGAGCGCGATCTTCACCGGCCGGCACCAGCAGCCGGGCGAGAGGTACACGGTGTGCGACCTCTTCGAGGGCGACGCGCCGGACGACGCCAACCAGGCGGAGTCGTCGAAGTCGTACAGCGCGCTGACCCGGCGCGTCTTCGAGGACAACTACCTCTCCTTCCACGACGAACTGCCCCGTGTGCTGCAGGGCCCCAGCTCGCTGGTGCCCGGCGAGGTCGAGCCGGACTCCTGCCGGTTCGTGCACATCGACGCCTCCCACCTGTACGAACATGTGCACGGCGACATCGGAACCGCCCGCGATCTGCTGCTCCCGGACGGGATCGTCGTCCTGGACGACTTCCGCTCCGAGCACACCCCCGGAGTCTCCATCGCCACCTGGGAGGCCGTGCTCAACCGCGGCCTGCGCCCGATATGTCTGAGCACCCAGAAGCTCTACGGCACCTGGGGCGACCCGGAGCCGGTCCAGGAGGAACTGCTGGCCATGGTGCGGGAGCGGTCCGACTGCCACCTGAGCGTCCAGGAGGCCGCCGGGCACCGGATCGTCCGGCTGAAGTCGAAGGGGATGCGGGCGCCGGAGTTCCCGCCCTCCAAGCACGCGGACGCGGAGCCGGAGCCGGCACCGGTGCCCCAGGAGGCCTCGGCGGCCTCTCCCTCTCCCGCGCAGACGCCGGCCAGGCGCGCGCCGCGGCGCGGCCCGGGCCGGGGCCGCCGGATTGCCGTGGACCTGCTCCCGCCGATGGTCACCCGGGCGATCCGCCGGGCACGCAGCCGGGCACGCGCCGCCCGGCGCTGATCGCCGCTCAGCCGATCCCGTACCGCGCCCCGATCCCCGCGACCACGATCGCCAGCCCCTCCTCGAACTGCTCGTCGTAGCCGTCGAAGAGCAGCTTGCCGGCCTCGGCGGCGAGCGGGTGGCCGGCCGGCCGCCGGGCGCGTTCCTCGATGTCGTACCCCTCCCGGCGTTCGCCCGGGAGGGGCTGTACGCCCTGCTCCTCGGTGACGAAGCCGATGGTGTACGCGTTCACCGTGCGGCCCGCGTGGACGGCCTGGGCGAGGCTGAATCCGGCCTCCGTCAGCAGCCGCAGGCCGGCCTCCTGCTGGGGGGCGTGCTCCGTGCCCGTGAAGCGTGAGCCGCTGAAGACCTTGGCGCCGTCGCGGTAGCCGAGCAGCGCGGTCCGCAGTCCGCGGCCGGCCTTGAGCAGCCGCTCCTGCCAGCTGTCGGCGGGATCGAGCGCGGTACCGGCGGCCATCCGCCGGTACATCTCCGTCGCCATCTCGTCCAGCAGCGCGCCTGCTTGTCCTTGAAGTGCCAGTACAGCGCGGGCGCCTTGACGTCCAGTTCCTTGGCGATGGCGCGCAGGGTCAGGCCGTCCAGGCCGACCTCGTTGAGCAGCCGCAGGGCGGTGTCGGCGACGCGTCGGCGGTCCAGGGGGGTGCGTTTCCTACGGCCCGGGCACCTTCCTGATCCGCCCGGACGGCTATGTGGGCTGGGCGGGAGACTCGTCGGACGGGGTCGGGGCCTACCTGGCCGAGGCCGGCTTCTGACCCTGCCTTACGCGCTGGCCAGCGTCAGCTTCACGGCGAACCCCAGGAACAGCGCGCCCGCCACCGAAGTGGCCGTCGCCGACAGGCGCTTGCGGCGGCGGAACGCGGCGGCGAGGCGCGTGCCGCTGAATATCAGGGCGCTGAGATAGAGGAAGCTGGCCAGCTGGGCGAAGGCGCCGAGGACGACGAAGGACAGGGCCGGATAGGCATAGCCCGGGTCCACGAACTGCACGAAGAAGGCGACGAAGAACAGGATCGCCTTGGGGTTGAAGAGACTGACGACGAACGCCCGCCGGAAGGGCCGCTCATCTCCGGTGCCGGACGGGGTGTCCTCCGCCACGGCCTGCTCTCTGCGGGTCCGCCACATCTGCCAGGCGGCCCGCAGCATCCCGATCGCCAGCCAGGTCAGATATCCGGCACCGGCGTACTTCACGATCCCGAAGAGCAGAGCGTTGGCCTTGAGCAGCGAGGCGACCCCGGCGGCGGACAGCGTCATGAGCACGGTGTCCCCGCACCACACCCCGGCGGCCGCGGTGTAACCGGCCCGCACGCCGCGCCGGGCGGCCACGGAGAGGACGTAGAGGGAGTTGGGCCCGGGCAGCAGGACGATCAGGACGAGTCCTGCCAGATAGGTGGGGAGGTCGATGACGCCGAACATGGAAAGGAGTGTCGCACGGGGGTCTGACACTCCGGTTCCGGGGAGTCAGAACGCCTCCGAGGGCTCATACGCCCCCCAAACCCCCCGCAGCGCGTTGCACACCTCCCCCACCGTCGCCCGCCCCCGCAGCGCCTCCTTCATCGGGTACAGGACGTTCTCCTCCCCCTCCGCCGCCTTCCGCAGCGCGTCCAGCGCCGAGTCCACCGCCCGCTGGTCCCGCTCGGCCCGGAGCTTGTCCAGGCGTTCCGCCTGCCGGGCCTCGATGGCCGGGTCGACGCGCAGGGGTTCGTACGGCTCCTCCTCGTCCAGTCGGAAGCGGTTCACACCTACGACAACCCGCTCCGCGCAGTCCGTCTCCTGGGCGATCCGGTACGCGTTCCGCTCGATCTCGGCCTTCTGGAAGCCCCGCTCGATCGCCGCGACCGCCCCGCCCAGATCCTCCACCCGCCGCATCAGATCGACGGCCGCCTCCTCCACGTCGTCCGTCATCCGCTCCACCGCGTACGACCCCGCGAAGGGATCCACCGTCGCCGTCACGTCCGTCTCGTGGGCCAGCACCTGCTGGGTGCGCAGGGCCAGCCGGGCGGACTTGTCGGTCGGCAGCGCGATCGCCTCGTCGAAGGAGTTGGTGTGCAGGGACTGGGTACCGCCCAGCACCGCGGCCAGGGCCTGCACCGCGACCCGGACCAGGTTCACCTCCGGCTGCTGGGCCGTCAGCTGGACGCCCGCCGTCTGGGTGTGGAAGCGGAGCATCAGGGACTTGGGGTTCCGGGCGCCGAACTCCTCCCGCATCACCCGCGCCCAGATCCTGCGGGCGGCGCGGAACTTGGCGACCTCCTCCAGCAGCGTCGTACGGGCCACGAAGAAGAAGGACAGGCGCGGCGCGAAGTCGTCGACGGACATGCCGGCCGCGACCGCCGTGCGGACGTACTCGATGCCGTCCGCCAGGGTGAAGGCGATCTCCTGGACGGGCGACGCCCCGGCCTCGGCCATGTGGTAGCCGGAGATCGAGATCGTGTTCCACTTCGGGATCTCGGCGGTGCAGTACTTGAAGATGTCCGCCGTCAGGCGCAGGGACGGCTTCGGCGGGAAGATGTACGTCCCCCGCGCGATGTACTCCTTCAGCACGTCGTTCTGGATCGTGCCCGTCAGCTGGTCGGCGCGCGCGCCCTGTTCCTCCGCCACCAGCTGGTAGAGGAGCAGGAGGAGGGCGGCCGGGGCGTTGATCGTCATCGACGTGGAGACCTGGTCGAGCGGGATGCCGTCGAACAGCACCCGCATGTCCTCGATCGAGTCGATCGCCACGCCCACCTTGCCGACCTCGCCGTGTGCGAGGGGCGCGTCGGAGTCGTGGCCCATCTGGGTGGGCAGGTCGAAGGCGACCGAGAGGCCCGTGGTGCCGTGGGCGATCAGCTGCCGGTAGCGGGCGTTGGATTCGGCGGCCGTGCCGAAGCCCGCGTACTGGCGCATGGTCCAGGGGCGGCCGGTGTACATGGTCGGGTAGACCCCGCGGGTGAAGGGGTACATGCCCGGTTCGCCCAGTCTCCCGGCCGGGTCCCAGCCCTGCAGGTCCCGCGGCCCGTAGAGGGGCTCGATGGGCAGTCCCGACTCGGACTCACGCGTCATGGATGCCTCCGGAGTACGTCTTGTCACCCCTCACCATGCCCCGTCGTTCGGCGGCGGTCACGCGGGGAAGCATCCCGGCATGACGATCTCGCGAAGACCCGCCGTCCTCACGTCGGCCACCGCACTCGCCGCCCTCACCGCCCTGTGCGGCTGCACCGTGCAGCCCACGGACGCCGACGGCAAGCCCCGGGCCCCGGTGTACGCCCAGAGCCCGGCGCCGTCCCTGGAAAGCCGCCCGGCACGGCCCACCCGGACGGAGCAGCCGACCTCCGCCACGCCCGCTCCCCGGCTGCCCTCCCCGGCCGCGCCGGCTCCCGCGCCCGTTCCCCTGCCGATGTACTCGCGCGGCGACAGCGGGGTGGGCGTACGGGATCTGCAGGCCCGGCTGCGCCAGCTGGGCTGGCTGTTCGACGGGCCGACGGGGTCGTACGACGCTCCGACCGAGCAGGCCGTCCAGGGGTTCCAGGGCAAGCGCGGGCTGCCGCGGACCGGGCGGACGGACACCGTCACCTGGCAGCGGCTGGTGGGGATGACCCACCAGCCCGGCACGTGGGAGCTGTACCTGATGGGTGGTCAGCCGGCCGGCGCGCCCGATCCGCGCTGTATGACCGGGCGCGTGCTGTGCATCGACAAGACGACGCGGACGCTGCGCTGGATGGTCGGCGGGCGGACGCTCTCGACGACGGCGGTGCGGTTCGGGGCGCAGTACACGCCGACCCGAGAGGGTGTCTTTCACGTCTACCGCAAGGAGCGGAACTGGGTGTCGACGCTCTACCACTCGCCGATGCCGTACGCGATGTTCTTCAGCGGCGGCGAGGCCGTGCACTATTCGTACGACTTCGCGGCGCGCGGCTACGCGGGAGCCTCGCACGGGTGCGTGAACGTCCGGGACCAGACGGCGATCCAGCGGCTCTTCGCTCAGGTGCGGGTGGGCGACAAGGTGGTCGTCCACTGGTGAGGGGGGATTGCGGGGCGCGGGGGGGGCCCGGGGGGCCTGTTACCCCCCCGCCCCCTTGAACAACCGGGGGGGGCGGGGGGCACCCCCCGCACAGGGGCCGGCCCAGTAAA
>NZ_JBSHAY010000009.1:0-249053 GCF_053611725.1 Streptomyces sp. NPDC054783 | reverse complement strand
CCCAGCCGGGGGGGGGGGGCCGCGGGGGGGGGGGGGGGGGGGGGGGGGGCCCGGGGGGGGGGGGGGGGGGGGGGGGGGGGGGGGGCCGGGGGCCCGGGGCCCCCCCCGCGCCAGGTGCACGAGCCGTGGGTACGGGGGGAACCCCGGCTCAGTGCGACGGCCGATGACCAGTCGGCTCACTCAGTACTGCGTACCGGGTGCCAAAAACGTCACACCCCGCGCGAAGAAATTTTCGCGGCCCGCAAAAGCGCAGGTCAGATGGGTAAAGGGGGACGGAGGGGAAGGGGGGACGGAGGGGAAGGGGGGAGTGCACCGACCGCCTGAGCGGACTGCGGGCCGACCGGATCATCCTCCGATCCGGTCGGATCAGAGGGCGGTGTACGTCGGGCTCGGCGTCGGGCCGAGTCGGGTGCCGGTGGTCCGGGTGGGGTGGGCCGGGGCGAAGGCCGTGGGAGCGGGCGCGACATCGTCGCCGTGCCGGCCCCTGCCACCGCCGTTGCCCTTGCCGCCGTTGCCCTTGCCGCCGTTGCCCTTGCCGCCGTTGCCCTTGCCGGGGTTGCCGCCCCAGCCGTGGTGACCGTCACCGCCGTGGCCGGGGTTGCCTTCCTCGTCGCCGCCCTGGCCGTTTCCGTTGCCCTTGCCCTTGTTGCCGTTCTCGTCGCCCTTGCCGCCGCCCGCCGCGCCGTCGGCCGAGTCGACGGTGGCCAGGACGACCTTGCAGTACCGGCTCACCCGGCCGCTGCCGCCCGCCAGGTGCTCCAGGGCGCGCCGGCGGCCGGAGTCCAGCTCCTTGCCGTCGCGGATGTCCCGGCAGGCCGAGGCCACGTCCCGCCACCGGCCGCCGGGGGTGCCGGAGGAGTCGCCGGTGCCGGGAGAGGTGCTCCGGCCGTTGCCGTCGCCCGGTACCACGGCCTCGCCGGAGGTGCCGCCGCGGTTCGTGCCCGCGCTGCCGCTCGGCGTGCCGGGCCCCGAAGTCGCACCCGGGCTGCCCTGTGGCACCGAGGCCAGCGGCGTCGGGGAGGAGGGGTCGGCGGAGACGGAGGCGGCGGGGCGCTCGGGCCCGAAGGGCGTGGGCAGCATCCCGGTACCGGCGGCCACGGCGACCCCGCCGACCGTGCCCACGGCCACCGCCGCGGCCAGCGCCAGCCGCACGGGGCGGCCCCAGCGGGGGCGGCGGACGGGCATTCCGGTACAGGCCGGGGCGGCGATGCGGACCAGCCTCGCGTCGCTGCCGGGCACGGGCAGGCCGGAGGTGTCCTCGGCACGGCCGACGGCGGGCCCTTCGGCGACGGCGGCCTCGCGGGCCTTGCGGAACGCGGCCAGGGCGGCCTCCTCGCCGGCGAGTTCACCGGTGGCGGGGGCCGTCCGAGAGGTCAGCGCGCCGAGTGCCCGGGAGAGGCGTTCGGCCTGGTCACGGGTGGAGGCGTCGACGGCTTCCAGCGGCTCACCGCGCAGCAGGCGTTCCGCCGTCTCACGGTTCAGCCACTTGTACTGCTCGTCGGCCATCACATGTCCTTCTGCGTCCGCGCACGCGTATCCGTCACAGTTGCGGACGACACCGCGCGGCCGCGCGGTTCTCGCTGGGGCGGGAGCGCGTCGAGCACGCCCGCCGATTCCGGATCGTCGCCGAGCAGCTCCGCGAGCCGCTTCAGGCCGCGGTGCGCCGCGGTGCGGACGGCACCGGCGCGTTTGCCGAGGGTCTCGGCGGCGCTCTTGGCGTCGAGGCCGACCACGACCCGCAGGACGACCGCCTCGGCCTGCTCCTGGGGCAGCCGGGCGATGAGGGAGAGGGTGCTGTCGGTGGTCAGGGCCTCGAGGGCCTCGCCGGCCGTGTCGGACTCGGCGGCCCGGCCGGTCAGTTCCGTCTCGTCGCCGCCTATGGCGGGACGGCGGCCGCGCATGCGTATGTGGTCCAGGGCGCGGTTGCGGGCTATCCGGGCGGCCCAGCCGCGGAAGCGGTCGGCGTCCCCGCTGAACCGGTCGAGGTCGCGGGCGATCTGCAGCCAGGCCTCGGACGCCACGTCCTCGGCATCCGGATCGCCGACCAGCGTGCGTACGTATCCGAGCAGCCGTGGATGCACCGCGCGGTACACAGTACGGAACGCGGTCTCGTCACCGTCCTGCGCCGATCGCACCGCGGCGGTCAGCTCCGCGTCGTCCCCCAGCACCTGACTCCCTTTACGCCTCTGTCCCGGTCGGCGCGAAAGGCACGTTACGGCGTGAAACCGTTCCACGTCCATGTCCGTAGAAGATGCAACTAACTCGTGACCGGGTGCGGATGTGCGCAGGGTGAGGTTCGGCGGTGGCCGGGTGTGACAGAAACAGCACGCACGGCGCTGTAGAGAGTACGGGCCGCTCGCGGCCCGTCAGCGCGACGGCCGGGGCCTCTCCTGTGGGGGGTGGCGGCCCCGGCCGTTGCCTTTCGCGGTACGCCCGGGTGGCGAGGGCTACTTCTTCCCGGGGGCCCTACGGTCCGAACTGCCGCCTTTTCCGGCGCCGTTGCCGCTGTTGTCGCTCTTCTTCCCCTGTGCGGCTTTCATCTGGGCCGCGCAGTAGGCCGCCACCTTGTCCTCGCCGCCCGCCGCCCCGACGAGCCGCTGCCAGGCCGTCGCGTCCAGGGCGGCGCCCCGGTCCCCGGCCCGCTCGTAGGTACGGCAGTGGGCCACGGTGTCCCGGGCGGTGTCCGGATGGTGCGGGCGCGTGGACGGGATGCCGGACGGCGGCCCGACGGTCCCGGCGGACGTGCCGGGAGCGGACGGCCGGTGCGGGGTGCTCGCCCGCTGGTGGGCCGGATGCGAGGTGCCGGGGCGGCCGTGGGTGCCGGATCCGGCGGAGCCGATCGCCGCGAAGGCGACACCGCCCAGCGTGAGGCTCGCGAGCACCACCGAGAGCGCGGCCTTCAGCGACACCCGGGCACGCCTCGGCGCGGCGGGCCGCCAGTCGTCCCGGCGCCGGGTGCGGGCGCGGGACGCCTGCGTCGCGTGGGCGGCGCGGAAGGCGGCCACGGCCCGGCGCTCGGCCTCGGCGTCGACGCCGCGGGCACGCAGGGCGGCACCGAGCCGCTCCTCGAACCGGGAGTCCGCACGGTCCTCGTCGGCCTGGTCCGCATGGGCCTGGCCCGGTGCGAAGAGGGTGCCGCCGGGGTGCGCGCGCCGGCGGCCGAAGGGGCCGTCGCCGCTGCGCCGTTCACCCATGCCCGTTCCCGCCCTCGTCCGGCTCACCGCAGACGTACCGCCTCCCGGGCCTCGTGCGGGCTCCGGGACCGACCGCCCTCCCGTGTCCATACGGCTCGCGGCCGGGACCGTTCATGTCGACTCACCCAGCGTCCGGGTGCCGCCGTCCGTCACGCCCTGGTCCGCCGCGTCCCGGACGCCCAGCTGCCCGGCGAGGCGTTTCAGCCCGCGGTGCGCGGCCGTGCGGACGGCACCGGGGCGCTTGCCGAGGACGCGTGCGGCGGCCGGGCCGTCGAGACCGACGACCACCCGGAGCAGTACGGCCTCGGCCTGGTCGCGCGGCAGGGTGCGCACCAGCTCCAGCGCCCGTGCGGTCGACAGCGACTCCACGGCCTGGTCGTGGGTGTCGAGCC
Organism: Streptomyces sp. NPDC054783; assembly: GCF_053611725.1. NCBI lineage: Bacteria > Bacillati > Actinomycetota > Actinomycetes > Kitasatosporales > Streptomycetaceae > Streptomyces > Streptomyces sp. NPDC054783. Next base: position 245,467 of record NZ_JBSHAY010000009.1, on the reverse strand, counting down.
GGCCGGGCAGCTCCAGCACGTCGTGCTCCAGCGGCGCGGCCTGGGGCCGTACCCGCCGGCGGCGCAGATGGTCCAGGGCGCGGTACCTCGCGATGGTCGCGGTCCAGCCGCGGAAGCCGGCGCCGTCGCCCCTGAAGCGGCCCAGGTCGCGGGCGATCTCCAGCCAGGCCTCGGACGCCACGTCCTCGGCGTCCTCGCCGACCAGGCCCCGCAGATAGCCGAGCAGGCCGGGCTGCACGATCCGGTAGGCGACCGCGAAGGCGGTCTCGTCGCCGTCCTGGGCCAGCGCGACGGCCGCACCCAGCTCCCCGTCCCGCGGCTGCGGGCGGCGGGGTTCCCCTGCCTGGCCCAAGACGTCCTCGTTCGCGCCGAGTTCATGGCCACTGCGTGGCACGTCCCTCACGGTCCGACACGCTCCGGCCGTGTCTCCGCCCTCCACGATGATCAGCGTCGGACCTCACAGAAGTGTCACAGCGAGGCGATGTGCCTTGCCGAAGGCGGAAGTGGCGCTCCGGTGGGTCGCCGGCCGTCAGCGCGAGCCCGTGGCGTCCCGGCAGAGCAGGCGCAGCGAGCCCTGGCCGTCGTAGACGCGCCGGGCCTCCTCGATGGGGTCCCAGAGCCGGCCGTCGGGGGTGCGCACCCAGTGGTCGCCGCCGGTCGTCCACCACTCGGCGCCGCTCTGCCGGACGATCACCTCACCGGCGTAGGCGCCGAAGCCGCGCAGCACGCTCTCGACGGCGGCGTACGGCGGTCCCTCGCGCCGGATCTCCTCGATCATCCGGTCCACCCGCCACAGGCTCTGCGCCGAGTAGTCGAGCCGCACCCGCGCGCCCTCGCGCATGGTCGCCACGGCGTCCGCGGCCCACCGCACGGGCTTCGCCGCGGCGTGCGGCCTGGTCTCCTGCTGTGCTGTCACGTACTGGGCTGTCACATAGGGAAGAGCGAGCCGGACCGATCATCCGTCACGCCATTCCGAAACGTATCGGCAACCGTCGCGGAACTACCCCACGTCCACCGCACGACAGGCACAGGACTCGCGCACACAGAGGGGTTTGACCGTCGGATCGCCGTAGCCGCGGCGCTGCTCAGGCCCCGCTGCGGGCCCGCCGTGACACCACCGCGCGCAGGATCCGCCGTCCCTCGATCGACAGGTCCAGGGCGCGGCGCAGGCCGTTGGGGCCGTGCTCGGCGAGGAGGTCCAGCACCGCCGTCTGCCGGCGCAGCTCCGCCGCGACCAGCGGAGGCAGATCCTCGGTGTCCCCGGCCCGCCCGGCGTCGAGTCCCTCGGTCGCCGACGTACCGTCCGCGGCGGGGTCGAGCAGCCGGTGTATGCGCAGGGATGCGACCGAGCAGGCGTCGGCCCAGGGCCGTACCGCGTCGGCGGTGCGCTCGGCCGGGGCCGCCTGCAGCATGCGGCGGGCCAGCCGCGCGGCCTCGTCGTCGCCGGGCTCCTCGGCGCCGAGGGCATCCCGGGCCTTCTCCAGGCTCGCGGCCCAGTCCGAGCCGTCGGCAAGGCTCGCCCACAGCGGCCGCAGCAGCTCGTCGTCGGCGCCGAGCAGCGGCAGGCACCGATCCAAACAAGCCAGCCCACTGGCGGCCAGTCCGCGTTCGTCGGCCTGTGCGATCCGTTCCACGAGGCTCATGAATTGTCTCCCTCGCCGGGGCGCCGACCGTTACGGAGCCCGCACTTCCCTTTACTGCGTGATACGGCGCGGGAGTGTCACAGCGGATGTTTTGAGCCAAGTCAGCCCAGCCGGTTCGCCAGGTTCCGGAAGCCGGTCCAGGACAACGCCGGCGCGCCCGGGTCCCACAGCTTCTGGGCGGTGGCCCGCAGGGGCATCCGGATGCCGGCCGCGACCTGGGCCTCGGTCTGGGCGTTCGGGAAGTCGCTCCAGACCGCGAACGACCCGCCGAGGATCTGGCCGTCGTAGCTCGCCGGTACGGCGGTCGTGCCGCGCAGCACCCGCGGGTTCCACTGCTCGTAGATCCGCTGCCCGGTGGGATAGACGAAGGTCTGCGGCTGGCCGAGGACGTAGTAGAGGAACTCGTCGTTGTAGTTGATGACCTTCCGGCCCGCGCTCAGGTACGCGACCGGCTGCCGGGCGCCGATCTCCTTGCCGGTCCAGTAGGCGACCTGGAGGTCCTTGGCCGCCTGCACGGACGTACCGCGGTAGAAGCCGTCGTTCCAGGCGCGCATGGTCCTGCCGTGGGCGCGGACGGTGGCGGCGCGGTCGTTCAGCCAGCCGGTGGCGAGGTCGGCGACGGTGCCGCCGGAGCCGTACTTCTGCCGGGCGGCGGCCGCGAGCTGCGGATAGGAGACCTGGGGGGCCTTCACGGTCAGCGCCTGGTACTCGTCGCCGCCGAGGTGCCACTGGCTGCCGGTGAACAGCCCCGCGTACTCGTTCAGCAGATCGTCCACGAGCTTCGCGGAGGCGGGCTTGGAGATGTCGATGGCGCCCTTGGTGGCGACCCCGCTCGCGTTGCGCAGCTGAAGGTCCGGATGGGCGGCGAGGACGGCGCCCAGGTGCCCCGGCGAGTCGATCTCGGGCACGACGGTGATGTGCCGGCTGTTCGCCAGGTCCACGATCCGCTTGACCTGCGCCTTGGTCAGATGGTTCGGCGAGACGATCTCGGGGTGGGTGCTGGACTCGATCCGGAAGGCCTGGTCGTCGGAGAAGTGCAGCCCCAGCTCGTTGAACTTCAGGTCCCCCAGCTCCCGTATTCGGTCCTCTATCCAGGACGCGGAGTACGGTTTGCGTGCGATGTCCAGATTGAAGCCGCGCACCGGCTTGGCCGGCTCGTCCCGTACGACCCCCTCCGGGGCCGTGCCGCCGCCGTGCACCTCCTGCTTCAGGGTGCGGGTGCCGTAGAAGACCCCGGCCTCGCCGGGCCCGCTGATGTCGACCCGCCCGTCGCGGACGGTCATGGCGTACGACTCCTGGTTCCCGCCCCCGCCACCGAGCGCCAGCCGGACGTCCCCCGCCCGCACGTCGTCCTTCTCCCCCGCGTAGGTGAGCCCCAGCTCCCCGGCCACCAGCCGCCCCTCGTCGGCCAGCTCCCCGTCGCTGATCACCACCCGGTCCGCCTTCTGCGGCTTCCAGCCGGGCCCGCGCGCCGGAGTGTGGGACCGCACCGCGGGTATCGTGCGCGGCGCCCGGGAGAGCGGATAGGACCGGCCGGGCGTCGGACTCGCCGACGGCGCGGCCGCCCCGCCGGAGGCGGTACCGGCCATCCGGCCGGACGACGACTGCCGCGCACCCCCTTGCGACGTCCCGCCGTCCCCGCCCGACGAGGCCCAGACGCCGACCCCCGTGCCGATCGCGACCGTCCCGACGACCGCGGCGGCCACGACCGCCCGCTTGCGTATCACCTGTTGCGCCGAAGCGCGGCGCTTGTGCTGGGTCACCCTGCCAACGTACGACCGGTCCGGGCTTCACCCGTCACTCAGACGTTCTGAAACTCTCCCGTCCGGGTGAATTTCAGGCATCACACCGACACACAGTGACCACTCTCGATAACCTGACGACACACCTTTCACAGCATCCCCTGCCACGCCACATGTGACGCGAGGACCCACGCTGCCCGCCCACCGTCTTCCGTATCTCCCCAAGCCCCTCGATGCCTTCAACGCGGCACCCGCCGACGAGGCACGCGCCCTCCTGCTGCACTGCCTCCACAGCCTGCGCTGGTCCCACCGCGTCGCGGACCACCGCCCCTACCCCGACCTGGACTCCCTCCTGGCCGCGGCGGACGAGGCGGCATACGACCTGTCACCGAGCGACCTGTCGGAGGCCCTGGCCGGAGAGACCCTCCCGGACCTGCCCGAGGACACCTACTCGGCAGCCCACATGGCCCTGAGCGCGGCCCATGCGGCCTACGAGGCCAGATTCGGACACGCGTTCGTCATCTACCTGGGCGACACCCACCCGGACGAATCCCTCGACCGGATCCTCGAAGGCATCCGATCACGATTGACAAACGATCCGGAGGAGGAGCGGGTGATAGCGGCGGAGGAACTCCGGCGCCTGGCAAGAAGCAGGCTGGGCACCTACCTGAGGGGCGCGGGGCGGCATCCTTCAGCGGCTCCGCCGCGGGGCGCGACCAGCCACAACGCATCGGCACCGGGGAGATAGCGGGACACCCCACCCCAGGTGCCGCCCACCCGCTCCCCCATCCGGTGCCAGTTTGATCACACAGGTAGGCCCCCCGTAAGGCACAGCGCAGCGTCTCGCTACGATGCTGGGGGCCGGTGGACCGTACCCGGCCGGGCCCGCCCGACACCGAAGCCGGCGCGGCCCCAATCCCCGCTCCCGGAGGGACTTCCGTGCCGGCTGGAACGCTGTACCGCGGCCGGGAAGGAATGTGGTCCTGGGTGGCTCACCGAGTCACCGGCGTCCTCATTTTCTTCTTCCTGTTCGTTCACGTGCTGGACACCGCTCTCGTGCGTGTCTCCCCAGAGGACTACGACAAAGTCGTAGCCACGTACAAGACGCCGATCGTCGCGCTGCTGGAGTACGGCCTCGTCGCCGCCATCCTCTTCCACGCGCTCAACGGCCTGCGCGTCATCGCCGTCGACTTCTGGTCGAAGGGCCCGCGCTACCAGAAGCAGATGTTCTGGACCGTGATGGGTGTCTGGGTCGTCCTGATGGCCGGCGCGATCTACCCCGTGCTCGGCCACGCCGCTCGTGTCCTGTTCGGGAGCTGACGCCGATGTCCACGACTGAAACCACCGCGTCCGGAGTCGGCCCCGTCGAGGGTGCCCCCGTCTACACCGTCGACAACCCGGCCCCGCTGATCGAGGCGCCCCGCAAGCGCACCAAGAAGTCCCCGAAGTCGACCCGGGGCAACTTCGAGCTGGCCGCCTGGCTGTTCATGCGCCTGTCCGGCATCGTGCTGGTCATCCTGGTCATCGGCCACCTGCTCATCCAGCTCGTGCTGGACGGCGGCGTCTCCAAGATCGGCTTCGCCTTCGTGGCCGGCCGCTGGGCCTCCCCCTGGTGGCAGGTCTGGGACCTGCTGATGCTGTGGCTCGCGATGCTGCACGGCGCCAACGGCCTGCGCACGGTCATCAACGACTACGCGGAGCGCGCCAGCTCCCGCATGTGGCTGAAGGCCCTGCTGTACACCGCCACGGTGTGGACCATCCTGCTGGGCACGCTGGTGATCTTCACCTTCGACCCGAACATCCGCTAGGCACGGGGCTGCGAGAATCATGAAGATCCACAAGTACGACACCGTCATCGTCGGCGCCGGCGGCGCGGGCATGCGTGCCGCCATCGAGGCGACGAAGCGCAGCCGCACCGCCGTGCTGACCAAGCTCTACCCCACCCGCTCCCACACGGGCGCCGCGCAGGGCGGTATGGCCGCCGCGCTCGCCAACGTGGAGGAGGACAACTGGGAGTGGCACACCTTCGACACGGTCAAGGGCGGTGACTACCTGGTCGACCAGGACGCCGCCGAGATCCTGGCGAAGGAGGCCATCGACGCCGTCCTCGACCTGGAGAAGATGGGCCTGCCGTTCAACCGCACCAAGGACGGCACCATCGACCAGCGCCGCTTCGGCGGTCACTCGCGCAACCACGGCGAGGCCCCGGTCCGCCGGTCCTGCTACGCCGCGGACCGCACCGGCCACATGATCCTCCAGACGCTGTACCAGAACTGCGTCAAGGAGGGCGTGGAGTTCTTCAACGAGTTCTACGTCCTGGACCAGCTGATCACCGAGGTCGACGGCGTCAAGAAGTCGGCCGGTGTGGTGGCGTACGAGCTGGCCACCGGCGAGATCCACGTCTTCCAGGCGAAGGCGGTCATCTACGCCTCAGGCGGCACCGGCAAGTTCTTCAAGGTGACGTCGAACGCCCACACGCTGACCGGTGACGGCCAGGCCGCCGTCTACCGCCGCGGGCTGCCGCTGGAGGACATGGAGTTCTTCCAGTTCCACCCGACCGGCATCTGGCGCATGGGCATCCTGCTGACGGAGGGCGCCCGTGGTGAGGGCGGCATCCTCCGCAACAAGGACGGCGAGCGCTTCATGGAGAAGTACGCGCCGGTCATGAAGGACCTCGCGTCCCGTGACGTCGTCTCCCGCTCCATCTACACGGAGATCCGCGAGGGCCGTGGCTGTGGTCCCGAGGGCGACCACGTCTACCTCGACCTGACCCACCTCCCGCCGGAGCAGCTGGACGCCAAGCTGCCGGACATCACCGAGTTCGCGCGCACCTACCTCGGCATCGAGCCCTACACGGACCCGATCCCGATCCAGCCGACCGCGCACTACGCGATGGGCGGCATCCCGACGAACGTCGAGGGTGAGGTCCTGTCGGACAACACCACCGTCGTCCCGGGTCTGTACGCGGCCGGCGAGGTCGCCTGTGTCTCCGTGCACGGCGCCAACCGCCTCGGCACCAACTCGCTGCTGGACATCAACGTCTTCGGCCGCCGTGCGGGCATCGCCGCCGCCGAGTACTCCCACACGGCCGACTTCGTCGAACTGCCGGAGAACCCGGAGGCCTTCGTCGTCGAGCAGATCGAGCAGCTGCGCAACTCCACCGGCAGCGAGCGGGTGGCCACCATCCGCCGCGAGCTGCAGGAGACCATGGACGCGAACGTCATGGTGTTCCGCACCGAGCAGACGATCAAGACGGCCGTCGAGAAGATCGCCGAGCTGCGCGAGCGCTACAAGAACGTGGCGATCCAGGACAAGGGCAAGCGGTTCAACACGGACCTGCTGGAAGCGATCGAGCTGGGCAACCTGCTCGAGCTGGCCGAGGTCATGGCGGTGTCGGCCCTGGCCCGCAAGGAGTCCCGCGGCGGTCACTACCGCGAGGACTACCCGAACCGCGACGACGTCAACTTCATGCGTCACACCATGGCGTACCGCGAGGTCGGCGCCGACGGCTCGGAAACCGTCCGTCTCGACTACAAGCCGGTCGTCCAGACCCGCTACCAGCCGATGGAGCGTAAGTACTGATGGCTACCCCTGTTCTGGACAAGGAAGAGGCGGCCGGCAAGCCCGAGCCCGGTTTCGCCGACTCCCCCTACATCACGGTCACCTTCCGGGTCCGCCGGTTCAACCCGGAGGTCTCGGCGGAGGCGAGCTGGGAAGACTTCCAGCTGGAGCTCGACCCGAAGGAGCGTGTCCTCGACGGCCTCCACAAGATCAAGTGGGACCTCGACGGCACCCTCACCTTCCGCCGCTCGTGCGCGCACGGCATCTGCGGCTCGGACGCGATGCGGATCAACGGCAAGAACCGCCTTGCCTGCAAGACGCTGATCAAGGACATCAACCCCGAGAAGCCGATCACGGTCGAGCCCATCAAGGGCCTGACGGTCCTGAAGGACCTGGTCGTGGACATGGAGCCGTTCTTCCAGGCGTACCGGGACGTCATGCCGTTCCTGGTCACCAAGGACACGAACGAGCCGACCCGTGAGCGGCTGCAGTCGGCCGAGGACCGCGAGCGCTTCGACGACACGACGAAGTGCATCCTCTGCGCGGCCTGCACCTCCTCCTGCCCGGTGTTCTGGAACGACGGCCAGTACTTCGGTCCGGCCGCGATCGTGAACGCCCACCGCTTCATCTTCGACAGCCGTGACGAGGCGGGCGAGCAGCGCCTGGAGATCCTCAACGACCGTGACGGCGTGTGGCGTTGCCGTACCACCTTCAACTGCACGGACGCCTGCCCGCGCGGTATCGAGGTCACCAAGGCGATCCAGGAAGTGAAGCGCGCGCTGATCACGCGCCGCTACTGATCCTGCCCGTCCCGCGCCGAGGGCCCCGCTTCCGATCCTCCGGAAGCGGGGCCCTCGGGCGTTTTTGACCGGGTTTGCGCGCTTTGCGTTCCCTGCGGCTCTAATCTGACGACATGGCAGACGATGAGTCCTACGAGCTGCTCGGTTTCGACAACGTGTTGCTTCCCGTCGGCGACCTCGGCGAGGCCGTCGGCTTCTACGAGCGGGCCGGGTTCACCGTGGGGTTCCGCTTCGACGAGGCCGGTATCGCGCTGCTGAAGGTCGGGGCGGAGACACCCGGGATCCTGCTGCAGGCGGAGGAGGCGGTGGGCCGCCGGACCCCGCCCTGGCCCTCGCCGCGCGTCTGGCTGGAGGTGCCGGACGCCCGGGCGGCGGCACGTGAGCTGGCCACCGCCGGCATCCCGCCGCTGGACGGGGTCTTCCAGGTGGCCACCGGCTGGACCGTGGAGTTCGCCGACCCCTGGGGCAACGTCCTCGGCTTCACGGACTACACCAAGCGCCCGGAACTGGGCCGCCGGAGCTGACCACCCGGGGCACCCGAGTCACTCGTTAGGCTCTTTGCCGTGCCCGCGATGAACGACGGCCCCGAGACGGCCGACTCCCCCAGCAGCAAGTCCGAGCAGACCCGCGCGCTGATCCTCGAGACCGCGATGCGGTTGTTCCAGGAGCGCGGGTACGACAAGACCACCATGCGGGCCATCGCCAAGGAGGCCGGGGTCTCCGTCGGCAACGCGTACTACTACTTCGAGGGCAAGGAACACCTGATCCAGGGCTTCTACGACCGGATCGCCGCCGAGCACCGCAGGGCGGTCCGCGAGGTCCTGGACCGGGAGAGCGACCTGGAGGCACGGCTCGCGGGCGTGCTGACCGTCTGGCTCGACATCGCCCGGCCCTACCACGAGTTCGCCGTGCAGTTCTTCAAGAACGCCGCCGACCCCGACAGCCCGCTCAGCCCCTTCTCCCCGGAGAGCGAGCACGCCCGCGAGCAGGCCATCGCCGTCCACCGCGAGGTGCTGGCCGGGTCCAGGTCCAAGGTTCCGGCCGAACTCCGGGACGTCCTCCCGGAGTTGATGTGGCTCGCCCAGATGGGCCTCGTCCTGTACTGGGTCTTCGACCGGACGGAAGGGCGCGAGCGCAGTTACCGGCTGGCCCGGCGCGGCGCCCGGCTGACCGCCCGCGGGGTGGCGCTCGCCCGCTTCCGCGTGCTGCGCCCCCTGGTCCTGGAGATCCACGAGCTGTTCACGGACTTCCTGCCCGGCATGACGAAGGCACTGCCGGACCCGCGGACCAAGGGGACCGAGGGCACCAGTGGGACCAAGGGGCGCGACGAGCAGGGCGGCTGATCAGATCCACTGCAGACGCCACAGGCGGAAGACACCCGTGCCGTCGTCGAGGTACTGGCTGCCGCCCACGTCCTCGATGCTGACCACGTACTCCTTGCGCTGCCACAGCGGGATCAGCGGGACGTCCTGGGCGACGTCCGCCTGGATGTCCTTGAAGTCGTTCGCGGCCCGGCTGCGGTCGGCGTACTGCTGGCTGTCCAGGATGAGATGGTCGACCAGCTTGTTGCTGTACCCGGTGCTCATCGTGGAGCCGGTGCCGACGAGCGCCGCACCGAAGGTGTCCGCGTCGGGATAGTCGGGCACCCAGCCGACCGCCCACGCGTCCATCTTCCCGGTGGCCCAGCGCTTCTGGAAGTCGGTCCACTCGTACCCCTGGACGTCCACCTTGAACAGGCCGCCGGCCTCCAGCTGCCTCTTCAGCGCCGCGGCCTCCTGCTCACCCACGCCCCGGTTCCTGCCGTAGCCGAAGGTGAACCGGACGGGCAGGGACACCCCGGCCTGGGTGAGCAGCGCGCGCGCCTTCTGCAGGCTCTGCGTCGGGTAGTCGTCGAAGAACGAGGTGGTGTGGCCGGGGATGCCGGTCGGGATCAGCGAGTACAGCGGGTCGACCGTGCCCTCGTAGACCGTCGAGGCGAGCTCCTCGCGGTTGACCAGCCAGGCCATCGCACGACGCACCCGCGCGTCGTGCAAGGGGGAGCCGGCGCGCGTGTTGAGGTACAGGTTGCGGGTCTCGGCGCTGTCGGACTCGGTGACCCGCTGGTTGGGGTCGCTCGGGTTCAGCGCGGAGAGCACGCCCGGCGGCAGCTCCCGGGTGGCGACGTCGACCTGCCCCGCCTTCCAGGCGCTGTACAGCTTCGCGGAGTCCGCGTAGTAGCGCAGCTCGATCGGGCGGCCGGTGCCGCTGAGGTAGCCCTTGTAGCCGCCGTTCGGCTGGAGCACCGCCTCCTGGTTCTCGGTGTACGACGTCAGGGTGTACGGGCCGGTGCCGTCGACGGCGGTGTCCTTGCGCAGGGAGTCGGCCGGGTACTTGTCCTTGTCCACGATCGCGCCGGCGCCCGTGGCGACCTTCAGGGGCCAGGTGGCGTCCGCGGACGACAGGTGGAAGGTGACGGTCGTCGCGTTGTCCGCGGTGACCGAGGCGAGCGTGGAGAACAGCGACGCCGGACCGACATCGGAGTTGATCTTCTTGACCCGCTCGAACGAGTACTTCACGTCCTCGGCCGTCATCGTGCGCCCGCTCGGGAAGGTGATCCCGGGGCGCAGTGTGCACTGGTACGTCCGCAGACCGCTGCCCTGGAAGGCGCAGCTCTTCGCCGCGTCCGGGACCGGCTCGACGCCACCCGGCTCGAATGTCAGCAGCGTCTGGAAGACATTGCTGAACAGAGCCCAGGAGCCGGCGTCGTAGGCGCCCGCCGGGTCGAGGTCCGTGACGGCGTCCGTCGTACCGACCGCGATGGTCTTGTTCTTGTTGTCCTGCGACGGCAGCAGTTGCCAGCCGCCGATTCCCGCGATCGCGAGCACGAGCAGTGCCACGAGAACGCGCATGCGAACAGATCGCATGGTGGTGCCCTCCCCAGGCCCCTTCAGAGGCCCTACCCCTGGCCAGCACGATTTCGCCACTCCCCTAGTGGCGCGGCTCACCTAATCACACGGGTTTCGCCTGGGGGAAGGGCTTTCTGACCAGATGGGGAAAGAACTTACCGAGGCGCTGTTTCCCCCGGGTTTCACAGCGCCTTCACAGGTGTGGGAGCGGTTTCGGCCAGGGGGGACGGCGGGCTCGGTGCGAAGTCCCGGGTCTCCGCTATGACGTACGGCGCAGTGCCCGCAGTCCGCGCAACCCGATGACCCCGACGACCGTCCCCAATACGAAGGAAACGACCGCCAGCAGCAGGTGCACCCAGAAGTACGCGGTCGGGTGACCGTTGTCGAAGGCGAGCCCGCTGCTGTCCTTGACCAGGTTCTTGACGAAAGTGACCCAGATGACCCAGGACCACACCCCGAAAGCGAGCAGGAACCAGGAGACCGGGCGGCTGAGCTTCATGCGACCAGTATCGCCGTTCGCCGTCCGGTTCCGTGTCGGGGGTGAGGTGGGTCATGGGACTTCACGGCTGGCAAACGGTACGTTCTCGGCCGTGTCCGCTCCGAAGAAGACCGGCCGGCGATCCCTGCTGGTCACCTCCGCCACCCTGCTGTCCCTGTCCGCCACCGCGCCCGCCGCCCTCGCCGCCCCGTCCCCCCCGGCCAGTCCCACGGCCACGCCCCCGGCCGGCATGTCGACCGTGGGCGGTGTCCGGCTGGGACAGCCCGGCACGCAGGTCGATCTCGCGCCCGGTGTCCCGGTGCTGCCGAAGGACCTCACCGCGCGCTCCTGGATCGTCACCGACGCCGAGTCCGGGGAGGTGCTCGCCGCGCACAACGCGCACTGGCCGCTGCCCCCGGCGAGCACGCTGAAGATGCTGTTCGCGGACACCCTGTTGCCCCGCTTCCCGAAGGAGGAGCGGCACAAGGTGGCGCCGACCGACCTCGCGGGCATGGGCGCCGGCTCCAGCGTGGTCGGGATAAAGGAGGGGCACACCTACAGCGTCCACGACCTGTGGCTCGGGGTCTTCCTGCGCTCGGGCAACGACGCGGTGCACGTGCTGTCCGCGATGAACCAGGGTGTCGCACAGACCGTCAAGGACATGCAGGACCACGCCGGCGAACTGCAGGCCCGGGACACGCACGTGGTCTCGCCCGACGGCTACGACGAGCCGGGCCAGCTGTCGTCGGCGTACGACCTCACGCTGATCGCCCGGTCCGGGCTGCAGAAGAAGGACTTCCGCGACTACTGCTCGACCGTCAGCGCGAAGTTCGAGTCGGGCGAGATCCGCAACACCGACCGGCTGCTGAGCGGTGACAGCGACGTGCCCGTCTACCAGGGCATCGCGGGCGTGAAGAACGGCAACACCACCAACGCGGGCGCCACCTTCACCGGGGTCGCCGAGCGCAACGGCAGGGTGCTGCTCGTCACGGTGATGCATCCGGAGAAGCCTGAGCACAACGAGGTCTACAAGGAGACGGCCAAGCTGTTCGACTGGGGCTTCCAGGCGGCCGGCAAGGTCAGTCCGGTGGGCGAGCTGGTGCCGCCGAAGAGCGCGCTGCCGAGCCCGGGGCCCAGCGCTTCCGGCGGGAAGGCGGGCAAGGAGGGATCCGGCACCAAGCCGGTGGCCGGTGCCACCGCCTCCTCCGGATCCGGCGTCGGCACCGCCGCGGCCATCACCGGCGGGGCGCTGGTGCTGCTCGCGGGCGCGGCGTTCCTGGTCAATCGCCGGTGGCCGCTGCCGGACCTGATGCGCCGTCGGTCGCGTCCGTGACGTCGGCGGGTTCGGCCTCCGTACCCTGCGTCGCCGTCCAGGAGGCGCAGAACAGCACGAGTTTCGCGGTGAAGTTGATCCACAGCAGCAGCGCCACGGGGACGCCGAACGCGCCGTACATGCTCTTCGCGGCGACTCCCTGGATATAGCCGCTCAGCAGCAGTTTCAGCAGTTCGAAGCCGACCGCGCCGAGCAGCGCGGCCACCACCAGGCGGCGGCGCGGCGGCTCGACACCGGGCAGCAGGGTCAGGACGTAGAGCAGGACGAGGAAGTCGGCGGACGCGGCGACGGCGAACGCGGCGATCCGCAGCAGCAGGCTCCCCCAGCTGTGCGCGGCCAGGCCGAGATGGCGCGACACCAGGCCGACGGCGGCCGAGGCGAGCGTGGACGCGGCGAGCGTGACCAGCAGGGCCCCGCCCAGGCCGAGGAGGATGCCGGCGTCCTTGGCCTTGGCCACCACCGGATTCTGCTGCTGGTCCGGCAGCTCCCACACCGCGCGCAGACAGTCCCGCATCTGGCCGACCCAGCCGATGCCGGTGAGCAGCAGCAGGGCACCCGCGATGACACCGACCGTGCCGGCGTTGTGGACGAGCGAGGTCAGGTCCAGCCGGCTGGAGAGGACGCCGGGGAACTGCTCGGCGATCTTGTGCTCGACCGTCTTCTGCCGGTCCGGGCTGAGCGTGGCGGCGCTGATCGCGGCGATCAGGGTCAGCAGCGGGAACAGCGCCACGAAGCTGATGAACGTCATCGCGGCCGCCAGCCGTGCCCACTTCACCCGGTCCAGCCGTTCGTAGCAGTGCCACGCGTGCGTCTCCGTCAGCCGGACCACGATCGGCCCGATGCCGGGGAGTCTCTTCAGCCAGTCCATGATCCCCTCCTGCCCCTGACCGCGCGCTCGTAAGACATCCCACTAATCACCCATTGTGTGGAGCGGCCGAATGTTCAGTAACTAATCCCTCATATCGGGACGATACGGTCACCGACATGCCTGGAGACACCGCCTTCGGCCTCCCCCAGTCCCTGCTCGTCCTCGGCGGCACGTCCGAGATCGCGCTGGCCACCACGCGCCGGCTGATCGCCCGCCGCACCCGCACGGTATGGCTGGCGGGCCGCCCCTCACCGGCCCTGGAACAGGCGGCCGAGAGCCTGCGCGCACTCGGCGCGCACGTCCGTACCGTCGCCTTCGACGCCCTCGACCCCGAGTCCCACGAGATGGCCCTCGGCAAGGTCTTCGCCGAGGGCGACATCGACCTGGTGCTGCTCGCCTTCGGCATCCTCGGCGACCAGGCCCACGACGAACGGGACCCGGTACGCGCCGTCCAGGTCGCCCGGACCAACTACACCGGGGCCGTCTCCGCGGGCCTGGTCGCCGCCCGCGCCCTGCAGGACCAGGGGCACGGCTCCCTCGTGGTCCTGTCCTCCGTCGCCGGCGAGCGGGCCCGCCGCGCCGACTTCATCTACGGCTCCAGCAAGGCCGGCCTCGACACCTTCGCCCAGGGCCTCGGCGACGCCCTGCACGGCACGGGCGTGCACGTGATGGTCGTACGGCCCGGGTACGTCCGGGGAGAAGGACCTCTCACCACGACCCCGGAGGCGGTGGCCACGGCCATCGAACTGGGTCTGCGTAGACGCTCGGAGGTGGTGTGGGTACCGGGGGCGCTGCGGCTGGTGATGGCGGCGCTGCGGCACCTGCCGAGGGCGCTGTTCCGACGGCTGCCCGTCTGAGGCCCCACGCCTCGCTACGACACCGCGCTGCGGCCCACTCCACGCAGCGCACCGGCCTGCGGCGGTACCACCGTTCCCCCGAACGTGTACTCCCGCAGCTTGCGCCACACACCGTCAGCGCCCTGCTCGTACAAGGCGAAACCCGTGCACGGCCACTGCGCGTCGAAGCCGGCCAGTTCCTCGAAGGCACGGTCCATCGCCGCCTCGTCGATGCCGTGCGCGACCGTGACATGCGGGTGGTACGGGAACTGCAGCTCCCGCGCCAGCGGTCCCGACGCGGCCCGCACCCGCTGCTGCAGCAGGGTGCAGTCCTCGGCTCCCTGGACGACACGGACGTAGACCACCGGGGACAGCGGACGGAACGTGCCGGTGCCGGACAGCCGCATCGGGAACGGCCGTCCGCCCGCGGCGACCTCGGTGAGGTGCGCCTCGACGGCCGGCAGTTCGCTCTCGTCGAGCTCGGTCGGCGGCAGCAGCGTGACGTGCGTGGGGATGCCGTGAGCCGCGGCGTCGCCGAAGCCCGCGCGCCGCTCCTGGAGCAGGCCGCCGTGAGGCTCCGGGACCGCGATCGACACGCCGATCGTTACGGTCCCCACGTCGTCTCCTGTCGTCGGTCTCTCGTCCGTCTGTCGTCCGTCCGTCGTCTGCGCGGCCGTCCCGTTTCGTCACGTTCGGGCCGTTGGCTATCGACTGTACGGCCACGGGTGTCCCGTGGGCAGGCGCAGCGGAAGTGATGTGCAGCGCTCTGCCGACCGGGACGTGTGTACGGTCGTGCGCCTCGGCGCCGGTCCGTGCTCCTCAGTGCTTCGCCGGCAGGAAACCGACGCGGTCGTAGGCGTGCGCCAGCGTCTCCGCGGCGACCGCGCGCGCCTTCTCCGCGCCCTTGGCCAGGATCGAGTCGAGCGTCTCGGAGTCGTCCAGGTACTGATGGGTGCGCTCCCGGAACGGCGTCACGAACTCGACCATCACCTCGGCGAGGTCGGTCTTGAGTGCGCCGTACATCTTGCCCTCGTACTCCCGCTCCAGGTCGGCGATCGACTTGCCGGTGAGCGTGGAGTAGATGGTGAGGAGGTTCGACACGCCCGGCTTGTTCTCCGCGTCGTAGCGGATCACGGTGTCGGTGTCGGTGACGGCGCTCTTGACCTTCTTGGCGGTGGTCTTCGGCTCGTCGAGCAGGTTGATCAGGCCCTTCGGCGTGGACGCCGACTTGCTCATCTTGATCGACGGGTCCTGCAGGTCGTAGATCTTCGCCGTCTCCTTGAGGATGTACGGCGACGGGATCGTGAACGTCTGCCCGAAGCGGCCGTTGAAGCGCTCGGCCAGGTCGCGGGTCAGCTCGATGTGCTGACGCTGGTCCTCGCCGACCGGCACCTCGTTCGCCTGGTAGAGGAGGATGTCGGCGACCTGGAGGATCGGGTACGTGAACAGGCCGACCGAGGCCCGCTCGGCACCCTGCTTGGCGGACTTGTCCTTGAACTGGGTCATGCGGCTGGCCTCGCCGAAGCCGGTGAGGCAGTTCATGATCCAGGCGAGCTGGGCGTGCTCGGGGACGTGGCTCTGGACGAAGAGCGTGCAGCGGTCCGGGTCCAGACCGGCGGCCAGCAGCTGCGCGGCGGCGAGCCGGGTGTTGGCCCGCAGCTCCTTCGGGTCCTGCGGGAGCGTGATCGCGTGCAGGTCGACGACCATGTAGAACGCGTCGTGGGTCTCCTGCAGGGCCACCCACTGGCGGACGGCGCCGAGGTAGTTGCCGAGGTGGAACGAACCGGCGGTGGGCTGGATGCCGGAGAGCACGCGGGGTCGGTCAGCAGAGGCCATGTTTTTCATTGTTGCAGAGAGCACGGGGGGTTCCGTGCGTGGGGAACTGCGCGTGCACCGTGGTTGCCCGCGCCCCGCGGCGGAGCCGCATATCGGATGCGGCCCCGCGCCTCTCAGGGGGCGCTTCAGCCCAGGTCGATCTCCGGGTAGAGCGGGAAGCCCGCCACCAGGTCCGTCGCCCGCTGGGCGATCTCCTGGGCCACCTTCTCGTCCAGGACGTGGGCCGCCTTGCTCGGGGCGCCCGACTTGGTGGTGCCCGGCTCGGTGGTGGTGAGGACGCGGTCGATCAGGCCCGCCACCTCGTCCATCTCCGCCGTGCCCAGCCCGCGGGTCGTGAGCGCGGGGGTGCCGATGCGGATGCCGGAGGTGTACCAGGCGCCGTTGGGGTCGGCCGGGATGGCGTTGCGGTTGGTGACGATGCCCGAGTCGAGCAGGGCCGCTTCGGCCTGGCGGCCGGTGAGGCCGTAGGAGGTGGCGACGTCGATCAGGTTGAGGTGGTTGTCGGTGCCGCCGGTGACCAGGGTGGCGCCGCGCCGCATCAGGCCCTCGGCCAGGGCGCGGGAGTTGTCGACGATGCGCCGGGCGTAGTCCTGGAAGGAGGGCTGACGCGCCTCGGCGAGGGCGACCGCCTTGGCGGCCATGACGTGGGGCAGCGGGCCGCCGAGGACCATCGGGCAGCCGCGGTCGACCTGGTCCCTGAGGGAGTCGTCGCACAGGACCATGCCGCCGCGCGGGCCGCGCAGCGACTTGTGGGTGGTGGTGGTGACGATCTGGGCGTGCGGGACCGGGTCGAAGTCGCCGGTCAGGACCTTGCCGGCGACGAGGCCCGCGAAGTGCGCCATGTCGACCATGAGGGTCGCGCCGACCTCGTCGGCGATCTCGCGCATGATCCGGAAGTTCACCAGACGGGGGTACGCCGAGTAGCCGGCGACGACGATCAGCGGCTTGAACTCGCGGGCCTGGGCGCGCAGGGCCTCGTAGTCGATGAGGCCGGTCGCCGGGTCGGTGCCGTAGGAGCGCTGGTCGAACATCTTGCCGGAGATGTTCGGGCGGAAGCCGTGGGTGAGGTGACCGCCGGCGTCCAGGGACATGCCGAGCATGCGCTGGTTGCCGAAGGCCTGGCGCAGCTCGGCCCAGTCGGCCTCGGTCAGGTCGTTGACCTGGCGGGCGCCGGTCTTCTGCAGGAAGGGGGCCTCGACCCGGTCGGCGAGGACGGCCCAGAAGGCGACGAGGTTGGCGTCGATGCCGGAGTGCGGCTGGACGTAGGCGTGGCGGGCGCCGAAGAGCTCGCGGGCGTGCTCGGCGGCCAGGGCCTCCACGGTGTCGACGTTGCGGCAGCCGGCGTAGAAGCGGCGGCCGACGGTGCCCTCGGCGTACTTGTCGCTGAACCAGTTGCCCATGGCCAGGAGCGTGGCCGGGGAGGCGTAGTTCTCGGAGGCGATCAGCTTGAGCATCGCGCGCTGGTCGGTGACCTCCTGGCCGATCGCGTCGGCGACGCGCGGTTCGACGGCGCGGACGACGTCGAGGGCGGCACGGAAGGCGGTGGACTCGGTGGACAGGGGCTGCTGCTCTGGCATGAGGACCTCCGGACGGCGTGTGTACAGCGTTCACGTTCGGCCCAGGCGCACGGCACACATCACACTCGGGCCGCTCCCCGATGGTCCGTCCCATCCCAGCGCGCCAGTCACGACCCGTTGATCAGCCTACCGGGCGAGCCGGACGGCGCAGGTCCCGCGTCCACCATGCGAGCGACGATAGGAAGGGGGCCACCGTCCTTTCCGGGAGAGGCCATGACCGCTGCAGAAGACCTCGTCGCCGCCGCCGAAGCCCACTGTGCGCCCACCTACCATCCGCTGCCGGTCGTCGTGGCCACGGCGGAGGGGGCGTGGATGACGGATGTGGAGGGGAGGCGCTATCTGGACCTGCTGGCGGGCTACTCGGCGCTGAACTTCGGGCACGGCAACCGGCGGCTGATCGAGGCGGCGAAGGCCCAGCTGGAGCGGGTGACGCTGACCTCCCGCGCCTTCCTGCACGACCGGTTCGCGGCGTTCTGCACGGAGCTGGCCGAGCTGTGCGGGATGGAGATGGTGCTGCCCGTGAACACCGGCGCGGAGGCGGTGGAGAGCGCGGTGAAGACGGCCCGGAAGTGGGGGTACCGGGTGAAGGGGGTGCCCGCGGAGATGGCGAAGATCGTGGTCGCGGGCGGCAACTTCCACGGGCGTACGACGACCATCATCAGCTTCTCCACCGACCCGGAGGCCCGGGCGGACTTCGGGCCGTACACGCCGGGGTTCGAGATCGTGCCGTACGGCGATCTGACGGCGATGCGTCAGGCGCTGACGGAGAACACCGTGGCGGTGCTGCTGGAGCCGATCCAGGGCGAGAACGGGGTGATCGTGCCGCCGGCCGGCTATCTCCCCGCGGTCCGGGAGCTGGCCCGCGAGCGGAACGTGCTGTTCGTCGCCGACGAGGTCCAGTCGGGTCTCGGCCGCACCGGGCGGACCTTCGCGTGCGAGCACGAGGGGGTGGTCCCGGACATGTACGTGCTGGGCAAGGCGCTGGGCGGCGGGATCGTGCCGGTGTCGGCGGTGGTGTCGAGCGCGGAGGTGCTCGGGGTGTTCCGGCCGGGCGAGCACGGCTCGACGTTCGGCGGGAATCCGCTGGCCTGCGCGGTGGCGCTGGAGGTGATCGCGATGCTGCGCACGGGCGAGTTCCAGGCCCGGGCGGCCGAGCTGGGCGAGCGGATGCACCGGGAGCTGCGGACGCTGCTCGACACGGGCGCGGTGACGGCGGTGCGCGGGCGCGGGCTGTGGGCCGGCGTGGACATCGCGCCGAAGGCCGGCACGGCGAGGGAGGTCTCCGAGCGGCTGATGGACCGCGGGGTGCTGGTGAAGGACACCCACCGCGCCACCGTACGACTCGCTCCGCCGCTGGTGATCGGTGAGGAGGACCTGGACTGGGGGCTGGAGCAGTTCCGGGCGGCGCTGAGCGGCTGAGGCGCAGGGGTCAGAGGATCACATGGGGCAGGAAGCGGGCGTACTCGTCGGTGATCAGGCCGGAGGACTCACGGATGCCGAGGCCCGCCGGCTCGTCCTGCACGACCCAGGCGCCGAGGACGACGTGGTTGCCGTCGAAGGCGGGCAGCGGGGCGAGCTGCTGGTAGCAGCAGGGCTCGTCGCGGAGTACGGCCGGGGCGCCCGGCCGGTGCACGGTGACGCCCTCGCCCTCGCGGCCGAGCAGCGGTTTGGCGACGTAGCCGGGTGCGGAGGCCAGCTCGCGGGGGCCGTCGAGGTAGGCGGGGAGGAGGTTGGGGTGGCCCGGGTACAGCTCCCAGAGGATCGCCAGCAGGGCCTTGTTGCTGAGCAGCATCTTCCAGACGGGTTCGATCCACAGGGTGCTGCCGGTGCCGCCGCCGTTGTCGAGGGTGTCCAGGACGTGTCCGCCGAAGGCGTCGGTGGTCAGCCACTCCCACGGGTAGAGCTTGAAGATGCCTCGGATGAACCGGAGTTGGTTGTCGACGAAGCGGCCGGAGAGGCTGTCCCAGCCGATCTCCTCCATGGACAGCCAGTCGGTGTCGAGGCCCGCCTGTTCGGCCGTCTCCTTCAGGTAGGCGACCGTCATCAGGTCCTCGCCGAGTTC
Organism: Streptomyces sp. NPDC054783; assembly: GCF_053611725.1. Taxonomy (NCBI): domain Bacteria; kingdom Bacillati; phylum Actinomycetota; class Actinomycetes; order Kitasatosporales; family Streptomycetaceae; genus Streptomyces; species Streptomyces sp. NPDC054783. The sequence continues at coordinate 225,846 of NZ_JBSHAY010000009.1, read as the reverse complement.
GTCGGCCGAGGAGTGCGCGAAGTGCAGCGGGCTGCCGGGGGGCAGCAGCGCGGCCTGCGTCCGCCAGGCCTCGACGAGGCGTTCGTGCAGGGAGTTCCACTGGTCGGCGCCCGGGAAGCGCTCCTCCATCCAGAACCACTGCGGCGAGGCGGCCTCCACCAGCGAGGTCGGGGTGTCGGCGTTGTACTCCAGCAGCCTGGCCGGGCCGGTGCCGTCGTAGCGGAGGTCGAACCGGCCGTAGACGGAGGGGAGTTCGGCGCGGCGCCGCCAGGACTCGGTGACGGCGGCTGCAACGGCCGGGTCGGTGATGCCGAGGTCGGCGAGCCGGTCCTCGGCCACGATGTGCTCGGCGGCCGCGAGGCACATGCGGTGCAGTTCCTCGACGGTCTCCTCCAGCGCCTCGACCTCCGCCAGGGTGAAGACGTAGTAGGCGCTCTCGTCCCAGTAGGGGCGCAGGGAGCCGTCGGGGTGGCGGGTGAGGGGGTAGATCAGCCCCTGCTCCTCGACGGTCTGCTGCCAGCCCGGACGGGGTGTGGTGGTACGGCGTTCCATGGGCCGGTGCCGTCAGCCGCCGGAGCTGTGGTGGCCGCCGCCGAAGCCGCCGCGGTGGACCCCGCTGCCGCCGTGGCTGCCGCCCGAACCCGACCTGGGCCTGGTGAAGGAGCCGCCGCTCACCCAGGAGCCCTTCTTCCTGCCGCCGTAGTACCAGCCGCCGTCGACGGAGGTCTTCAGGGAGGAGGACGTGCAGTTCTTTTCGGAGACGACCTTGTAGCCCTTGGCGTAGGTGTAGCTGTCGCGGTCGACGCAGCGCTTGTCCGGGTCGGAGGAGCAGGCGGTGAGGGCGGCGGCCAGCAGGCCCATGCCGCCGAGGACGACCGTGCCCGAGCGCAGCCGGCGGCGCGTGTTCTCCATCGTGGTGTTCCCCCGCATGTCGGCCTGTTCGTAGGACTGTCGGATCAGCCTAGAGAACGGTAAGAGAGCAGGCCGCAGTGGGTTGCCACGTCGCCCCTCTCCTAGAGTCCCTTTGTGCTCTTTGGAATGGTGTGCGCCCTTGGCGCGGCGGTCTGCTTCGGCACCGCGACGGTGTTGCAGGCGGTGGCCGCGCGGGCGGTCGGTACGGACGGCGGGGGTGAGGCGGCACTGCTGTTGCGGGCGCTGCGGCAGTGGCGGTACCTGGCGGGGCTCGCGCTGGACGGGCTCGGCTTCCTTTTCCAGATCGCGGCACTGCGGTCGCTTCCGATCTACGCGGTCAGCGCGGCGCTGGCCTCCAGCCTGGCGGTGACCGCGGTGGTCGCGGCGCGGCTGCTGCGGGTGCGGCTGAGCGGCACGGAGTGGGGCGCGGTGGGCGTGGTGTGCGCAGGCCTCGCGATGCTGGGGCTGGCGTCCGGGCCGGAGGGGAACCAGGACGGTTCGGACACGTTGCGGTACGTGATGCTCGCGGTCGCGGTCGGCATGCTGCTGCTCGCGTTCGCGGGCGGCCGGCTGTCCGGCACGAGCCGGGCGCTCGTGCTCGGGCTCGGGGCCGGCTTCGGGTTCGGGGTGGTGGAGGTGTCGGTCCGGCTGATCGACAGCCTGGTGCCGCTGGATCTCCTGACCAACCCTGCGGCCTATGCGCTGCTGATCGGAGGAGGCGCGGCGTTCATGCTGCTGACCTCGGCCCTGCAGCGGGGTTCCGTGACCACCGCCACCGCCGGCTTGGTGATCGGCGAGACCATCGGTCCGGCGGCCGTGGGCGTGGTGTGGCTGGGCGACCGCACGAAGGAGGGGCTCGCCTGGCTGGCGGTGCTGGGATTCCTGGTGGCCGTGGTGGGGGCGTTGGCGCTGGCCCGGTTCGGGGAGGCGCCGGTGGTGGCCGAGGAAGCCTGAGGTCGCCTCGGTGTCCTACGGCAACACCCTGCACAGCGCGTCCAACGCCCCCGACCACGCGCTGTCCGGCGGCGTCGCGTAGCCCACCACCAGCGCGTCCAGCGGCTCGGCGACGGCCTCCGGGTGGCGGTGGAAGGCGAGGCCGTGCAGGGCCAGGCCCTGCCAGGCCGCGGCCTGGACCACCGACTTTTCCATGCCGGCCGGCAGCCGCAGCACCGCGTGCAGGCCGGCGGCGATGCCGGTGACCGTCACCTCGGGGGCGCGGGCGGAGACGGCGGCGGCGAGGGCGTCGCGGCGGCGCCGGTAGCGCAGCCGGGAGGAGCGGACGTGGCGGTCGTACACGCCGGAGGTGATGAACTCGGCGAGGGTGAGCTGCTCCAGCACTCCCACGGTGTCCACGCCGCCCTTGGCCGAGGCCGCCTCCTCCGCCAGGGACGCCGGCACCACCATCCAGCCCAGTCGCAGTCCGGGGGCCAGGGACTTGCTGGCGGTACCGAAGTAGATCACGCGGTCGGGGTCGAGGCCCTGCAGGGCGCCGACGGGCTGGCGGTCGTAGCGGAACTCGCCGTCGTAGTCGTCCTCCAGGATCAGCCCGCCGGTGCGCCGCGCCCACTCCACTACGGCGGCCCGCCGGTCGGGGCGCAGGGGCGTGCCCATGGGGAACTGGTGGGCGGGGGTGAGGAGGACCGCGCTCGCGTCCGTCAACGGGGTCGTGTCGGTGCCCAGTTGGTCGTACGGGAGTGCGGGGGTCGTCAGGCCTGCCGCGCGTAGCAGGTTCCAGTGCACCTTCAGGCCGTACGACTCGACCGCCACCGTGCGCACCCCCCGCGCCCGCAGCACCGTGCCGAGCAGCCGCAGGGCGTGCGAGAAGCCCGCGGTGATCAGGACGGAGTCCGGGTGGGCGCGCACGCCCCGGGCGCGGGCGAGATAACCGGCCAGGGCTTCGCGCAGCTCGGGGCGGCCGCGCGGGTCGCCGTAGCCGAGGGCCTGGTAGGGGGCCGTGGTCAGGGCGCGGCGGGCGGCCTTGAGCCACTCCGTGCGGGGGAAGGCGGCCAGGTCCGGGGTGCCGGGGATGAGGCTGTAGGTGGGGCGGACGGGTTCCCTGCGCCGGGGTGCCGCATCCGCCGGCGGGACGACGGCACGGTCCGCCACCCGCGTGCCCGAGCCCTGCCGGGCGGTGAGCCAGCCCTCCGCCACCAGGTCCGCGTAGGCCTCGGCGACGGTGTTGCGGGCGATGCCGAGGTCGGCGGCGAGGGTGCGGGAGGAGGGCAGCCGGGTGCCGGGGGCGAGGCGGCCGGTGCGGACGGCCTCGCGCAGGGCGTCGGTCAGGCCCCGGCGCAGGCCGCCGGAGCCGGCCGGTTCGAGGTGCAGGTCGACGCCCAGAGTGGCCCAGGATTCCGCCATGGAAATGGACCATACTCCTGGGCTGCCTCGCTCATAGGGTCGAAGGCATGAGTGCGGCAGAGGAAACCGTCGAGTGCGCCACCGAGAAGGCCCCGCGACTTGCCTGGGCCAAGCACGCGCCCGAGGTCTACAAGGCGATGATCCGGCTGGACACCGCCGCCAAGCAGGGGCTCGACCCCCAGCTGTACGAGCTGGTGAAGATCCGCGCCTCGCAGCTCAACCACTGCGCCTTCTGCCTCGACATGCACACCAAGGACGCGCTCGCGGCCGGTGAGAGCGTGCAGCGGATCGTGCAGCTCAGCGCCTGGGAGGAGTCGAGGCACTTCTACACGGAGAAGGAGCTGGCGGCGATCGAGCTGACCGAGGCGATCACCGTCCTGACCGACGGATTCGTGTCGGACGAGGTGTACGAGAAGGCGGCCACGCACTTCGGGGAGGCCGAGCTGGCCCAGCTGATCGCCGCGATCACGGTGATCAACGCCTGGAACCGGTTCGGTGTGACCACGCGGATGACCCCGGGCCACTACCAGCCCGGGCAGCACAAGTGAGCCGTACGCAACTGCTCGACCGCGAGGTCGGGCGGGCGATGTCCGGCCTCAGCGCGGCCGCGAAGAAGGGGCTCGGTGATCCGGTCCTCGCCGAACTGGTGATGATCCGCGCCTCGCAGCTCAACCACTGCGCGTTCTGCCTCGACATGCACCTCCGGCTGGCCCGGAAGAACGGGGAGTCGGACGACCGTATCCAGCTTCTGAGCGCCTGGGAGGAGACCGAGGGCCTCTACAGCGAACGGGAGCGGGCCGCGCTCGCGCTGACCGAGGCGGTCACCGTGCTGACCGAGGGGTTTGTGCCGGACGAGGTGTACGAGCGCGCCGCCAAGCACTTCGACGAGGCCGGCCTCGCCCATCTCATCGGCCTGATCACCGTCATCAACGGCTGGAACCGGATCATGGTCAGCCGTCGGATCCCACCAGGGGGTTACCAGCCGTGAGCAAGGTGGACGTGTTCCGGGCGCTGCACCTCAGGCGCCCCCAGGGTGATCCGCTGGTCCTGCCCGGCCCCTGGGACGCGGCCAGTGCGCGGGTGTTCGAGGACGCGGGGTTCCCGGCGCTGGCCACGCCGAGCGCCGGGGTGGCCGCCGCGCTCGGGTACGCGGACGGGGCCACCCCGGCCGACGAGATGTTCGCCGCGGTCGCCCGGATCGCGCGGGCGGTGGACGTGCCGGTGTCGGCGGACATCGAGTGCGGGTACGGGCTCGCGCCGAAGGAGATCGTGGAGCGGCTGCTGGAGGCCGGCGCCGTCGGCTGCAACCTCGAGGACTCGGGCGGGGGTGTCCTCAAGGACCCGCAGGAGCAGGCCGAGTTCCTCGCCGAGGTCCGCTCGGCCGCCGCCGACCGGCTGTTCGTCAACGCCCGCGTGGACGTCTTCGTGCACGGCGACAAGGATCCCGAACGGGCCATCGAGCGGGCCGCGCTGTACGTGGCGGCGGGCGCGGACTGCATCTATCCGATCCTCGCCCCCGCCGGCGTGCTGCCGCTGCTGCGGTCCGGCATCCAGGGCCCGCTGAACGCGCTGGCCCGCCTGGACGGGGAGGGCCCCTCATCCGCCGAACTCGGCGAACTCGGGGCCACCCGCATCACGTTCGGCCCGGGACTGCAGCGGCGGGCCACCGCGGCGGTCCGGGACCTCGCCGACGCCCTCAAGGGATAACGGCGTCAGGACAGCCACTTCTTCCACACGTCGGGGTGGCTGTCCGCCCACTTCCTCGCCGCGTCCTGGGGCGAGAGCTTCTGGTCGGCGATCATCAGGGAGACCTCGTTCTGGTCCTCGGTCGTCCAGCTGAACTTCTTCAGGAAGGCCGCCGCCTTGCCGCCCGACCTGGCGAAGCCGGCGTTGAGGTACTTCTGCAGCGGGGTGTGCGGATAGGCACAGGCGACCTTCGCGGCGTCCGCGTCGCAGCCGTCCTTGTACGGCGGCAGCTTCACCTCCGTCATGGGGACCTTCTTGAACAGCCACTGGGGGGCGTACCAGTACGTCAGGAAGGGCTTGTGCTGCTTGGCGAACTGTTTCATCTGGGTGATCTGGGCGGCCTCGGACCCGGCGAAGACGACCTGGTAGTTCAGCTTCAGGTTGTTCACCAGGGCCTTGTCGTTGGTGACGTACGACGGGGAGCCGTCCATCAGCTGGCCCTTGCCGCCGCTCTCCGCGGTGCGGAAGAGGGAGGCGTACTTGTCGAGGTTCCTCCAGTCGGTGATGTCCGGGTGCTGCTTGGCGAGGTAGGTGGGGACGTACCAGCCGATGTGGCCGGTCACGCCGAGGCCGCCGCCGCGCGTGATCGTCTTCTTGTCCTGGACGTACCGCTTCTCCTGGTCCGGGTGTCCCCAGTCCTCCAGGATGGCGTCGACGCGGCCCTGGCTGAGCGCGTCCCAGGCGGGCACCTCGTCGACCTGGACGGTGTCGACGCGGTAGCCCAGCTTGTGCTCCAGGATGTACTGGGCGACGGCGACGTTGGACTGGGCGCCCACCCAGGACTGCACGGACAGGGTGACGGTCTTCGAGCCCCGGGCGTTCGCGAACGGGCTGGCCTGCTTGGTCATGTCGGCGGCGCCGCAGCCGGTCACCGTCAGCAGCAGCAGCGAGCCCACCGCGAGTGTCGTACGTGCGCGCATGTCAGGCTCCCTTCGCCGCGCGTCGCTCGGTCGGCTGGGTCACCCGGTCGAGCATCAGGCCCAGGCAGACGATCGCGGCACCGGCCACCAGACCGGTCGCGAGGTCGCCCTGGGCGAGGCCGAAGGCGACGTTGTAGCCGAGGGCGCCGCCGCCGACCAGGCCGCCGATGATGACGACGGCGAGGACCAGGACCACACCCTGGTTGACGGCGAGCAGCAACGACCGTTTGGCGAGCGGGAGTTGGACCTGCCACAGCTGCTGCCGGCCGGTCGCGCCGAGCGAGCGGGCCGACTCCAGCGCGGCCGGGTCGACCTGGCGCAGGCCCTGCGCGGTGATCCGGACGACGGCGGGCAGCGCGTAGACGACGGCCGCGGCGACGGCGGGGGCGCGGCCGACGCCGAACAGGGCGACGACCGGGATCAGGTACACGAACTGCGGCATGGTCTGGAAGACGTCCAGGACCGGGCGCAGCGCGCGTTCGACGCGGTCGCTGCGGGCGGCGGCGATGCCGGTCGCGAAGCCGAGGACCAGGGTGACGGCGACGGCCGCGAGCACCTGGGAAAGCGTGTCGAGGGCCGGGTCCCAGACGCCGAGCACGCCGATCGCGGCCATGGCGAGGACGGCGGTCAGGGCGGTGCGCCAGGTGCCGATCGTCCAGGCCAGCGCGGCGACGATCAGCAGCACCGACCACCAGGGCAGCCACTGCAGGCCGCCGCGGACGGGGTCCAGGACCCAGGTGGTGAAGTGGCCTGCCCAGTCGGCCGTACCGCCGATGACCGGGACGCCGGAGTAGAGGTGGTTGGTCATCCAGTCGACGGCGCGGTTGACCGGTTCGGCGATGTTCAGGGTCCAGCCGGAGGGCCAGTCGAGGCGGCCGAGGAGCCGGGCGGCCAGGGCGACGGCCACGGTGACGGCCAGGGCGTAGGCCCAGCCGATGGTCTTCGGGCGTGTGGTGCCGTCGCCTGCCGCTCCGGTCACGCGGTCGAGGACGATCGCGAGCAGCACGATCGGGATGCCGGCGGCGAGGGCCTGGCCGACGTCGACCGAGGCGAGTGCCTGGTAGACGCGGTCGCCGAGGCCGCCGGCGCCGATGACCGAGGCGATGACGGCCATGGACAGCGCCATCATGATCGTCTGGTTGAGGCCGAGGAGGAGTTCTCCCCGGGCCAGCGGGATACGGGCGGTCAGCAGCCGCTGGCGGCGGGTCGCGCCGAGTGACTCCACGGCCTCCAGGACCTCGGGGTCGGCACCGCGCAGGCCGAGCGCGGTGAGGCGGGCCATCGGCGGGGCGGCGTACACGACGGTGGCGAGCACGGCCGCGGGGACGCCGATGCCGAAGACCAGGACGACGGGGAGGAGGTAGGCGAAGGCCGGGAGCACCTGCATGGTGTCCAGGACCGGGCGCAGGGCGCGGTCCAGGCGGTCGGACAGGCCGGCGGCGAGGCCGAGGAGCGCGCCGACGACCACGGAGGCGAGGACCGCGATGACCATCAGCGCGAGGGTCTGCATGGTCGGCACCCACATGCCGAGGGCGCCGCAGGCCAGGAAGGCGATCGCGGTGCCGGCGGCCAGGCGGGCGCCGGCGACGCGCCAGGCGAGCAGGGCGCCGAACGCCGTGACGCCGGTCCAGCCCGCGGCGAGCAGGGTGAGGTAGACGGCTCGTACGGAGAGCACGACCGCGTTGCTGATGTAGCCGAAGAAGTAGAGGAACAGGGGGTGGCTGTCGCGGTTGTCGATCACCCAGTTGCTGGCGCTGGTGAGGGGTTTGTCCAGGCTGACGGTCAGGTCGTGGGGCCAGGATCCGCCGTGGAGGAGGGGCAGGAGTACGGCGGTGACGAGCGCGAGGAGGAGCAGTTTGGCCGCGGTTCTGCTCTTGAGTAGGCGGGGGATGTTCGTGCGGGAAGCCGAAACGGTCAGCGTTGCCATCAGACGGCCTCCGGGCTGGTCCGGGGGCCGGGTACGCCCACGTCGATGCCGGCCACGACGTCCAGCAGCAGCTCGTGGTCCACGGTCCCGACGCAGGTGCCGTCCTCCACCACGCACGCCGGTGTGCCGGTCTCGGCCACGGTCCTGATCGCGTCCGCGACCACCGCGTCCGGGGCCAGCGCGCCCGGGTGCTCCGGGCCGCCGCAGGTGCCCGGCTTCATGGCCGTCCGCACCGTCATCACCTGCTCGCGCGGCACGTCCCGGACGAACTCGCGCACGTAGTCGTCGGCCGGGGAGCCCACGATCTCCTCGGGGCTGCCCAGCTGGACGACCTTGCCGTCACGCATCAGGGCGATGCGGTCGCCCAGCTTGAGGGCCTCGGCGAGGTCGTGGGTGATGAAGACCATCGTGCGGCCCTCCTCGCGGTGCAGGCGGGCCACCTCGTCCTGCATGTCGCGCCGGATGAGCGGGTCGAGGGCGCTGAACGGCTCGTCGAACAGCAGCACCTCGGGGTCGACGGCCAGCGCCCGTGCGAGCCCCACGCGCTGGCGCTGGCCGCCGGAGAGCTGGGCGGGGCGGCGGTGTTCCATGCCTTCGAGGCCGACCTTGGCGACGACCTCGGCGGCCCGCTCGCGCCGCTCGGCCTTGCCCACGCCCTGGATCTCCAGGCCGTACGCCACGTTGTCCAGGACGGTGCGGTGCGGGAGCAGGCCGAAGTGCTGGAAGACCATGGCGGCCCGGTGCCGGCGCAGTTCGCGCAGGCGGGTCTTGTCCATCGCGCGGACGTCCTCGCCGTCGATGGAGATCGTGCCCGCCGTCGGTTCGATCAGGCGGGTGAGGCAGCGGACCAGGGTGGACTTGCCGGAGCCCGACAGGCCCATGACCACGAAGACCTCGCCCTTGCGGACGTCGAAGGAGACGTCGCGGACGGCGGCCGTACAGCCCGTGCGGGCGCGCAGGTCGGCGGGTTCGAGGGCGGCCAGCTCGGGGTCGTCGGGTATCCGCCGCGGCTTGGGGCCGAAGACCTTCCACAGGCCGGAGACGGAGAACACGGGGGTGTCGTTGGTGGGCGGCTTGCGGGTGGGGACGGTGAGGGTCATCGGGCGTCACCTCCGATAAGGTCGACGGCCTTCTCCCCGACCATGAGCACCCCGATCATCGGGTTGACGGCGGTCATGGTCGGGAAGACGGATGCGTCGGCGATGCGGATGCCGTCGAGGCCGCGGATCCTCAGCTCCGGGTCCACTACGGCGAGTTCGTCGTCGGCGGCGCCCATCTTGCAGGTGCCGGCCGGGTGGTAGACGGTGTGCGCGACCTTGCGGGCGTACTCGCCGAGTTCGGCGTCGCCCTGGATCTCGGGGCCGGGGCACACCTCGCGCTTGAGCCAGCCCGTCAGCGGCTCGGTCCTGGCGATCTCACGGGCGGTGCGGATGCCGTCGACCAGGGTCCGGGCGTCGTAGTCGTCCTCGTCGGTGAAGTAGCGGAAGTCGAGGGCGGGCTTGACGGACGGGTCGGCGCTGGTGAGGTAGAGGCGGCCGCGGCTCTTCGGCTTGGGGATGTTCGGGGTCATCGAGACGCCGTACGAGGGGCGTTCGTACCCGAGCCGTTCCGGGTTGTCCGTGAACGGGACCTGGTAGAAGTGGAACATCAGGTCCGGGCCCGCGTGTCCGGGGTCGCGGCGCACGAACAGGCCCGCGTCGGAGTCCATCGCGGAGTTCTCCGGGATCGGGCCGTGGGTCTCCCAGACGATGACCGACTCGGGGTGGTCCAGCAGGTTCTCGCCGACGCCGGGCAGGTCGTGGACGACCGGGATGCCCAGCTCTTCGAGGTCCTTGCGGGGCCCGATGCCCGAGTGCAGCAGCAGGCGGGGCGAATCCACGGCGCCGGCGCACAGCACGACCTCGCTCCGGGCCCGTACCAGCAGTTCCTCGCCGTCCTTGGTGCGTACGTGGACGCCCTCGGCGCGGGTGCCGTTCAGCTCGAGCCGGTACGCCCAGGTCTCCAGCAGGATGGTGAGGTTGGGGCGCTCGTCCATCACCGGGTGCAGGTAGGCCACCGAGGCCGAGGAGCGCTTGTTGTTCTCGGGGTGGTAGGCGAGGTCGAAGAAGCCGACGCCCTCGGTGAACGGCTGCCTGTTGAAGCCCTCGACGCGGGGGACGCCGAGCGCGGCCTGGGCGGCGTCGACGAAGTCGCGGGCGATGGCGTTCCGGTCCTTCTCGTCGACGGAGACGATGTTGTTCTTCAGGCGGGCGAAGTAGGCCTCCATGGGGACGGCGCCCCAGCCCTTGGCGCCGGCCTCCTCCCACTCGTCCCAGTCGGACGGCAGCGGCTTGAAGGAGATGAGGGTGTTGTGGGAGGAACAGCCGCCGAGGACGCGGGCGCGGCTGTGCCGGATGTGGGAGTTGCCGCGTGGCTGCTCCACCGTCGGGTAGTCGTAGTCGAGGTCGCCGCCGAGCAGGCCCATCCAGCGGCGCAGGGTGAGGACGTCGTCGCGGCCGACGTCGCTCGGGCCGCCCTCGATGACGGCGACGGTGACGTCCGGGTTCTCGGTGAGGCGGGAGGCGATGACGGAGCCTGCGGTGCCACCGCCGATGACGATGTAGTCGTAGACGTGGGGGATCTCGGGCATGGGGGTACTACTCCAGAGGTGCGGAAAAGGCAGGGGCTCAGCCGGCGAACCAGCGCACGGGCTTCGGCGCGAGGTTCTGGTAGACGTGCTTGGTCTCGCGGTACTCGGCGAGTCCGGCGGGCCCCAGCTCGCGGCCGGTACCGCTCCGGCCGAAGCCGCCCCACTCCGCCTGCGGCAGGTAGGGGTGGAAGTCGTTGATCCAGACGGTGCCGTGGCGCAGCCGGCCGGCGACGCGGCGGGCCTTGCCGGCGTCGGTGGTCCACACGGCGCCGGCGAGGCCGTACTCGGTGTCGTTGGCGAGGAGGACGGCTTCCTCCTCGGTGCGGAAGGTCTCGACGGTGAGGACCGGGCCGAAGACCTCCTCGCGGACGACCCGCATCTCGCGGTGGCAGGCGTCGAGGACGGTCGGCTCGTAGAAGTAGCCGGACTCCGGGCGCTCCTCACCGGGCTCCGGCCGCTTGCCGCCGCAGCGCAGTACGGCGCCTTCTTCCAGCGCGGAGGCGACGTACGCCTCGACCTTGGCGCGCTGCTGCTCGGAGACGAGCGGGCCGCACTCGACGCCGTCCGCGGTGCCGCGGCCGAGCCTGATCTTCCGCGCGCGGCGGGCGAGTTCGGCGACGAAGCGGTCCCTGATCGATTCCTCGACGATGAGGCGGGCGCCGGCCGAGCAGACCTGGCCGCTGTGGATGAAGGCGGCGTTGAGGGCCTGGTCGACGGCGGTGTCGAAGCCTTCCTCGGTGGCGCAGGCGTCGGCGAAGACGACGTTGGGGTTCTTGCCGCCGAGTTCGAGGGCGACCTTCTTCACGGTGGGGGCGGCGGCCTGGGCCACCTTGGTGCCGCTGGCCAGGCCGCCGGTGAAGGAGACCAGGTCGACGTCGGGGTGCTCGGCGAGGCGGGCGCCCACGGTGTGGCCGGGGCCGGTGACGAGGTTGGCCACGCCTGCGGGCAGTCCGGCCTCCGCCAGCAGCTCGATCAGCGCGACGGTGGTCATCGGGGTGATCTCGCTGGGCTTGATCACGAAGGTGTTGCCGGCGGCGAGCGCCGGGGCGATCTTCCAGCTGGCCTGCAGGAGCGGGTAGTTCCAGGGGGTGATCAGCGCGCAGACGCCGACCGGCTCGTGCACGACGACGCTGTGGATGTCGGGGGAGCCCGCGTCCACGACCCGGCCCGGCGCCTCGGCGGCGACCAGGTCGGCGAAGTAGCGGAAGGCGTCGGCGACGCAGTCGATGTCGATCCGGCCCTCCTCGACGGTCTTGCCCGCGTCCCGGCTCTCCAGCAGGCCGAGTTCCTCGCGGTCGCGCACGAGGAGGTCGGCGGCGCGGCGCAGCAGGGCGGCACGTTCGGCGACCGGGGTGTGCGGCCAGGGGCCGTGGTCGAAGGCCTGCCGGGCCGCGGCGACCGCGCGCTCGGCGTCCTTCTCGTCGCCCTCGGCGACCACGGCGAACGGCCGGGCGTCCGCGGGGTCGAGGATCTCGCGCGTCGCGCCGGAGATCCCTGCCAGCCACTCGCCTCCCGCGTGGATGGTCGCCTGGGCCTGTCGTGCCGTTGTGTCCGCCATGATCGGTGTTGCCTTCCGTTCCTGATCCATGCCCCTGTGTGACATGCGTGTCACGCTCGGGGACCGTCGCCGCCTGCCCAGGACCGGCGTCCCGCATGCGTGATCGAGGCCCGAAAGTGCGCGGCGTCACATCGACCCGCACCCGATCATCAACATCCCGACCATTTGATTCGAGTATTCACGGAATACAATTGGCCGTGCATTTATAATTCCTTCGATCACGCGTCAACAGGAACTCAATAGTCCCCACTTCCGGGTCACTGCATTCCCCCGAATGCCCCAGAGCCCACCTCCATCGGCCGTCGTTAGCTGACCGTGATGCGATTGGACTGGCTCACGGCCGAGGATCATACGACGACCACGCTGCGCTGGGGCGTGGAGGCGGATCTCACCTCGTGCTCGGACCTTCTCGACGATTTCCTGAAAAAAATCAACACCATGGAAAATGAATATCGGCGGACGATGGCGGCTCTGTACAGGGCGTCCTGAGGCGGGGGTACGGAGGTAAACCGATGGACACCTGGAACATCCCGGAACAGGACATCGCGCCGAACGACTGGGACCCCGTCGAGGAACTGGCCCAGATACTGTCCACGCCGACCAGCGTCAGCCCCGTCGCCACCCCCCTGGACCTGCCGCACCCGCGCAGGGTCAGCCGCCGCCGGCTCCGGCAGGACCATCTGCTCGACGGCGGCCGGCGCGTCACCCACATCACGCTGCTGATCGCGACGGTCTCCGTGTGCGCGGTGTGCATGCTGGGCTGGTCCGTCTGCTATTCCTACGGACAGCTCCGCGAAATCGCCTCGTCGGTGCTGCCGTCCGGACTGGCGCAGTGCTGGCCGCTGACGGTGTACGGGCCGTGGTTCGTGGCCGCCCTCTCCGTCCTGCGGGCCACCGCTCAGCGCCGCAGCGCGCGCCGGTCCTGGTGCGTCGTGCTGGCCGCCTCCGCGATGGCCGTGGCGCTGTGCGTCAGCCACTCGTCGCATGCGCTGCTCTCGTTAGTGATCTTCGGGATTCCGCCGGTCACCGCCCTGGTGTGTTTCTGGGAACTCGTCGGCCAGATCTCGGCCAGGAGCCGTCCCCGGCACGCCACGCACAGCGATCCGCCGGATTCCACACCGTGAGACCGGGCCGTCGGTGCCGTGGACGCGGCAGTGGTCTCTGACTACAGTCAAAGAATGGAAGACTTTGACCAGAGTCAAAGACCACCGGTCCGGGCAGAGGACGTGGCCGCCTTCCGCCGCTTCAACCGGTACTTCACCCGCCGCATCGGCGTCCTGGACGACCACTACCTCGGTCAGGACCGTCCGCTCGGCGAGGCCCGGCTGCTGTTCGAGATCGGCGAGGGCGCGTCCCTGCGGGAGCTGCGCCGGCGGCTCGGTCTGGACGCCGGTTACCTGAGCCGGATGACGAAGGCCCTTCAGGCGCAGGGCATGATCCGGCTTGTGGTGCCGGCGCACGACAACCGGCTGCGGCTGGTCGAGCCGACCCCGGCCGGCCGCGCCGAGGTCGCCGAGCAGCACCGCCGGTCGGACGCCCTCGCCGCCGGTCTCCTCGAAGGCCTCGGCCCCGCCCAGCGGGCCGAGCTGACCGCCGCCATGGCGACCGCCGAGCGGCTGCTGCGGCTGGCCGGGATCACCGTGGAGACCGTCGACGGCGCCTCGGCGGACGCGCGGGCCTGCCTGGACGCGTACGCGGCGGACATCGACGCGCGCTTCCCCGAGGGCTACGACAAGGCGGCCCTGGTACGCCCCGAGGAGGTGACCGGCGACGCCGGCGCCTTCCTGGTGGCGTACGAGGAGGGGCGCCCGGTGGGCTGCGGGGCCCTCAGACGCCTCGCCCCCGGGGCCGGCGAGATCCGGCATGTGTGGGTGCACCCCGAGGCGCGCCGACTGGGGCTCGCGCGGCGGCTGCTGGCGGGGCTGGAGCAGGCGGCGCTGGCGCGCGGTCTGGCGGTCGTACGCCTGGACACGCACACCGTGCTCACCGAGGCGCAGGCGATGTACCGGGCGTGCGGGTACGCGGAGATCCCGCGCTACAACGACGACGTCTACGGCGGCCACTGGTTCGAGAAGCGGCTACCTGCCGAGGACGGCGCCTGACACCTCGGTCATCAACTCCCGTACACAGCCGCGCAGCCAGGCGTGGGCGGGGTCGGCGTCGTGCCGGGGATGCCAGGCGAAACCCACCTCGACCGCGGGCAGCGGTAGCGGGATCTCGAAGGTGACCAGGCCGAGGGAGTCGGCCATCGGGCGGCTGTAGGTGGTGATGAGCCCGATCAGGTCGGTCTCGCGCAGCACGAACAGCGAGGCCGGGTAGGTGCCGACGCTGCCCACCACCCGGCGGGCGAGACCGAGTTCGGCCAGGGCGTCGTCGATCGGGCCGCGCTGCCTGCCGCGCCGGGAGACGACGAGATGACCGGCCTCCCCGGCGAACCGTCCGGGCGTCAACTCCCCGTCGAGCAGCGGGTGTCCGGGCCGTACGACGCCCAGCATGCGCTCCTCGTACACCGTCTCCCGGTGCACCTCGGGCGCGGTCGTGTCGACCACCCCGACCTCCAGGTCGGCGGTGCCCTGACGCAGGAGCGGGACGTCCACATGGCTCTCGGACAGGAAGCGCAGCCGGATGCCGGGGGCCTCGCGGGCGGCGCGGGCGAAGAGGGCGGCGCCGTGGGTGGCGGCGATCGCGTCGTGGCCGAGGATCGTGAAGGTGCGGGAGACCGTCCGCACGTCGGTGTCGCGGCCCGGCGCGAACAGGGCCCGGGCGCGCTCCACCACCGCGCTCACCTCGGCCCGTACGGCCAGCGCGTGCGGAGTGGGCACCATCCGGCGTCCGGCGCGCACCAGGACCGGATCGCCGAGCGCCTTGCGGATCCGGCCGAGGGTACGGCTCATGGCGGGTTCGGACAGATGCAGCCGGTGGGCGGCGCCCTGCACGCTCTGTTCCTCCAGCAGCACGTCCAGCGCGACCAGCAGATTCAGGTCGAGCCCGGCGGATTGCGTCATGTGCAGGTATCCCTTGCGGAGGTTGCACTGGAAAGCAGGTCACCGGCGAGCCTACGGTGAGGGCGCATCCCACACCACCCGCCGAAGCTCCCGGGAGGAGCCGTGCCCACGCACGCCCTGAAACGCCCCGTCCTGCTCGCACTGTGCGCCTGCGTCCTGGTCGCGCAGAGCATGGTCGCCGCCATCAACCTCCTCATTCCGCAGCTGAGTTCGTCGTCCCTGCACCCCTCGCACACCGAGGTCCTGTGGACCGTCGACGCCTACGTCATCGTCTTCGCGGGCCTGCTCGTCCCGGCCGGCGCGCTCGGCGACCGGTACGGCCGCAAGGGCGCCCTGCTCGCCGGGCTCTCCCTGTTCGCGGCGGGCGCCGCCACCAGCGCGCTCGCGACCGGCCCGGCCGTCCTGATAGCGGGCCGCGGCCTGTCCGGTGCCGGAGCGGCCCTGATCACCCCGGCCACCGTCTCGATCCTGATGCAGCTGTCCGCGCCCGAGCACCGGGCCCGCTCGATGGGCGCCTGGACCCTGTCGATCGGCCTGGGCGGCGCGGCCGGCAACCTGGGCGGCGGCCTGGCCGGGCAGTTCCTCACCTGGCGCGCCCTGTTCGCGGTGATGGTCCCGCTCGCCGCCGTCCTCGCGGTGGCCGTCTCGACCACGGTCCCGCGCACCGAACGCTCCACCCGGAGCAGCCCCGACCCGCTCGGCACCCTGCTGCTGACGGCGGGCCTGGTGGCGATCCTGTTCGGCATCATCGAGGGCCCGGCGTACGGCTGGACCTCCGCACGCATCCTGGGCGCCTTCGCGGCGGGCGCGCTGCTGATCGCCGCCTTCACCCTGCACGCCCTGCGCTCGGCGGCTCCCCTCTTCGACCCGCGGGTCTTCGCCTCCGCACGGTTGCGGGCGGCCTCCCTCGGCACGGCCACCGGCTTCTTCGGCCTGTTCTCCCTGTTCTTCGTCAACTCGCAGTACCTGCAGGACGTGAAGGGCTACGGCGCCGCCGTCACCGGGGTGGCGATCATGCCCCTGGTCTTCGGGATGGCCGTGGCCCAGAAGCTGGCCACCCGGTGGGCCGGCCGCCCCCGCGCGGTCATCGGCACCGGTCTCGCCCTGATCGGCCTCGGCCTGCTCGGCGCCTCCACGGCCGACGCGGGCACACCGTACGCGGTGTTCGTCTGCTGGCTGCTGGTCATCTCGGCCGGCGCCGGACTGTCCATGCCCGCGCTGACCGTCGGCGTGGTCACCTCCCTCCCGGCCCACCAGGCGGGCCTCGGCTCCGGCCTCGGCACCACGGCCCGCGAGACGGGCGCCGCGCTGGGCGTCGCCGTCACCGGCACGGTGCTGTCGGCCCACACGGACCTGCTCCACGGCATGGGGCCGGCGCTGCGGACGGTGGGGGTGGTGGTGCTGGGGGCAACGGCGCTGGTGGTGGCGGGGTACGGCTCGTTCGCCCGCGCCGACGGGGTGCGGCTGCGCGAGACAGCCGACGGCACCGCGGCTCCCTAGGGGGGCGACCAGCCATGACCCGCACACGGCAGAGCTCGGCACCCCAACGGCGGGATGCCGAGCTCTGCCGTATCCCCGGAACTCAGATGAGGCCCAGCGAGCGAACCGCCTCGCGCTCCTCCTCGAGCTCCTTGACGGACGCGTCGATGCGGGCGCGGGAGAACTCGTTGATGTCCAGGCCCTGGACGATCTCGTACTTGCCGTCCTTGGTGGTGACCGGGAACGAGGAGATCAGGCCCTCCGGGACGCCGTAGGAGCCGTCCGACGGGATACCCATGGAGGTCCAGTCGCCCTCGGCGGTGCCGTTGACCCAGGTGTACACGTGGTCGATCGCGGCGTTGGCGGCGGACGCGGCCGACGAGGCACCGCGGGCCTCGATGATCGCGGCGCCGCGCTTGGCGACGGTCGGGATGAAGTCCTCGGCCAGCCACTTCTCGTCGTTCACGACCTCGGCGGCGTTCTTGCCGGCGACCGTGGCGTGGAAGATGTCCGGGTACTGGGTGGCGGAGTGGTTGCCCCAGATGGTCAGGCGCTTGATGTCGGCGACCGTCGAACCCGTCTTCTTCGCGAGCTGCGTGAGCGCGCGGTTGTGGTCCAGGCGGGTCATCGCGGTGAAGCGCTCGGCCGGGACGTCCGGCGCGGCGGCCTGCGCGATGAGCGCGTTGGTGTTGGCCGGGTTGCCGACGACCAGGACCTTGATGTCGTCCGCGGCGTGGTCGTTGATGGCCTTGCCCTGCGGCTTGAAGATGCCGCCGTTGGCCGCGAGGAGGTCGCCGCGCTCCATGCCCTTGGTGCGGGGCCGGGCACCGACCAGCAGGGCTACGTTGGCGCCGTCGAAGGCGACGTTCGGGTCGTCGGTGATGTCGATGCCCTGGAGCAGCGGGAAGGCGCAGTCGTCCAGCTCCATGGCCGTGCCCTCGGCGGCCTTGAGGGCGGGCGTGATCTCCAGGAGGCGCAGCTTGACCGGAACGTCCGCGCCGAGCAGCTGGCCGGAGGCGATGCGGAAGAGCAGGGCGTAACCGATCTGGCCGGCCGCGCCGGTGACGGTGACGTTCACGGGAGTGCGGGTCATGGCGTTCTCCGTATGACAGCTGGCGGTGGGGCGTCCCTGCCCCGGGCGGATGATCGATCTCTTGGCGTCAAGAGATCGATCCAGCGGTCAGGCTATCGCGCATCCGGCATACGAGACGCGCAGGGCCCTGTGGCTCACCCCACAAGTCGGAGGAGTGCCGGACAAAGGGGCGGCCGCCCGTCCAGGAGAGGGGGGAGAGGACGGAGGCGGCCGCCAGGTGGGGGTACCGGATCGCCGGACTCCCGTGGGGGGTATTGGGCCGCGTGCCCAGAATCCGGCCCGCCATGCACCCGGCCCTGGAATTTCATCCTCCCGATTTCCCGCACGCCGTCCACGCGCGCCTTACGCACGGCGTAGGGCGATGTGCCGCCCCCGTCTGCCTTGTTGGAGCCGCCCCGTCGCCCGGATCGCCACGGCTCGAGCACTCTGTCGGGGCCGTGCCGTGCCGTGCCGTGCCGGGCGGAACGGCGGCGCCGGCCGCGTCTGCTTCCGGGGCGCCGTCAGGGCTCGGCGCGACGCACCCGCAGCGAGCGGGGGCGCACCGCAGGGTGCGTTGCCTGCGCCCCGACCGTGCCCTGTCCGTAGCGCCCTGTGCGGTGCGCCTTGCCCGGTGCGCCGTTCGCCCTACTTGGTGCACCCCGTCCGCCCGGACGCCAGCGTCGCGCAGGCCTTGGCCGCTGCCGCGTCCTTCACGGCGACCATCGGGGTGTAGGCGATGGTGTCGCCTACACCGGAGGTCTCGCCGGTCTGCCGGGCCTTCCCGGCGGAGACCTGGACCTTGTCGCCCTGGGCGGCGCCGGTGATACGGCCCCAGGCGGCGCCGCAGGCCTTGCTGTAGCGGACCTCCAGGGTGGTGGTGCCGACGGTGGCGGTCTTGGCGGTGGTCACCAGGTCACCGCTGCACCCCATGGCCTCGGCGTCCTTGCCGTCGCAGGCGGAGCCGGTGCACTTGACCCCGGGCGGCGGGGTCGCGTGCGCGGTGGCACTCGGGGACTGCCGGTTGGCGGCGTTGTCGTGCTTCGCTCCGCCCCGGTTGGTGAAGAAGAAGACGGCTCCGATGACGACGAGCACGCCGACGAGCCCCGCGAGGAACATGATCACCCGCTGCCGGCCGGCGTTCCCCGGGGTTGGGGTGCCCCCAGCGGGCCGGGGCTCCTGTGGCCGGCCGTCGTACGGGGTCGGGGTGGCCTGGGTCCAGCCGGGACCCTCGGGCGAGCCGACCGGCCGTGCACCGCTCGCGCCAGTGGCGCCGGCCCCTGCGGACACCCCGTCACCGGGACGGGCGCTCGCCTTGGACGGCCCCTGATACCCGGCCAGCCCCCAGGAGTTGCCCCCCGAGGTCCCGGCGCGCCCGACTCCGTCCCGACCGGCCTGACCGAGGCCCACCGCATCGTCCGTCCCCGGGCCCGCGCTGTCGGACACCCCCCGGCCCGCGCTGTCGGACACCCCCCGGCCCACGTTGTCGGACACCCCTCGGCCCGCTCCGTCAGCCGTACCCGGGCCCACTCTGTCGACCGGCCCCCGGCCCACGCCGTCGGCGGCACCCAGACCTGCTGCGTCGACCGGCCCCCGGCCCACGCCGTCGGCGGCACCCAGACCTGCTGCGTCGATCGGCCCCGGGCCCACGCCGTCGCCCGAGCCACGCCCGGATCCATCTCCCGGACCACGCCCCGAACCGCCGCCCGGGCCACCACGCGCCGAGCCGCCGCCCGACCCCTGCCCCACGCCACCGCCCGGTCCCCGGAGGGAACCGTCGGTGCGGTCTCGTCCGCGTCCCGGTTCGTCCCGCGCGTCGGCGTCGGGGGCCGTCGGCTGGGTGGGGATCGTCGGGGAGACGCCGGCCACGCCGGCGATGCCCATCGGTGCGCCGGCGCCCTTGCGGCCGGACGGGCCACCGGTCGCCTCGGCCGCCCCGAACTCCCCGAGCGCGGCGCGCGCCTGGGAGATGCGGATCGCCTCCATGGTGCGGTCGTGCCGCATCTCCGCCCGGCTCCAGGCGCGTTCGGCCAGCTCCCACATCGTGGTCAGGTGCACGAGGTTGGTGCCGGTGACCTCGGCGAGCGCGACGATCGCGCCCTTGGGCGCGAGAAGCCGGCCGCCCAGGTAACGCTCCCAGGACGTCTTGCTGTAGCCCGTGCGGTCGGCGAGTGCCGCGACGCTCAGGCCGCTGCGGTCCACCAGCCGCCGCACCTGCTGGGTGAACTCCTTGATCTGCGGGTCCAGATCCTCGGGCAGATCCTTCCAGCGAGGCATCGATTCCCCCCTCTTGCTTCCCCCCGGCATACCCCCGGCGTTTCCCCGTCCTGGCTACCCACAAGGATGCGCCGACTCGGGATCCCAGTTCCCGGAGTGGGGGCGCACGGGAGCACCACGGCCGCCGGTCATGCCCCAACGTATCCCGAACTGTCAAGACATCGACATGGTGAGGACACATGTGGCAGTGCGCGGACACGGTAGCGGAACGGTCACTTCCGTGCCACAGCGCACAGACAGCCGTTGAACAGGCAGTTCCCGTCGGGGAAGGCTGAGTTGCGACGGCGGCCCGCCCCTCATCGGGGGAGGGGGTGGGCCACCGTTGACCGCACACCCGTTCAGCCGCCCGGCGTCACCAGTCCGGTCTCGTACGCCAGCACGACCGCCTGGGCCCGGCTGCCCAGGTCGAGCTTGCTCATCGTGCGGTTGAGGTGGGTCTTGACGGTGGCCTCGCTGATGTAGAGGCGGTCGGCGATCTCCACGTTGGACAGACCGCGGGCGGTGAGCTTGAGAACCTCCGTCTCACGGGAGGTGAGGACGGCGAGGTCGGGCGGGGCCGGCTCGGCCGGGTCCGGGGCCTGCCGACGGGCGAACGCCTCGACCAGGCGCCGGGTGACGCTGGGCGCGAACAGCGCGTCGCCGCCCTCGACCGCGGTGACCGCGGCGAGCAGCCGCTCGGGCCCGGAGTCCTTCAACAGGAACCCGGAGGCCCCGGCGCGCAGGGCCCCGTACACGTACTCGTCGAGGTCGAAGGTGGTCAGCACCAGCACCCGGGGCGGGCGGCCGTCGGCCTCGGCGAGGATCCGCTCGGTGGCCTCGATGCCGCCCACCCCGGGCATCCGGATGTCCATGAGGATCACATCGGGGCGGGTCTCGGCGGCGAGCCGTACGGCCTCCTCGCCGTCCGCGGCCTCGCCCACGACCTCGAAGCCGGGCGCGGCCTCCAGCAGGCCGGCGAGTCCGGCGCGGATGAGGAACTGGTCGTCGACGACGAGCACTCTGGTCATGCCGTACGGTCGTCCCCTCGCCGTGCGCCGTCCCGTTGCCGGCGCCGTCCCTACCGCTCCGCCTCCGGTGCGCCGGTGCCGCCGCGCTCGGCGGCCGAGGTGGGCAGGGTCAGCAGGACCTCGAAGCCGCCCTCGGAGCGTGGGCCCACCGTGATCGTCCCGCCGTAGAGCTTGGCCCGTTCGCGCATGCCGATCAAGCCGTGGCCACCGCCCACCGGCACTCTGGCCGGAATCGTCCCCTGCCCGTCGTCGGTGACGCACACGGTCAGCTCGTGGGCGCCGTACCGGAGTTCCACGCGCGCGTGCGCCGGACCCGCGTGTTTGAGGGCGTTGGTGAGGGCTTCCTGGACGACCCGGTAGGCGCACAGTTCGACGCCGGGCGGCAGCGGGCGCTCGGTGCCCGCCACGGCGAGGTCCACGGGCAGTCCGCCGGCCCGGACCCGGTCGAGGAGTTCGGAGAGCCGGGCCAGCGTGGGCATGGGGGCGCGCTCGGGCGCCTCGGGGTCCGCCTCGCGCAGCACCTGCAGCATGCGGCGCAGCTCCTCCAGGGCCTCGCCGCTGGTGTCCGCGATGGTGCCGAGGGCGCCGCGTGCCCGGCCCGGGTTGGAGTCGAAGACGAACCGGGCGAGGCCCGCCTGCACCGAGATGACGGACATGTGGTGGGCGACCACGTCGTGCAACTCGCGGGCGATGCGCCCCCGTTCCTCGGTGACCGCGCGCCGGGCCCGCTCGGCCTGTTCGGCGCGCAGCCGCCGGGTGAGTTCGGCTGAGCGGCGGGCCAGGTGCCCGAACCAGACCAGCACCGAGCAGTACAGCAGGGCCTGGCCGAGCACGGACGCCATGGACGGGGTGTGGCTGACCACCCCGGCGTACGCCCAGACCCCGGTCATGCAGGCGGCGCAGACCAGGGCGGTGCGCACGGGGCGTACGGAGGCCACGGTGTACAGCGCGAGCATGGAGCCGAAGGTGCACACCACCGGCCAGTAGCCGAGGGTGATGTAGACGATCGCGGCGGCCTGCACGACGGCGAAGGCGGCGAGGGGCCATCGGCCGCGCAGGGCGACCGGCAGATGGGCGAGGGCGACCAGGACATAGGCGCGGGCGTCGAGTTCCGGCCAGCCCTGCGACCGCGACTCCTGCCCGAGCAGGACGGCGACCACGGCCATGGCGACCGCGATCAGCGTGTCCACGACGAGCGGGCGGGGGGTCATCGGTCGCATCGCCGCAGGGTAACGCCGGGCGCCGGAGACGGGAGTCAACCCTGCGCGGTACCGCGGAAGTTGCAGGAACCGGCGGCCTACCGCCCAGGGAGGTACGGCAGTTCGGCCCGCCGGTGGAGGCGGGGTCCGGGCGGGCAGCCGTACGCTCGCAGGGACGGGGGATGCGCCGGTGGCCCGCGTCCCAGGGGGAGGCGCGGGCCACCGGCGGCACGGACTCGGCTACTTGTTGCTGCTGAGCGTGACGTGCAGGAGGTCCTTCAGGAACGGGATCTGCAGCCGCGGATCCGGCTGGGCCATCAACGCCAGCAGGATGATCGCGAGGCCGAGGACGCCGTAGGTGGCGATGTCCGTGAAACGGGAGCGCACGGCGAGCATGCCGACGCTCGGAAGTATCCAGCGCATGACCGCGCCGGCCAGCAGGGCCGCACCGATCAGCAGGGTGCCGGCGCGGAACGCGTCGAGGGAGGTCAGCAGCAGGCCGAACGCGACCCCGCCGAGCACCACGAGCAGGGGCCACTGCCGCGCCGGGGCCGGGGCGTCACCGGGCGCGGCCCGGCCGCCGCCCTCGGGCCGCGCGGTGTCCCTGGTGATCCTCGGGAAGCGGCGGGTGACCCGCTTCGGACGCTCCTCGGCGCTGTGCGTACCGCGGGTGACCGCCCCCGCGCGGGCGTCCTCAGCCGGCACTGCGCTCCGCCGCCTCGACCACGTTGACCAGCAGCTGCGCCCGGGTCATCGGGCCCACGCCACCGGGGTTCGGGGAGATCCAGCCGGCCACCTCGGTGACGTCCGGGTGGACGTCACCCATGATCTTGCCCTCGGCGTTGCGGGAGACACCGACGTCCAGGACGGCGACGCCCGGCTTGACGTCCTCGGCGCGGATCAGGTGCGGGGAGCCCGCCGCGGCGATGATGATGTCGGCCCGCTTGAGGTGGGCGGAAAGATCGCGGGTGCCGGTGTGGCACTGGGTCACGGTGGCGTTCTCGCTGCGACGGGTGAGCAGCAGCGGCATCGGCCGGCCGATCGTGACACCGCGGCCGACGACCACGACCTCGGCGCCCTTGATCTCCACGCCGTGCGCGCGCAGCAGGGTGAGGATGCCGTTGGGGGTGCAGGGCAGCGGGGCCGGCTCGTTCAGGACCAGCCGGCCGAGGTTCATCGGATGGAGCCCGTCGGCGTCCTTGGCCGGATCCATCAGTTCCAGGATGCGGTTCTCGTCGATGCCCTTGGGCAGCGGCAGCTGGACGATGTAGCCGGTGCAGGCCGGGTCCTCGTTCAGCTCGCGAACGACCGCCTCGATCTCCTCCTGGGTGGCGGTGGCCGGCAGCTCGCGCTGGATGGAGGCGATGCCGACCTGCGCGCAGTCGCGGTGCTTGCCGGCGACGTACTTCTGGCTGCCGGGGTCGTCCCCGACCAGGATCGTGCCGAGGCCGGGCGTGAGGCCCCTCTCCTTCAGCGCCGCCACGCGGGCGGTCAGATCGGACTTGATCGCGGCTGCGGTGGCCTTGCCATCGAGAATCTGGGCGGTCATACCCCCATCCTCGCGGATGACCCGCCCCCGGTTCCAATCCGGGTGGCCGGGCGCGGTACCGCAATGTCGGGGGATGATCGACGATGTTGCACTTGCACAACACCTGCGTCATCTGGCTGGACAAGTCAGTAACCGGTCAAGAACGATGAGAAGCACAGTGCAGCGGGCAGCTCATCGGGGGGACGACCGCATCTGTAGAAACTCTCCTCCGTGCAGTGCCGCGCCTCGTCCCCGCACTCGACCAACGGAGGAAACACCGCCATGAGCTTCGGTGACCCGAACAATCCCTACGGCCCGCCGCAGGGCCAGCAGCCCGGCTACGGCTACCCGTCCCAGCCGCAGCAGCAGCCCGGCTACGGCTACCCGGCCGCCCCTCCGGTCCAGCAGCCGTACGGCGTCGGCGCCCCGATGACCGCCATGCCGGGCAACGTCAGCGCGGCCCGCGTGCTGCTGTGGGTGATCGTCGGTCTGCAGGTGATCGGCGTGGTGATCTTCGCCTTCGCCGGCGTGGCCCTCAACAAGGCCAACAACGACAGCTCCGTCCCGTCGACCCTCCGGGACTACCCGGTCGGCGTGATGTGGGCCTTCGCGGCGCTCGCCCTCGCGTGGCTGGTGTGGGCGGCCGTCCTGGCGTCGAAGTTCACCACCGGTGGCAACAGCCTGCGCGTCACGGCCCTGGTCTTCGGCATCATCACCGCGGTGCTCGCCCTCTACCCGTTCACGCTGCTCGGCATCATCCACCTGGTGCTCGGCATCCTGATCGCCTGCTTCGTGGGCGGCTCCAACGGCAAGGCCTGGTTCAACCGCGCGCGTTACTGAACACGCCCGCGCAACGGAACAGTTCGCGCCATTTCAACGCAGAGGGCCGTGTCTCACCCGTCCAGGGGGAGGCACGGCCCTGGTGTCTCCCCCTAGGCTGGCCGACGGAGCCGTTCCCGGCCGAGGTGGCCGTCAGGCACGGGGAGACGCACCTTGTACAGCATCATCGTCGTACCTCCGCCGACCCCGGAGGACCGACAGCACAGCACCCAGATCCGGCTCGCCCCGGGTGAGCGCCTCAGCTTCGGACGGGCGTCCGGCAACGGTCTGTCGATCCCGCACGACGGGGTCTCCCGCCGGGCCGGCGAACTCAGCGCCCAGGGCGCGTTCTGGATACTGAGCAACCTGTCCGCGCGGCAGACCTACGTCGTGGAGAACCCGGAGGGCGCCGGCGAGCACATCAAGGTCGGCCCGGGCCGGCTCGACGCGCCCGTCCCGTTCGAGTTCTCCAGGATCGTGCTGCCCGCCGCCGGCGACCTGCTGACGATCGAGGTGTGGGCGCCGCGCCACGACTATCTGCGGGAGGGGGCCGGACCGGACGGCGACACCACCGCGCCCGCCTTCTCCGTCGACCGCACCAAGCGTTACTTCGCCGTCCTGGCCGCCCTGTGCGAACCGCGGCTGCGCGGCGACCCGCACGCCCCGCTGCCCACGGTCGACCAGGTCGTCGACCGGCTGCGCCCCGCCTGGCCGGCCGCCTCGCGCACCTCCGTGCAGTGGAACATCGACTACCTGGCGGTGAAGCTGCGGCTCAAGCCCGGCCCGGAGACCGCGGACACCGGTCCGCGCCTCAACGGCAAGAAGGAGTCCCTGGTGTCCCTGGCGCTCCGCTTCGACCTCGTACGGGAGGACGACCTGGTCGTCCTGTCCGCCGCCGCCGACGCCGGCCGTACGGCCCGGTGACCGAGCCGTACGCCGTGCCGGTGCCGCGGGGTTACCGGGTCGGCGCCTGGGAGGTGCGCGAACCGATCGCGACGGGCGCCTTCGGCAGCGTGTACACGGGCCGGCGCACCGGCGACCGCGAGGAGCTGCCCGGCACCGCCGCGCTGAAGTTCCTGCCCACCGGCACCGGCACCCCGCGCCAACTGACCCATCTGCGCGAGCTCATCGAGCGCGAGATCGACCTGCACCGGCGGCTCAGGAGGCCGCGGCTGATCCGGATGTACGAGTCGCTCGTCGTCGACGACCCGGACCGCCCCGAACTCGACGGCGCCACCGTCCTCGTCCTGGAGCGGGCCGAGGGCTCCCTGTCCGCCCTGCTCGCCGCCGCGCCGCGCCCGGACGCAGGGCCCGCCCTGCTCGCCCAGATCTGCGAGGGGCTGGCGCAACTGCACCGGGCGGGCTGGGTGCACGGGGACCTGAAACCGGCCAACGTGCTGCTGATGGCGGACGGTTCGGCGCGGCTCGCCGACTTCAACATGGCCGCAGAGCTGGAGGGCACCCACGCCTACACCCCGGCCTTCTCCACCCCGGACTACACCCCGCCCGAGCTGCTGTGGGCGGAGATCGGCGAACGCGGCCGGCGGATCCGCCCGTCCGCCGACGTCTGGGCCTTCGGCGTGCTCGCCCATCTCGTCCTCACCGACTCCTTCCCGCTGTCCGGCGCCACTCCGACGGCTCGCCGCGACGCGGCCGCCGCCTATGCGCGCGGCACCGACGAACTGCGCCTGTCACCCCAACTCCCGGACGCCTGGCGGGAGATCGTGCGGGACTGCCTGGCCCGCACGCACGAGGCACGCATCGGCACCGAGGCGCTGCTGCGCCGCGTCGAGGCGGCCGCCGGCACGGGCCGCTCGCCGCGCCTGCCCCGCCGGCTGTTCCCGCGCCGCGGACGCCGGCGCACGGCCGTCGCGGGCGCCGCCGCCGCGACCGTCGCCGTCGCGGCCCTCGGCTACGGCATCAGCACCTGGGCGGGCAACGGCGGCGACACCACGGGCGACCAGGCCCTGGCCGCCTACGGCGCCTCCGAACTCCGTACGGACCAGGGCGTCCCGGTGCAGTACCGCAAGCTCATCGTCGACTCCGCGCACGCCTGCCCAGAGCGCGACGTGACGCCCGCGCTCATGGCGGCGATGCTCAAGGCCGAGAGCAACTTCGACCCGAACCTCTCCGACCCGGCCAAGCACGAGTTCGGCATCGCCCGCTGGACCCCCTCCGTCCTGCGCTGGTACATGCGCGACGACGGCATTCCCGCGTCGGCCACGCCGACCCCGCCCCTCACCCCCTCCGTCTCCATCCCGGCCATGGGCCGCTACCTCTGCTTCATGGCGCCCCTTCTGAAGACCGGCCTGCCCGGCGACAGGCGGGTGCTGCTGTCCGCCGCATACCGGACGTCGTACAAGAAGGTGAACGACACGAACGGAGTTCCCCCGAAGTACCGCGACTACTGCGCCCGTGTCGCCCACTACCTCAAGGAGTACGCGCCCCCGGGCAGGAAGTGACCCTCAGACGTCCGAGGTACCGGCGAAGGGATACGGCTGCGACGGTGGGACCACTCCGCCAGGGCGTCACGGACGTCACGGGGGAGCGACCGACACCGTTCGTTCACATGGGGGAACACGTGAACATCGCCAAGCCCGCCGCGCTGCTCGTCGCGGCCACCGCCCTGCTCGCCGGCTCCACGGTCGCGGCCACCGCCGCCGTCACGCCGGACGGCACCCGGGTCACCAGCGTCCAGCAGGTGGCCGACCAGGTGCTCGCGGGTCACCCGAAGCCGCTTTCGGCCTCCGCCGACAAGGTGCGGTACGACGGCCTGACCCTCACCAAGGCCCCGCGGGGCAAGACTGCCGCCAAGGACCTGGACTGCGCCTACGGCCACCTGTGCATGGTCGTCAAGGGCACCAAGTTCGACTTCTACAAGTGCCAGACCTGGACCGTGAACAACTGGACCGGGGACGGCCCGTTCACCAACAACCAGACGCCGGGCACGGTCGCCAGGTTCTTCAACCAGGACGGCAGCGTCCGCTGGACCTCCACGGCGTACGAGGCCGGCACGGCCACCTGGGACCCGATCTGGTCCCTGCGCCCCTGCTGAACGCCTGACGGCTAGCAGGACCGACGGTCTCCGGCTCCCTCGGGGGAGGGCCGGAGGCCGTCGATGAAGCATGTCCAGGCGGGGGCCGGAAAGAGGAGGACGGGGCCGTGGGGGGTCTTGGAGTCGCGGACGGGGACGGCGCCGGGGATGGTGTCGGCCACTTCGACGCAGTCGCCGCCGCCCTCGTTGCTGTAGCTGCTCTTGCGCCAAGTAACGAACGTCAGGTCAATCCCCTTGCTGCGCTTCATTTCTGTAGGTCCTTGCCACGTCGTCCATCAAGGCCAGGGACGCCTCGGGTGACAACGCGACGGCCCTGAGCAAATCGTATCTACGACGGTACTGCTGAACGTGGGCCGGATAGTCGACAATGTGTCCGGTCCAATCGCCCTCCGTGTACACGAGCGGCGGGGCGTCGGCGAAGGTCATGATCTTGGCCATGCCATGACCGAGCGGGTGCCAGGGGGTCGTTTCCGGAACGATCTGGAGAATGCTCTGCGTGGACCGCATAACGTCGAGGATGTACTCCACCTGCTCGGCCATCACGGCCGGAGGAAGCGGCGTTCTCCGAATGACTGACTCGCTCAGGATCCCCCAGTAACTGGGCCGGTCCTTGCGTTGCCACAACTCGGCACGCTTCAACCGTGCGCGGACACGCTCCTCGACCACTTCCGGTGACACCTCTGGGTCCCCGTACGGAATGCGACCCCGGTGATACGCCCCGGTCTGCAGAAGTCCCGGGACCGCATTGGGCGCCCACTCCTCAAGCGTCTGCGCCTGCCTCTCCATGTCGGGGACGTCCGCGTAGTACCACGCGTGCCCCACCTGCCGCGCCTTGGCGACGTCTTCACACCGCCGCTCGAAAAACCCGTCCGTGCCGAGCTTCTGGTCCACATGGCGGGCCAGATCCACCGGCATCCCCCGTTCCCCGCGCTCGATCTGGCTGAGGAACGAGAGCCCCCGAAAGCTGCCCTCCACCAACTGCTCAAGCGTCAGCCCGGCCTGCTCCCGCCTGTAGCGCAACTCGGCGCCATAGAAGCAGGGAACGCTCATCGAAGCGTCGGGATCCTTCTTGGGAGGCACAACCCACCACCGCCGTTTACCAGTTACCGTGCGCAACCGAAACGTCTTTCACGGTAGAGCAGCCGACGCCATTCTGTGAGCGAATCGTCACAGAAAGGCATACGCCATGCTCCCCCGCCCCCACCCCGACACGGAATCCAGCGTCGTACAACTCCGCGATGCCCTGAAAGCCAACGGCATCACCCTGCCGTCCCTGGGTGTCGACCTGGTGACCTTTGCGAGCGGGTACGCCGCGCCGCTCGTCTACCTCGGGAACTGCGACGCGGCGACTGCGTGCGCGCTGGCCGAGGCCCTCAACAAGGCCGCCCACCGGTGAACCCACTGATCCTGGACCTGCTCGCGCAACCCAAGGCCGTACCGGAGGCCCGTCGTGCCGTACGCGAGCACCTGAACGACACCCCGTGCCCCGAACTCCAGCTCTGCGTCAGCGAGTTGCTGACCAACGTGATCAACCACGTCGGCGAGGGCACCCCGGTCACCGTACGGCTGACGCGCGTGACCGGCGGCCGTACCCGACTGGAGGTCAGCGACCCCGACGCCCAAGCCTGGCTCGTACGACGCCGCCCCGGCGCCCAGGAGGAGTCCGGCCGGGGCCTGTTACTGGTCGACGCGGTGGCCGAGCGCTGGGGCGTGGAACACCGCCCCGGCGGCAAAACCGTGTGGTGCGAGTGCACCGTATGAGCCCCGCGCTCAGCGTTGGGCCACGAGCGCCTCGGCCGTTTCCGTCCGGGCGTACAGGATGCTGCGGCCGAGCCGGGTGGTGCGGAGCAGGCCCGCGTCACGGAGTGCCGTCAGGTGCTGCGACGCACCGCCGACCGTCAGCCCGGCGAGGGCGGCGAGCTGGGTGGTGGTCGCGGGTTCGTGGAGCAGGGTGAGCAGGCGCGCCTTGGGGCGGCCGACCACTCGGGTGAGCGCTTCCGAGGGAGCGGCCGGGCGTGACTCCCAGATGGTCGCGGTCCCACGCGCCGGGTAGCGCAGGAGCGGCTGCCAGGGAGGGGTGGCGAGCAGCCACACGCCGGGCCGGGCGAACGCGGACGGGCCGAGGACCAGGCCCCGTCCGCCCAGTTCGAAGGTGCCGGTGCGGTTGCTGCGCAGCCGCACCCCGAGCCTGCCGTCCTCCCAGCTCAGGCCCGGGTCCAGGTCGGCGAAGAGCCGACGGCTGCCGCCGGTGGACAGCAGCTGGGCCCGGTGCCGTACGTCGGCTTCGAGGACCGCGCGGATGCGCGGCCAGTACGGTGCCACCGCCAGTTCCCAGTACGCCTCGATGGTCGTCACGACCCGGTCGACGGCCGCGGCGGGGTCCGGGTAGCGGGGCAGGCCCAGGGTGTCGAGGTCGGCGTGGATCCGTTCCACCGGGTGCGCGCGGAGCGCCGCGAGCTCGAGCCGGATGTCCGGGGCCGAGGTCAGCGGGGCCGGTGCGACGAACGCGGCGATCTTCGGGGTGAGGAGCTCGGCGACCGGCCGCAGGTCCAGCCGCGCCCGCGCCAGCCGGGGGCGTACGGCCGCGAGCCACGGGCCGTGCAGGGTGTGGCCGTCGGGCAGGGTCAGGACACGCAGGCTCGCGATCGTCTCCCACAGCGGCGAGATCGCCAGACGGGTCAGCGCAAGGTCCTCGGTGGTGAACTCCAGCTCAAGCACCTGCCGAGTTTAGGTATTTCTGAACTCATGGCGGACGGTGCGGTCCGCCCGCCAGCCTCGGGCGCCATGACTCGCACACTCCTCGCACCCCCCGCCGCGGACCGGCGGTACCCCGGTGTCCTCACCGAGCGCGACTTCCGGCTTCTGTACACGGCCGACGCGGCCAGTCGGCTCGGCGCGCAGGTCAGCTTCCTGGCGCTCCCCGTCCTGGCGCAGACCGCGCTCCACTCGGGGGCGGCACAGGTCGGCCTGCTGTCCGCGCTCGGCACGGTGGCCTTCCTGATCGTCGGCCTGCCGGCGGGCGCGTGGGTGGACCGGATGCCCAGGCGGACCGTGCTCGTCACGGCCAACCTGGGCAGGGGCGCGCTGATGGGCTCGATACCCGTGGCCTGGGCCTGCGGCGTACTGGCCCTTCCGCAGCTGTACGCGGTCGTGTTCCTGACCGGGGTGGCGACGGTCTTCTTCGACGTCGCGCACCTGTCGTACGTCCCCTGCCTCGTCGGCGCGGACCGGCTCGTCGCCGCCAACTCCCGGCTCGCCGGGCTGAATCAGGCCGCCGACGTCTCCGGGCGCGGGCTCGGCGGCCTGGTGGTGCAGTTGATCGGGCCGGCGGCGGCCGTCGTCGTCGACGCGCTCGGTTTTCTGTGGTCGGCGTGGTGGATCGCGCGGATCCGGGCCGTCGAGCCGGGCCCGGCCCGGCGTACGGCTGAACCCCGGCTCTGGGCTGAGACGGCGGCGGGGCTGCGCTTCGTGCTCGGCCACCCGGTGCTGCGCGCGCTCTCCCTCAAGGGCGCCGTGACCAACCTGGCGATCCAGCTCTGCCAGGTGTCGTTCGTGCTGCTGTTCACGCAGGAGCTGCACCTGTCGGCAGGGCTGCTGGGGCTGCTGCTGTCGGCCGGCGGCATCGGCGGCCTCCTCGGCGCGCTCGTCGCGCCGGCGGTCGGCCGACGCCTCGGGCACGGCCGGGCCCTGTGGATCGTCGGCGCGGTCACGGGACCCTTCGCCCTGCTCACCGCCCTGATGGCCCGAGGGCCCCTGCTGTGGGTGGGCGCGGCCGGCTGGACGGTCACCATCGTCCAGACCGGCCTGGCCAACGTCCTCGCGGTCAGCACTCGCCAGCGGGTGACGCCGGCGGCGATGCTGGGCCGGATGAACGCCACGTTCCGGTTCCTGCTCACCGGGGCGCTGTCCGTCGGCGCCCTGCTGGCCGGGGTGATCGGGACCTGCGCCGGGGTCCGCGCGGCGATCTGCACCGGTGCCGTACTGATCACCGGCAGCTGGCTCGTCGTCTTCTGCTCACCGCTGCGGAACGTGCGTCACCTGCATGAACTCGGCGGCTGAACTGGTTCTGGGCCGACCCGGCGTCACGCGGTGTCGGCCCAGTGTCAGCCCGGTGCCGGCTCAGTGGAAGAAGTGGCGCGTGCCCGTGAAGTACATCGTGACGCCCGCCTTCTTGGCGGCCTCGACGACCTGCTCGTCACGGATCGAGCCGCCCGGCTGGACGATCGCCCGGACACCGGCCTCGATGAGGATCTCCGGCCCGTCGGGGAAGGGGAAGAACGCGTCCGAGGCGGCGTAGGAGCCGCGGGCCCGCTCCTCGCCGGCCCGCTCGACGGCCAGCTTGCAGGAGTCGACCCGGTTGACCTGGCCCATGCCGACGCCGACCGAGGCGCCGTCCTTGGCGAGCAGGATCGCGTTGGACTTCACCGCGCGGCACGCCTTCCAGGCGAAGGCGAGCTCCTTGAGCTCCTCGGCGGACAGCGCCTCGCCGCTGGCCAGCGTCCAGTTCGCGGGGTCGTCGCCGTCGGCCTGGAGCCGGTCGGTGACCTGGAGCAGGAGACCGCCGTCGACCTGCTTGGCCTCGACCCGGTTGCAGGGCGCGCCCGGGGCCTTCAGGACCCGGATGTTCTTCTTCCTGGTGAGGGCCTGCAGGGCCCCCTCCTCGTAGTCCGGGGCGACGATGACCTCGGTGAAGATGTCCGCGACCTGCTCCGCCATCTCCCGGCTCACCGGCCGGTTGACGGCGATGACACCGCCGTACGCGGAGACCGGGTCGCAGGCGTGCGCCCTGCGGTGCGCCTCGGCGACGTCCGAACCCACCGCGATACCGCAGGGGTTGGCGTGCTTGATGATCGCGACGCAGGGCTCGTCGTGGTCGTACGCGGCACGGCGGGCGGCGTCCGTGTCCGTGTAGTTGTTGTACGACATCTCCTTGCCGTGCAGCTGCTCGGCGTCCGCGAGCCCGCCGCTGCCGTCTACGTAGAGGGCGGCCGGCTGGTGCGGGTTCTCGCCGTAGCGCAGGGTGTTCTTGCGCTCGAAGGTGGCGCCGAGGAAGTCGGGGAACCGCGACTCGTCCACCGGGGCGTAGGAGGAGGCGAACCAGGAGGCGACGGCCACGTCGTAGGCGGCGGTGTGCTGGAACGCCTCGGCGGCCAGCCGCTTGCGGGCGGCGAGGTCGAAGCCGCCGTCCTTGACGGCCGCGAGCACGTCGGCGTACCGCTCGGGGCTGGTCACCACGGCGACGGAAGGGTGGTTCTTGGCGGCGGCGCGGACCATCGACGGGCCGCCGATGTCGATCTGCTCCACGCACTCGTCGTCGCTCGCGCCCGAGGCGACGGTCTCGCGGAAGGGGTAGAGGTTGACGACGACGAGGTCGAACGCCTCGACGCCGAGCTCGGCGAGCTGCTGCCGGTGGCTCTCCAGCCGCAGGTCGGCGAGGATGCCCGCGTGCACCCTCGGGTGCAGGGTCTTCACCCGGCCGTCCAGGCACTCGGGGAAGCCGGTCAGCTCCTCGACCTTGGTGACGGGGACGCCGGCGGCGGCGATACGGCCGGCCGTGGACCCGGTGGAGACCAGCTCCACACCGGCCTCGTGCAGCCCGCGCGCGAGGTCTTCCAGCCCGGTCTTGTCGTAGACGCTGACGAGCGCGCGACGGATGGCCCGCTTGCCGCTCTCGATGCTCTCGGCGGTCACTGGATAACTACCTTTCGTCCCTCAATGCGATAGCCGTTGCGGGCGAGCCGCCCCACGACCTCGACGAGCAGCCTTCGCTCGACTTCCTTGATGCGCTCGTGCAGCGCGCTCTCGTCGTCCTCGTCCCGGACCTCGACCACGCCCTGGGCGATGATCGGGCCGGTGTCGACGCCGTCGTCGACGAAGTGGACGGTGCAGCCGGTGACCTTGGCGCCGTACGCGAGCGCGTCACGGACGCCGTGGGCCCCCGGAAAACTGGGCAGCAGGGCGGGGTGCGTGTTCACGAACCGCCCGCCGAACCGGGCGAGGAACTCCTTGCCGACGATCTTCATGAACCCGGCGGAGACCACGAAGTCCGGCTCGTACGCGGCCACGGCCTCGGTGAGGGCGGCATCCCACTCCTCGCGGCTCGCATGGTCCTTGACCTTGCACACGAAGGTCGGCAGCCCGGCCCGTTCGGCGCGGGCGAGCCCCTCGATGCCGGCGCGGTCGGCCCCTACGGCGACGATCCGGGCGCCGTACCGCTCGGCTCCGGTGCGCTCGATCTCGTCCAGGAGCGCCTGCAGATTGGTGCCGGATCCGGAGACCAGCACGACGAGGCGCTTGACCGCTGGGCCAGCGGGGGTGGCGGCCACGATGGGGCCCTTTCTGGGGTGGCGACGATTCCGGCCGGCGCTTTGTACATTCGCACGAATGCGTTACGCCCCTCGATACAGGGAAGTCTACGAAGCGGCCGACCGTCAGCAACGATACCGGCACACGAGAAGGCCCCCTCGGGACGGGGGCGTGGCCGGAAGGTAGCGTTCGTGGGGAATCAAGAAGGGGGCTGTCTCCGGCAGCCCCGGGAACGCGGTCGTCATGCGGCGCGTTCACGGGGTGGAAGCGCACGTCGGACTGCCGTATTGACCTAGGGGAAGACGCTCTTTTGATGCCCGATCGCAGCCTGCGACTCCTGACGTTCCCTCTGCGCCCGGCCCGGGGAGGCGAGCGTCGCGCCGTACTGCTGCGGGAGCGGCCGGCCTCGCCGCCGGATGCGCCCCAGGGCGGGCGTGACGGTGACGGACGGGGCAGCGGGCCGCAGGACGACAATCCCTTCGCGCCGCCGCCCGAGGGTGCGCCGGACCGGCCCTGGCAGCCGCGCCGCCCCGAGGGCTCGCACGGACACGGACAGGGCCAGGGGCAGGGCTCCGGTCAAGGCCAGGGGCACGGCTCCGGTCACGGCGGCGGTTCGCCGTGGGGCGACCAGTGGAGCGACCGCCAGCCCGGGCGCTCCCCCGGTGGCTTCGGCGAGCGGCCCGGCGGCGGCCCCCAGGGTCCGAGCGGGCCGGCCGGCCCCGGCGGCATGCGCTGGGACCCGACCGACCCCGCCCAGCGCCGCGCGCGCTACGCCCTGCTGTCCGGCATGTGGGCCGTCTTCTTCGCCCTGTTCAGCTGGCCGTACGTGGCCCTGCTGCTGGGCGCGCTTGCGCTGTACTGGGGCGTCAGCGCCCTGCGCGCCAAGCCGCGCACACCCGACCCGAACACCGCGGCCCCCGCGGGCGGCCGCCCCCAGGTCACGGCAGCCGTCGGCGGTCTGGTCACCGCGTCGCTGGCCCTGGTCCTGGTGGCCTCGACGTTCACGGTCCAGTTCGTCTACCGCGACTACTACACGTGCGTGAACGACGCCCTCACCCACGAGGCCAAACAGTCCTGCCAGCAGCAGCTGCCGAAGGAGCTGCGGGGGGTCCTGGGCGTCGGCAACAGCTGAGGCTCCGCCTGGCGCACGCCGGTCGGTCAACGGGCCGTCGCGGTGTCAGGGGGTTCCTGGATGCCGGACGACGGGCCGGTGAGGTCGGGCCGAGGCTCCGGCTGCGGCGTTGCGTCAGCGGTGGGGTCTGCGCCTGCCGTGGGCATCGGGTCTGCAGTGGGCGAGCCTGTAGTGGCCGATGAGTCCGCCATGGGCGTTGAGTCTGCCGTGGACTTGGACTCGGCAGGGGGAATCGACTCCACACACGGCGTTGACTCCACACGCGACGTTGACTCCACACGCGACGTTGACTCCACACGCGACGTTGACTCCACACCGGGCGTCGACTCCGCCGGATCCGTCGATTCCGTGGAGGCCGTTGGAGGGGCTGCGGGGCTTGCCCAGGCTTCGGGCAGGTCGCAGGGGGCGGCCGCCTCTCGCAGGGCCGCCCAGCGTGAGGCGCGGGCGAGGTCGTCGTGCCAGTCCGTGGGGAACGGGTCGTCGGCCGGGAGGAAGTCGTACATCTCCTCTTCGTCGGGAACGGCCACCCCTGGTCGGGGGGCGGGGGTCCTGCCCTTGCCCGACTCCTTGGTCCTGCCCGGCTCCTTCCCCCTGGCTGATTCCTTGCCCTTGGTCGTCTCCTCCTCCCGACCCGCCTTCTCGGCCTCGGCGGTGGCGGTCTTCTCCTGCTTCTCCTGCTTCTCCTGCTTCTCCTGCTTCTCCTGCTTCTCCTGCTTCTCCTGCTTCTTCGCCGTCTCCGTAGTCCTCCCCTGTTCCTTTCCGCTCCCGGAGTTCTCCGTCCCCGCCCCCTGCGCCGGGATCTGCCCGCCCCGCGCGCGCCCGGCCCACAGCCGGCACGCCCGTACGATCAGCGCCACCGGCATCCCGAACAGCGCCGTCCACGCCCCCGCCGCTCCCCCGGTCTGCCACCACACCGGTCCGAAGCGGGCCAGCGCGGACACGCCCAGCGGGCCGCCGGCCAGGTCGGCGAGCAGGGCGAGGCCGGCCGCGCAGAGCGTCGCCGTCAGCAGCACGGCCCCGGCCGTACCGGCGACCGACCAGCGGGCCGACGCCGGTGCGCCCGGCTCCGGCCGTCCTGCCGCCCCGCGCGCCACGAACCATCCCGCCGTCATCCCGGCCGCCACCGGCACCAGCCCCGCCGCCCAGTTCGGCGGCGTACCGGCACCGGCGTCCGGCACCGCCGCCAGCAGGGGGAAGGGCGGCAGCAGCGGGGCCGGGTCGGAGGCGAAGGGTTGCACCACATGCCCGACGCCGAGGAGGAAACCGGGGCCGAGGGCGTAGGACGCGGCCCACAGCGCCGCGTTGGGGATCAGCGCGACGCCGAGCAGGAGCACGGCGAACCGTCCCGTCCACCCCTCTGTCAACTGGCCGAAGGACACCCGCGCCACTCCGCCGTGCCACACCAGCGACACCCCGAGCAGCAGCGCCCCGCCGCCGAGGAGCACCGCCGTGGCGGCACCGGTGGCGCGTACGGCCGTACCCAGCCGGGCGCGCTCGTCCGCGCCGAACAGCACCCGGCGCACGCGCCCCGGCAGCACGCCCAGCGCACTCAGCACCGGCTCGCGCGGACGGCCGTACGCCGACCACACCCCGGCCGCCGCCGAGGTGGCCGCGACCAGCGGCAGACACACCGTCACCCAGGACCAGGAGGGCTGCAGTTCGCCGCCCGAGCAGTACAGCGCGACCGCGCCGCCGACGCCGAGGTAGCCGAGGACGACCCCGGTCCACACCGTGTGCGCCGGTACCGGCGGCGGGCCGTCGGCTTCGGTGGGCGCGTCCACCGCGTCCCGGGCCGCCCGGTACACCAGCCACACGGGCAGCACGAGCAGCAACAGCGGAGTCACCCCCACCGGCATGGGCGCGCCGGAGAGCGTCTCGGTGCGGACCAGTTCGACGCCGTGGGCCAGCAGCCACAGCGCCCCGGCGACATGCAGTGCGCCGCCCGGACCGCTGTCGGGGTACGGAGAGCTGACCCACAGCACCATCAGCAGCGCGGCGAAGGAGGCGAAGCCGAGTCCGGCCGCGACGGCGCCGCCCAGCAGGCTCGCGGCCAGTCCGGGCT
This sequence comes from Streptomyces sp. NPDC054783, assembly GCF_053611725.1. NCBI lineage: Bacteria > Bacillati > Actinomycetota > Actinomycetes > Kitasatosporales > Streptomycetaceae > Streptomyces > Streptomyces sp. NPDC054783. Next base: position 188,858 of record NZ_JBSHAY010000009.1, on the reverse strand, counting down.
CGCGGTCCCGCATCCGGGTCAGCAGCGGCGACAGCGAGGGTCGGCGAGCGGTCATCAGATTCACGTACACCATGCTCCCAACGGCACACACATTCCCGTCGTAACAGGCGAACCGCCGTAGTGTCGCCCAATATACGTTTATGTTCTTTTCCGCACGGAAGGGCGTACGGTGACGACGCAGAACGCTGCCAGTCCGCTGCCACCGCCGAAGGAGCGCCGACGCCTGCGCCGCTCCCGGTCGCTGACGCGGGCTCAGGTCGCCGCCCGGGCCGGTGTCAGCCGCTCGACGCTGCGCGCTTGGGAAGCCGGCCGCCGGGTCCCGCAGGGCGGCGAGGGCGAGGCGTACGCCCGGCTGCTGACGACGTTCGTCCTCCAGGAGACCCTCGAGAGGGCGACAGCCGTCGAACCGGGCCCCGGCCCCGAGACCCCTCTGGCAGCCGCTCCCGATCAGCTGACGCCCGCTCAGGCCTTCGACGCGCTCTACGCGTTCTGTGCCCCCGCCCTCGTACGCCAGACCTATCTGCTCACCGGCCGCCGGGAACTGGCCCGCGAGGCCGTGGAGCGGGCGTTCCAGCTGGCCTGGCAGCGCTGGCCCGAGGTGGCCCGGGACCGGGATCCGGGCGGCTGGGTGCGGGCGGCGGCGCATGACTGCGCGCTCTCCCCCTGGCACCCCTTCCGGCCCCGGTACCGGCACCCGGAGCCACCGCCCACCGACCCGGCCGACCGGGCGCTGCTGCGGGCCCTGCTGGAGCTGCCGCCGACGTACCGGCGCACGCTCGTCCTGTACGACGGTGTGGGCCTCGACCTGCCGGAGACAGCGGCGGAGACCGAGGCGAGCACGCCGGCCGCCGCGAGCCGGCTGACCCACGCCCGCGACGCGCTGACCGCGCGGCTGCCGGAGCTGGCCGACCCCGCCGAGCTGCATCGCCGGCTGCTGGTACTGGCCTCGGCGGAGCAGTTGCCCGCGCCCGGGCCGGAGCCGGTACGGCGGGAGGGCGAACGGCGAAACGTGTTCTGGACGCGCGCGGCGATCGCGTTCACGGTGGGGATCATCGGCGCGACGACGCTCACGGTGCGGTCGGCACCGACGCACTACGAGGCGCCGATCGCGCCGGCGCAGGCGGTGCAGGGAGTTCCGCCGGTGGGGGTGATGGGGCCGCTGTCGCGCGGGCAACAGGCGTTGCAGGCGAAGTTGCGGAGCGCTGCCGCGAAGGGGCCGGACCGGCTGGCTCCGGAAGCGCGATAGGACTGGCCGCCGACGGGCGCGACAGGACTACTCACCGGCGGGCGCGACAGGGCCGACCGCCGGCAGGCGCGACAGGACCACTCGTCGACGGGCGCGACAGGGCCGACCGCCGTGGGGGTGCCTTGCCGTTGCCGGGTGCGGGTGCGTGGTGGCTGGTCGCGCGGTTCCCCACGCCCCTTCGCGGCGTGCGGTTCCCCACGCCCCTTCGCGGCGTTGTGCTCGCATAGACGCCGGAAGGCCCGCCCCGGCCAACGGGACGGGCCTGCCAACGGTCGGCTGAGAAGCTCAGCCGCCCAGGATCTCGCGGGCGAGCTTCGCCGTCTCGGTCGGGGTCTTGCCGACCTTGACGCCCGCGGCCTCCAGGGCCTCCTTCTTGGCCTGCGCCGTGCCGGAGGAGCCGGAGACGATGGCGCCGGCGTGACCCATGGTCTTGCCCTCGGGCGCCGTGAAGCCCGCGACGTAACCGACGACCGGCTTGGTCACGTTCTCCTTGATGAACGCCGCGGCGCGCTCCTCGGCGTCGCCGCCGATCTCACCGATCATCACGATGAGCTCGGTCTCCGGGTCGTCCTGGAACGCGGCCAGGGCGTCGATGTGGGTGGAGCCGATGATCGGGTCGCCACCGATGCCGACGGCCGTCGAGAAGCCGATGTCGCGCAGCTCGTACATCATCTGGTACGTCAGCGTGCCGGACTTCGACACCAGGCCGATGCGGCCCGGCTTGGTGATGTCGCCCGGGATGATGCCGACGTTCGACTGGCCCGGGGTGATGATGCCGGGGCAGTTCGGGCCGATGATGCGGGTCTTGTTGCCCTTCTTGCCGGCGTACGCCCAGAAGGACGCCGTGTCGTGCACGGCGATGCCCTCGGTGATCACGACGGCCAGCGGGATCTCGGCGTCGATGGCCTCGACGACCGCGTCCTTGGTGAACTTCTCCGGCACGAAGATGACGGAGACGTTGGCGCCGGTCTTCTCGACGGCCTCGGCGACGCTGCCGAAGACGGGTACCTCGGTGCCGTCGAAGTCCACGGTCTGACCCGCCTTGCGCGGGTTCACGCCGCCCACGACGTTCGTGCCGTCACCGAGCATGAGCTTGGTGTGCTTCATGCCGGTGGAGCCGGTCATGCCCTGGACGATGACCTTGCTGTCCTTGTTGAGCCAGATAGCCATGGTGTGTTGGTGTCCTCGTCCTGAGTGCTTACTTGGCGGCGGCCAGCTCGGCGGCCTTGTCGGCCGCGCCGTCCATGGTGTCGACGCGCTGCACCAGCGGGTGGTTGGCGTCGGTGAGGATCTGCCGGCCCAGCTCGGCGTTGTTGCCGTCGAGGCGGACGACGAGCGGCTTCTCGACCTTCTCGCCGCGGTCCTCCAGGAGCTTCAGGGCCTGCACGATGCCGTTGGCGACCTCGTCGCAGGCGGTGATGCCACCGAAGACGTTGACGAAGACGGACTTGACGTCCGGGTCGCCCAGGATGATCTCCAGGCCGTTCGCCATGACCTGGGCGGAGGCGCCACCGCCGATGTCCAGGAAGTTGGCGGGCTTGACACCGCCGTGCTTCTCACCGGCGTACGCGACGACGTCCAGGGTGCTCATGACGAGACCGGCGCCGTTGCCGATGATGCCGACCTCGCCGTCGAGCTTGACGTAGTTGAGGTTCTTCTCCTTGGCGGCGGCCTCGAGCGGGTTGGCCGCGGCCTTGTCGTGGAGCTCCTCGAAGTCGGGGTGGCGGAACTCGGCGTTGTCGTCGAGCGACACCTTGCCGTCGAGGGCGATGACCTCGCCGGAGGCGACCTTGGCCAGCGGGTTGACCTCGACCAGGAGGGCGTCCTCCTTGATGAAGGTGTCCCACAGCTTGACGAGGACGTTCGCGACCTTGTCCGCGACCTCGGCCGGGAACTTGGCGGCCGCGACGATCTCGCGGGCCTTGGCCTCGTCCACACCGTCGATCGGGTCGATCGCCGTCTTGGCGACGGCCTCCGGACGGGTGGCCGCCACCTCCTCGATCTCCATGCCACCCTCGACGGAGGCGATGGAGAGGAAGGTGCGGTTGGCACGGTCGAGGAGGAAGGAGACGTAGTACTCCTCGAGGATCTCCGGAGCGGTCTCGGCGATCATGACCTTGTGGACCGTGTGGCCCTTGATGTCCATGCCGAGGATGTCCGTCGCGCGGGCGACGGCCTCGTCCGCGGAGGCGGCCAGCTTCACGCCACCGGCCTTGCCACGACCACCGACCTTCACCTGCGCCTTGACGACGGACTTGCCGCCCAGACGCTCGGTGATCTCGCGCGCCGCCTCAGGCGTGTCGATGACTTCACCGGCCAGCACCGGTACATCGTGCTTGGCGAAGAGGTCCCTCGCCTGGTACTCGAACAGGTCCACGCGCTTCCGTCCCTATCAGTGATCTCGCGGTTCGTTGGATGCGTGGGCGTGCCGCGAAGGGCAACGTGACGTCCGCTTGTCACAAGGGAGGCGCACACGGTGTCCGAGCGCGCGGCATGTCCGTCTCGCAGGTTATCGCCGCTTGAGGGGGCGCCCTAAATCGAGGGTCACACACGAGCGGTGATACCTGTCACATGATGCCTGGTTTCCTGGCACGGCGTGCCGAGAGGGGCGGCCTTGGTGGCGATGTGCGAGGCCTCACCGGGCTGGGGTTGACCCGGTGAGGCCTCTGGGGCGGCCCCGGTGGCGCCGGGGCCGGGGCGGTTGATCCCCACCCCAATGGGGACCACCCACCCGGGCCGCGGGGCCCCGGCCGGACGGGCCGACGGCATTCGGCCATCCGGGTCCGGACACCCCGCGGAGCGGTTGGGGCTCTCAGCCCTGTTCGGTACTCAGCCCTGGTACGGGATGCCCGATGCGAAGCCCGGCACGCCGTACCCGTCCCGGAAGTCCCGCAGGGGTACGGCCGGACGGGCGACCCCTTCGGCCCCGCCGACGGCGTGCCCGGCGAGCGAGCCACCGGCGTCCCGGACGGTGCCGTGGACGTCGTGGGCGAAGCCTCCGGCCTGCCGGCCGACCGGCGCGGCCACACCGGCGCCCCCGGCCGCGAAGGCCTCGGCCTCGCCCGCGACACCACGGCCCAGCCCGCCGGCGCTCCCCCCGACACCACCGGCCACCGGCAGCACGACCCCGGTGACCTGACCGGCCAGGGGCGCCACGGTCGGCGCCACGGTTCCGGTGACGGTGCCGGCCGCCTGGTGCGCGGCAACGGTGGCGGTACCGGCTGTCTGGTACGCCGTCCCGGTGGCGGTACCGGCCGTCTCGTACACCGTCCCGGTGGCGGTACCGGCCGTCTCGTACACCGTCCCGGTGGCGGTGCCGGCCGTCTGGTACACCGTCCCGGTGGCGGTGCCGGCCGTCTGGTACACCGTCCCTGTGGCGGTGCCGGACATCTGGTGCGCGGCACCGGTGGCAGTGCCGGCCGCCTGATACGCCGTCCCCGCCGCTGTACCGGCCGCCTGGTACGCCGTCCCCGTGGCCGTGTCCGCCGTCTGTGCGGCGGTGTACGTCGCGGTGTCGGTCACCGGTGCCGTCGCACCGGTGACCCCGGCCGTGAAGGGCGGCAGCTGGGCCGTGACGCCCTCGGCGAAGGCTCCGGTCCGCGTGGTCACACCGTGCGCGAGCGGGGGTACGGCGCCGACGACGCCGCCGGCGAAGGGGTGGACGTCACCAACCACGCCGTGACCGAGGGCGCCCGCGTCCACGACGGCCTGCCCGGCGACCGGCCCGACCCCGTGCACGGCACCGGCGGCCACCGGCGGCAGCACCGCGTCCGTGGCGTCCCGCCCGACATGCCCGGCCGGCCCGCCGACGTACGCCGTCGCACCCGCGCCCACCGGCCGCACATCGCCGACGGCGCCCGTGGCGACCCCGTGCACCCCGTGGACGGCGCCCTCGACGGTTCCGTACCCACCGGACACGGATCCCTCGGCGACGCCCAGCGCCCCGGCGACGGCGCCCCCGGCGACCCCGTGCACGGCGGTGACGGTGCCCTGGGCGGTTCCGTACCCGCCCGCCACCGCGTGCCCGGCCGTGCCCCGGACGCCCGTCGCCGCCCGGCCGACGACCGGCACGGCGCCGTTCACCGCCGTGGCGGCCACCGGCGGGACAGCCGCGGCGGTCGTCTCGTGCACCACCGGGGTGACCGCGCCGGGCACGGCCCGGACCGTGCCGACGACGCGCTCCTCGGCGCCGGTGGCCGTACCGGTGACATGTGCGGGCACACCGGCGACGGAGGCCTGGCCCGCGCCGGCTGCCCCGGCCGCCGTGCCGCGCACGGCGTTCGCGGCACCGGAGGTCCGGCCCTGCGCCGCGACGGCTGTCTGCTGCGCCGTCGTCCGTACGACGCCCTCGACGCCCCGCGCCTTCAGGCGCGCGGCCGCCTGGGTGGCCTGGAGCTTGCTCTGGGCGGCGGCCAGGGCCTCCTCCACCTCGGGAGCGAAGGAGGACAGCGGGCCGAAGAGGTAGTCGATCTCGTCCTCGGAAGTGCCCTGGGCAACGGCCCGGGACGCGGTCGAGGCGGCGTGGGCGGCGGTGTGGGCGGCATGGGCAACGTCGCCGTCGAGGTGCGTGCCGCCGACGTGCGCGCTGTCGACCTGCGTGCCGTCGGCCTGGACGTGCACCCGCGCCTTGCGGGCCGCCTGAGCGCCCCGGAAGGCCTCCGCACCCCGGATCGTCGCGGCGGTCGGGACCTTGGCGTCGACGTAGCGGCGGGCCTGGTCGGTGGTGCTGGTGCCGGTACCGGTGCCGGTCTTCGCGGTCGAGGCAGCCGAGCCGGCCGCGCCGGTCAGGCCGGAGACCGTGTCGGTGACTGTGTCGGTGACGGTGTTCTGGACGCCGGAGACGGTGTCGTGGACGCCGGTGAGGACGCCGTCGACCGTCCCGGCGACGGAGTCGGTGGCGCCGTCGGCCGCGGTGCCCGCGTCCGGCACGGTGACGGAGGTGGCGGACAGCTCGTCGGCGCTGGCGACGGTCGAGCCGAGCGCCCAGGCACCGGTGACACCGGCGGCTATCACGATCGAACGACGAATGTTCTTGTTCATTGCGTGCGTCAAGTCCTTCGGAAACGGCTGGAAACGTCTGGAATCGGCTGGGGGTGCCGTCCGGAGACCGCTGACCGCCGGTCGCGCTGAACGCGTCGACGGCCGGCAGCGCTGATCGCTGGAAGGGTCCGGACGGACGGGGCAGACCTGTTCCGCCCCCGCGCGACAGGTCCGTGGCGGGGAGGTCGGCCCTGTTGCCTAGCCGGGGAAGACGGGGATGTCCCGGTGCCGGTCCCGGGTACGGGGCGCGTCGAGGCGCGCGGCGGCGCCGGGCGCGAGCCGCAGGGGCGCCCGGTCGTCGAGGGTGACGGCGTGCGCGTCACCGTGGCGGGACGCACCGCCGTCGGCGGCCTGCTTGCCGAGCACGCCTTCGGAGTCTCCGGTGGGCGTGGGCCGGCCGGGGACGCCCAGGGCGGCGGAGCCGTGGCGCGCGAAGGTGTGCATCACGGGCTGCGGCACGAGGGCGGTCCCAGGGCCGTACACGGCGACCGGCGCCGGTGCGCCGACGGCGGTACGGCCATGGGCGCGGGCGTGCCGTTGCTTCTGCCGCTCCACCGGAGCGGGTGCCGCCGTACCGCTGTGCCGTTGCGGGGCGGGTGCCGTGGACTTCGGCTCCGGCGTCAGCCGGCCGGGCACGTCAGTGACTTGGGTGACGTCGGGCAGCGGCAGGGTGGGCGCCGAGGTCCGGGGGTCGTCGGCCACAGCTTGGGCTGCCGTGGTCTCGACGGTCCGGGAAACGGTGTCGAGCACGTCGCGCACGGGGGTGACGGTCCGTTCGCCGACCGTGTGGACCTGGCCGGCGACCCGCCCGGTCGCCGTACGGACCGCCTCTACGGCCTGTACCGCGCCCTCTTCCTGCGCGGCGGTCCCCGCGGACCGCACCGAAGTCGCCTGCGCCGGCACCAGGGTCCCGTCGGCCGCGTGTGCCTGTTCGCCGCAGAGGAAACCCAGCGCGAAAAGTCCGCCCACCAGCAGCACCAGTTGGAGCGCACGCCGCCCGGCCGCCGTACGCAGCGCGCGCACGGTGGTACCAAGGAGGGCTGCTGGGAAGGTCAAGGAGCTGGACATCCTCGGCTCGGCACGACATGGGCTCCGCCGATCCTTGCACGGCGCGCCCGAGGCCGCGCAAGCCCCCTGTTACCGATGGGTAGTCATGTCCCTTTTCTGGCCTCTTTCGTGTCCGGTTCTCGCCTCTTTCGTGTCCGGCGTCACACGGTGTCCGGTATCGGCAACGGCCGCTTCTCCAGCGCGGCGGCCATGACCTCGGGGAACAGATCGGGCGTGCAGGCGAAGGCCGGTGCACCGAGCGCGCCGAGCGCCGCCGCGTGCTCCCGGTCGTAGGCGGGTGCGCCCTCGTCCGACAGCGCGAGCAGCGCCACGAACTGCACCCCGGACGCCTTCATCGCCGCCACCCGCTTGAGCATCTCGTCGCGGATGCCGCCCTCGTAGAGGTCACTGATCAGCACGACCACGGTCTCGGCGGGCCGGGTGATCCGCGACTGGCAGTAGGCCAGCGCCCGGTTGATGTCCGTGCCGCCGCCGAGCTGGGTGCCGAAGAGGACGTCGACCGGGTCGTCCAGTTGGTCGGTGAGGTCGACCACCGCCGTGTCGAAGACGACCAGCCGGGTGCCGATCGACCGCATCGAGGCGAGGACCGCGCCGAACACGGACGCGTAGACCACGGACGCGGCCATCGACCCGGACTGGTCGATACAGAGGATGACCTCCTTCTTCACGGACTGGGCGGCCCGCCCGTATCCGACGAGCCGTTCCGGCACGAGCGTGCGGTACTCGGGCAGGTAGTGCTTGAGGTTGGCCGCGATGGTGCGGTTCCAGTCGATCTCGTGGTGACGCGGGCGGCTGATCCGCGCGCTGCGGTCGAGGGCGCCGGTGAGGGTGGCCCGCGTACGGTTCGCGAGCCGCTTCTCCAGGTCCTCGACGACCCTGCGCACGACCGCGCGTGCCGTTTCCCTCGTCGTCTCCGGCATCGCCTTGTTCAGCGAGAGCAGCGTGCCGACCAGATGCACGTCCGCCTCCACCGCTTCCAGCATCTCCGGCTCCAGCAGCAGGGAGGCGAGGCCGAGCCGGTCGATGGCGTCGCGCTGCATGACCTGGACGACGGAGGACGGGAAGTACGTGCGGATGTCCCCGAGCCAGCGTGCCACCGACGGCGCCGAGGCCCCGAGCCCTGCCGAACGGTCCCGTCCCGCCTGCGGCTTGTCGCCCTTGCCGTAGAGCGCGGCGAGTGCGCCGTCCATCGCCGCGTCCCGGCCGGACAGTGCGCATCCGGTCCCGTCGGCCTGATCCCCACCGAGCACCAGCCGCCAGCGCCGCAACCGCTCCCGCGTCGGCTCGTCGACCTCCAACGACACCGTTTCGCCCGTCATGCACCCACCACCGCAAGGCTGCTGTCCTCGGTCGTGCCACACCCACTCGTCTCACAGCCGCTCGTGTCACACCTGCTCGTGTGACACCCGGCTCGTTCATCGGTATCCGGCTCGGCCGTCCTCGTCTCGGCCGTCCTCGTCTCGGCTTCTCCCATCCCCGGAATCCCAGCCTCGGGTATCCCCGTCCCGGAAATCCCCCGCGCAGGCGGCTCGCACCCGGTCGGGCCACGCCGGACGGGGGCGCACTCGGCCGATGACCGCGGAGCCGTTTCCTGCTGGGCCGTTTTCCCCCGGACCGCTTTTCGCTCGGTCGGGTCCCGGTCGGTCGGGTCCCGGTCGGTCGGGTCCCGGTCGGTCGGGTCCCGGTCGGTCGGGTCCCGGTCGGTCGGGTCGGTCAGGCCGAGCAGCAGGCGCAGCACCGGCAGTACGGCGTCGGCGCGCTCGGTGTCCGGTTCGGCGGCGAAGCCGGGTGTCATGGCCCCGGGAGCCGCCCAGCCGGCCGACCGCTCTCCCGGTCCGCGCCGGACCAGTTCGCCGAGCGTTCTGCGCACCCCGGGCTCATACGCCGCGAACGTGCGGCGCAACAGCGGCAGTACGTCCGTGAACGACTCCGCCGAGACCCCGGTCAGCCAGCTGTCCACCAGGCCGAGCAGCCGCTCGTCGTGCACCAGCAGCAGTCCGCCCCCGCCGCCGACGAAGCCCTCGATCCAGGCGGCGGCGTCGGCGGGCGGAGTCCCCGGCGACAGCGCGAGCCCCATCAGCCGGGCCGCCTCGTCGGACCCCAACTCACCGTCGTCCAACAGCAATCGCGCTGCTCGCCCGCGCAGCACACCGGGCACGCTGTCGCGCGACGACAAGGCCCGTAGCACCGCTCGCCAACGGTCACGCAGATCACCGCGTCCGGCACTGACGAGAGCACCGCCACCCGCACCGACCCCGGCGCGCCCTCCGGCATCCGCGCCGGGATCGCCGGCACCGACGACGCCGGCACCGCCACCACCGCGGGCATCCACACCGACATCCTGATCGGCACCCGCACCCGGCCCGACCGGGCCACCGACACCGGCGCCCTCGCCCGCACCGACCCCCGTACCAGAGCCACCCGGCTCACCGGCGCTCGCACCGGCACCGGCACCAGGACCGGCACCGGCGTGCTCGTCCGCTCCCGAACCCGCGCTCCCACCCGCCCCCGAGCCCGCCGCGGCCAGCGTCTCCGCCAGTAGACCCACCGCCGTGTGCACGGCGTCCACATGGGCGCGCATCTCAGCCGCCGCGTCCGTGTCGAGTGCGGTGCACGCCGGGGGCAGGCCGACGAAGATGCGTTCGGCAAGGCCCGCGGCGACGCCGGCCAGCGCGCCGGTGTCGGTGCCGCGCACGTCGCCGTAGCGCAGGGAGCGGACCAGGGCGGGCAGGGCCTGGGCGAGATGGCCCACGTCGGCATCGAGCGCGGCCCGGTCGGCGAGGGCCCGCATGACCACGGGCAGGGCGTCCGGCAGCCCTGCCAGCAGGCACTGCTCGGCGAGCGCGGTGACGTCGGCGAGGGTGCCCGCGGCGGTCGCGTCCACCTCGGCCTTGGCCTGCGCCGCGTCCAGTACGGTCGTCCCCCACACACCCGCCTCGGCGACCCGCACCGACAACTCCGGCTCCCAGCGCAGCCGCCACGTCTCCCGGAACGTGCCCGTGCTCCCCCGTGACCGCGCGGGCTCGCCCCAGCCGACGCCGAGCAGCCGGAGCCGGTGCAGCAGCCTGCTGCGGCCGGCGTCGGTGTCACCTCGCAGGTCCAGCTCCAGATCGCGCTCCAGCGCCTCGGGTTTCAGCCGCAGCGATCGCTGTTGCCGGGCCAGGTCGCGCTGCAGCGGCACCGCGGGCGCCGACTCCGGGACCTCGCCGAGGACGTCCCCGACCACCAGCCGGTCGTGCACCAGAGCCAGCGGCACCTCCGAGCCGTCCCCCATCACCGCCCGCACCGCGTCGATGGTCTCGCCCAGCCCCGGCAGCGGGCGCCCGCGCAGTGCCGCCAGGGTCTCGGCGAGCCGGACGGCCTCGATGACGTGGGCGGAGGAGACGATCCGGTCCTCCTCGCGGAGCAACCGCGCCACCTTGGTCAGCCACCGCTCGACGGGCCGGTCGGGGGCGTGGAACAGATGGCCGTACCAGCCCGGCGAGTCGATGCCCGCGCCGTACCCGCTGGACCGGGCGAGCCTGCGGTGGGTCCAGGGCACCCAGGTCAGGTCTGCCCTGACCTTGGGCAGCCCCTTCAGCATGCACCGGTCGGCGGTGACGGTGGTCTTCTCGCGCAGCGCGGGCACATGCCAGGCCCCGCAGACCACGGCCACCTCGTCGCCGGACTCCTTGCGTGCGGCACGCAGCCGGAGCCGCATGTGCGCCTCGCGGACCAGGTCCCGGGAGTGCCCGCCGACGCCGTACCGCTCGCGGAGTGCGCCCATCGCCTCCTCCAGCGCGGCGAAGGGCGCGAACGGGTCCCGCTCCCCCGGGCCCCGGTGTTCGACCACGTCCTCCCACCAGCGTTCGGGATCGTCGTGTCCGGCGGCCTCGGCGAGCGCGGCGAGCGGATCGATCCGGACCTGCTCGCCGCTGCCCCGGCCGTCATCGGCGTCCCCCTGCTCCTGGTCCTGCTCCTGGTCCTTCTCCTTCTCCTTCTCCTTCTCCTTCTCCTTCTCCCACGCGAGCGTGTGCGCGGCCGGCAGGTCGATGAAGTGGGCCGGGACACCGTGTGCCAGGGCCCAGCGGATCGCCACCCATTCGGGGCTGAACTCGGCGAACGGCCAGAACGCCGAGCGGCCTGGCTCGTCCACTGCATGGGCGAGCAGGGCGACCGGGGGCCGCAGACCCGGGTCGGCGGCCAGCGGGATCAGCGCGTCGGCCTCGGGCGGGCCCTCGATCAGGACGGCGGCGGGCCGGGCGGCGTCCAAGGCGGTGCGCACCGCGCGGGCGGAGCCGGGGCCGTGGTGCCGCACGCCCAGCAGGAGCGGTCCGGAGCCTTGAGCCTTGGGCCAGCGGCTGTCGTCGTCCGTCATGCACTTACCTCCCGGCACGCGCGGTAGAAGTCCGTCCAGCCCTCGCGCTCCCGGACGACCGTCTCCAGGTACTCCTGCCAGACGACCCGGTCGGCCGCCGGGTCGCGCACGACGGCGCCGAGGATGCCGGCGGCGACATCGCCCGAGCGCAGCACGCCGTCGCCGAAGTGGGCGGACAGAGCAAGGCCGTTGGTGACGACCGAGATCGCCTCGGCCGTGGACAGCGTGCCACTGGGTGACTTCAGCTTGGTGCGGCCGTCGGCGGTGATGCCGTCGCGCAGCTCGCGGAACACGGTCACCACCCGGCGGATCTCCTCGATGCCGTCGGGTGCGGCCGGCAGGTCGAGGGAGCGGCCGATCTGCTCGACCCGGCGGGTGACGATGTCCACCTCGGCGTCCGCGCTCTCCGGCAGCGGCAGCACCACGGTGTTGAAGCGGCGGCGCAGCGCGCTGGAGAGGTCGTTGACCCCTCTGTCCCGGTCGTTGGCGGTGGCGATGAGGTTGAACCCGCGGACCGCCTGGACCTCCTGGCCCAGCTCCGGGATGGGCAGGGTCTTCTCGGACAGGATCGTGATCAGGGTGTCCTGCACGTCGGCCGGGATACGGGTCAGCTCCTCCACGCGCGCCGTCATGCCCTCGGCCATGGCGCGCATGACGGGGCTGGGCACGAGGGCGTCGCGGCTCGGTCCGTGCGCGAGCAGCCGCGCATAGTTCCAGCCGTACCGGATCGCCTCCTCCGGGGTGCCTGCCGTGCCCTGCACCAGCAGGGTGGAGTCACCGCTGACGGCGGCCGCCAGGTGCTCCGACACCCAGGTCTTCGCCGTGCCGGGCACACCGAGCAGGAGCAGGGCGCGGTCGGTGGCGAGGGTGGTGACGGCGACCTCGACGATCCGGCGCGGGCCGACGTACTTGGGTGTGATCACCGTGCCGTCCGGCAGGGTGCCGCCGAGCAGGTACGTCGCCACCGCCCACGGCGACAGCTTCCAGCGGGCCGGGCGCGGGCGGTCGTCCTGCGCGGCGAGTGAAGCGAGTTCGGCGGCGAAGGCCTGCTCGGCGTGCGGCCGGAGCGCCTGTGCGGTCTCGGATGCGTTCTCGTCGTCGGTCGGTTCGGCGGTCGTCGGTCGCACGGACGCAGACATGGCTGACATGGCTGAGGCCCCCTCCAGCTCGGCCGGTTCGGATCTGGCATCCACCGTGCACCACGCCACTGACAATCGCTCTGACCTGCACAAACGCCCGCTCCGGACGGATTGTCAGTGGCGGGACCTACCGTCGGAGGCATGACTGAGCAGGGGCTGCGCTGGACTGCGGAGCAGGTGCTGTCACTGGCGCCTGACGCCGTGTCACGCAAAGCGGGAGGCAAGCTCGGCACGGCCGGTCCGTGGTCCGAGGCGGGGAGCGGAGAAGGGACGGTGTGGGGACTGTGCAAGGGCAGTGGCAGCAGGCCGTACCAGACGGTGGTCGACCTCGCCGACGTGGACGGACCGGCGTACAAGTGCAGTTGCCCGAGCCGTAAGTTCCCGTGCAAGCACGCGCTCGGACTGCTGCTGCTGTGGACGGTTGACGACAGCTCGGTGCCCGCTTCCGCGCAACCGCCGGACTGGGCCGAGCAGTGGCTCGAGGGCAGGCGCAGGCGCGCGAAGAGCAAGCAGGGCCGGAGCGAGGGGAGTTCCGGAAGCGGGTCCGCCGATCCGGAGGCGGCTCGGCGGCGGGCCGAGCGCCGGACCGAGCGGGTCACCGCGGGCGCCACGGAGCTGGAGCATCGGCTCGCGGACCTGCTGCGCGGCGGCCTGGCCGCGGCCGAACAGGCGGGATACGCCCTGTGGGACGAGACGGCGGCCCGTATGGTCGACGCCCAGGCGCCCGGACTGGCCTCGCGAATACGGGAGTTGGGGGCCATCCCGGCATCGGGGGCGGGCTGGCCGGCCCGGTTGCTGGAGGAGTGCGCGCTGCTTCATTTGCTTGACCAGGGCTGGCTGCGCCGCGACCGCCTGCCGGACGCCCTCGCGGCCACGGTCCGCTCCCGGCTGGGCCTGCCCGGCACGGCCGACGGCACGCCGCTGCGCGACCGCTGGCTGGTCCTCGCCCAGTACGACAAGGTGGACCCGAAACTGACGACCCGCCGGATATGGGTGCACGGCGCAACCTCGGGCCTCACCCGGCTGCTGCTGTCCTACGGTGCGGCGGGCCGGGCTCCGGAGCTGTCCCTGCCGGTCGGGCTGGCCCTGGACGCGGAGCTGTCCGCCTATCCGGGGGCAGGCCGGTCCCGGTCCGCCCTGGGCGAGCGGTTCGCCCCTGCGGCACCGGCCGCGTTCCGCCCGCCGGGCACGAGCACGGCCGAGGCGGCGGCCCGGTACGGCGAGGCGCTGCGCGACGACCCCTGGCTGGAGTCGGTCCCGGTGACGCTGGGCCGGGTGATACCGGTCCCGGACGGTGACGAGTGGCAGCTGGCCGACGCCGACGCGGACTCCGCCCTGCCGCTGACCCGGGCCGCCCGCTCCCGCCCCGGCCTGTGGCGGCTGGTCGCCCTGTCGGGCGGCACCCCGGTCACGGTCTTCGGCGAGTGCGGCCACCGCGGCTTCACCCCGCTCACGGCCTGGCCGAAGGGCACGGGCGAGCCGGTTCCACTGTGCTGACCGGCCTACCGGCCCGGCACCGGCACCGGCACGACCAGACACACCGCCCCGGCCCGGCGCCACCGGTCAACGCGCCCGAACCGCGCCAACACGGCCAGGCGCACCCAGCCGAGCCGGCCCGGCCGACCCGCCCGCGAGGACAACGCCGGCACGGCTAGGCACACACACCGAGCCGGCCCGGTGCCACGGACCAACCACCAGTACCGCACCAACAGCACTGGGCACACCCCATCGAAGCAACACCGCCGTGCTGACCGGCCTGCCGGAACGCAGAACGCACTGGCTACCCCTCGGACACCCGCAGGGAAGGGAACGCGATGAACGGGACGACGACCCCGACCGACGTGGACGGCAGGGCCCCGGCCGGCTCCTGGGAAGACCTGGTCACCACCGCTCTTCTCGGTACCGACCGGCGCCCCGTGGCGTACGCCGGGTCCGGCCGCGAGGCACCCCTGGCGCTGCTCGACGAGGCCGCCGTGGCGACCGTACGGCGGCGTGCCGGGCTGCGTCCCGCACGCTCGGCACGCCGGCCGGACCCGGCACCCGAGGATCCCCGCCCGGCCCTGCCTCCCGCTGCGGCCCGCAGACTCACCACGCTGCTGGCCGACCGTTCCGGTGGCGGAAGCGGTGGCCGCCGGGGCAGCTCGCCGGACCTCATGGAGCTGCTCCCGCAGTGGCTGGCGGCGGCCAACGCGCACGGGTACGCGGCACCCCCGCAGACGCTCCCCGCCCTGCTGGACGCGGCCCGTGGCCGTACGGACCTGCGCCCGGCGGCGCTTGCGTTCGCGGGCCCGCGGGCGCTGTGGCTGGCCCGGCTGAACGCGGACTGGCGCTTCGCGTTGCGCGCGGCACCCGGCGGTGGCGCCACGCTGCCCGAGCCCGGCGACACCGAGGCGGTGCGCAGGCTGTGGCAGGAGGGACTGTTCGCCGAGCGGGTGGCCCTGTTGGGCGCCCTGCGCGCCGGTACACCCGCGCTCGCGCGCGGACTGCTCGCGTCGACCTGGCCGACGGAGCGGGCGGAGGACCGGCTGATGTTCCTCGACTCGCTGCGCACGGGCCTGTCCGCCGCGGACGAGCCCTTCCTGGAACAGGCGTTGGGCGACCGCAGCCGCAATGTGCGGGCGACCGCGGCGGAACTGCTCTCGGCGCTGCCCGCTTCGGCGCTCGCCGCGCGCATGGCCGTACGGGCCGCGGCGTGCGTGGCCCTCGACCGCACGGGGAACCCGCCGGCGATCGTGGTGGAGGCGCCGCTCGAGTGCGACTCCGGCATGGAGCGCGATGGTGTGGTGGCCACACCTCCCGCAGGGAGAGGGGAACGCTCATGGTGGCTGGGGCAGTTGGTGGAGGCGGCACCGCTGGGCACGTGGCCGGGACGGCTCGGCGGACGGACGGCGCAGGAGATCACGGCGCTGCCGGTGACGGACGGCTGGCAGGGCGAACTGCACGCGGCCTGGTGCCGGGCGGCGGTGCGGCAGCGGGACGCCGAGTGGTCGAGGGCGCTGCTCGGCTCACCGTCGGCGCCGGAGGCCGGCGGGCCGGGCGCGGTGTCGCTGGCGGAACGCGCGAAGCTGCTGGCCGCCCTGGATCCGGCGGAACGGGCGGCGTGGGTGGCCGGGTTCATCGCCACGCACGGGCTGTCGGAGGCGTTCCAGCTGCTCGGGGTGTGTGCGGTGCCCTGGGCTGCGGCGCTGGGCCGGGCGGTCGTGGACGCACTCAACATCGCGCGGGACGCGGGCAGTTACCCCTGGAGCTTCAGCGGGGTGATGGGGCTGGCCGAGCGCTGCCTGGACCCCGCGGAGGCCACCCGGCTCGAGGCGCTGCTGGCGATACCGGACGAACGGGAGGATGCCGCGCCGGGAGCCGGAGGCTACTGGGCGGAGGCGTTCCAGCGTCTGGTGACCACGTTGCGGCTGCGGGCGGAGATGGCCGCGGAACTCACCCCGGAGCGGCCCCCGCTCAACGACCGCACCGAGCCGCCGGCCCAACCGCCGCAGGCAGCCGCTCAACCGCCGGAGGCAGCCGCTCAGTCACTGGCGGCAGCCGCTCAGCCGCCGGACCCGGCCGGCTGACGGACGTTCTCCCGCACCCACTCCACGATCGACGCGGTCGTCGCACCCGGCGTGAAGATCGCCGCGACGCCCTTCTCCTTCAGCGGCGGGATGTCCTCCTCCGGGATGATGCCGCCGCCGAAGACGAGGATGTCCTCGGCGTCGCGCTCCTTGAGCAGGTCGATCACCGCGGCGAACAGCGTGTTGTGCGCGCCGGAGAGGATGGACAGGCCGATCGCGTCGGCGTCCTCCTGGATGGCGGTGTCCACGATCTGCTCCGGCGTCTGGTGGAGCCCGGTGTAGATGACCTCCATGCCGGCGTCGCGCAGGGCCCGCGCGATGACCTTGGCCCCCCGATCGTGGCCGTCGAGCCCCGGCTTGGCGACCACCACGCGGATCGGACCGGCTGCCACACCCATCACTGCCTCCATCAAACGACCACGGAAGCGATCGCTTCCGTCCGTAACGACAAGTACCGCACTTTTGGCGCGTTCCGCCACCCGTCGCGAAGTGAACGAACGTTATCTCCAGCATCCCGCAACCGGCAGTTTTACGGTGCGCAGCGAGGGGGAAATCACATGGTGGGACATCAGGGCACACGGGGGATCGAGCCGTCCTCCGGCGTGCCGACAGGAGGTCGGCCCATGAAGGTCACCGGGGTACTGCCACTCTTTCTCCCGTTCTGCCGGCGCCTGTGGCCCGGCAGAATCGCCGGAATCTCCGTGGCGCTGCTGAAGGCGACCGCCCTCGAGGCCGCGATCCTGGCCGGCCATCTCCTGCTGTATCCGACCGGCCTCACCCAGGAGCGCCGCTCCCCCGCCCCGCCGGCCGACGACGGCACCGCCCCGCTGCCGGTCCGGTCCGGCCCGCCGGTGCTGCTGCTGCACGGTTTCATCGACAACCGCTCCGTGTTCGTGTTACTGCGCCGCAACCTCGCCCAGCACGGCAGGCAGCGCGTCGTCTCGCTCAACTACTCCCCGTTGACCTGCGACATCCGCGCCGCCGCCGAGCTGCTAGGCCGGCACGTCGAGGAGATCTGCGAGCGCACCGGCAGCGACCGGGTCGACATCGTGGGGCACAGCCTCGGCGGACTGATCGCCCGTTACTACGTTCAGTGTCTGGGTGGTGACCTGCGGGTGCGCACCCTCGTCACGCTGGGTACACCGCACTCCGGGACCAGCGCGGCACCTCTCGCCAACGCACATCCCATCGTGCGCCAGATGCGGCCCGGTTCGGGGGTCATCGAGGAGCTGACTCGGCCCGCGCCCGGCTGCCGTACCCGGTTCGTCAGCTTCTGGAGCGACCTGGACTCCGTGATGGTGCCGCTGCAGACGGCCTGCCTGGAGCACCCCGACCTCGACGCGCAGAACGTCCGGGTGACCGGCATCGGGCATCTCGCCCTGCCCGTACACCCCGCCGTCGCGGCCGGGATACGCGAGGCCCTCGACACCCCGCGCCCCGGAGACCGGGTCGCCGGCGATCTGACGGTGGCGTGACATATCCGACGGCGGAGTGACGTACAGGTGACAAACAGTCACCGCACATCGAACGCCAATCGAACTCTCGGCCAAACTCGTGTCCGGCGCCCCCCGAAACACCGCCGAATGCCCGTTTACGGCAGGCGCGAAACCAGCCGAAGATTGTCGCGCCCAGGTACCGGCGGGTACAGTCGCCGCACTGCTCTGGCAGCCCCTGTTGTCGAGGCGAAAGAGAAGTTGGTGAACGACCGTCACCCGTCGGGGACCATGACCACCCCGGCCCCGGCTTCCGACGCCTCCGACGCGCACTACGCGCCGTACGGAACGCATGGAGCCGTCTACGGTGACTTCACCACGTACGGCAGCTACGGCACCACCGGTTTTCCGGACGGCACCGGCGCCTTCTCCGCGGACCCGCTGTTCGGCAGCCTGCCCGGCGAGCAGAACACCGGCACGTACGACAGCACGCAGTGGCAGACCGGCCAGGGCCTGACCTACGACCCTTACGCGGCCCAGCACCACACCGCCTACGACTCCGGCGTCTACGACTCCACCGCGTGGACCATCCCCGCCCAGGCGACGGGCAACGACATCAGCGGCCAGTGGGACGCGAGCGCCTGGCTGCAGCCCGACCAGTCCGGCATCGCCGAACCGACCCAGCAGTGGGCGTGGGGCACCCAGACCTTCGAGTCGGGCACATTCGACGCCACGCAGTGGAATTCCGGCGGCCAGGCCGTGCCGGCGGCGGCCGAGCAGGCCGGCGAACCGTTCGGCCAGCAGGCCACCACCGTCTTCGACCAGGCCGGCGACCCGCAGTCGACCGCGGCCTTCCCGCAGGTGCCGTACCAGCAGGGTCCGTACGAGGACGAGGCGCCGTACGAGGACACCGCGTTCGGCGAACACCACGCCGGGGACGACGAGTCGGGGGCCACGGACGAACCGCCCGCCGGGCCCGGCCTGCTGGACGACCAGGAAGAAAGCGCGCCGACGACCCGCGCCGGCGCGCGCAACGCCGCGCGCTCCCGACGTCGTACCACCCCCAAGCGCTCCGCGCTGCTGACCGTCGCCGTGCCCTCGGCCTGTGTGATGGGCGTCGCCGGCATCGCCGCCGCCTCGGTCGGCGCGCTGACCGACGACGGTCAGGACACCTCCGCCTCCGCGCCGGACGCGCACACGGTCAAGGCCTCGGCCGCCAACAGCAAGCTGGACACCCAGCTCAACACCCTGTCCGCCGGCGCCCACGACTTCGCCGACCGGGCGAGCCGGACGCAGGAGCGGCTCGACCTCAAGAACCAGCAGGAGCTGGAGAAGAGGAAGGCGGCTGCCGCGGCCGCGCTCAAGGAGCGGCTGCGCCCCAAGTTCGTGCTGCCGGTCACACAGCGGGGGCTCAGCGCCTACTTCGGCCAGGCCGGGGTGAACTGGATGTCCGTGCACACGGGTATCGACTTCCCCGTCTCGTACGGCACCACGGTGATGGCCGCGACCGACGGTGTCGTCTCCACCAAGTGGAACAGCGCCTACGGCAACATGATGATCGTGACGGCGAAGGACGGCACGGAGACCTGGTACTGCCATCTGTCCAGCTACCGCGTCCCCGCCGGGACGTCGGTCAAGGCCGGTGAGCCGATCGCCTACTCCGGCAACTCCGGCAACTCCACCGGCCCGCACCTGCACTTCGAGGTACGGCCCGCGGGCGGGGCGGCCATAGACCCGCTGCCGTGGCTGCGCAGCCACGGGCTCGACCCGACGTAGAACCTGGGGGCTTTCGCCCCCGGACCCCTACAGCTTCTCCACCGGCGCGTACCGCAGCAGCAGTCGCTTCGGCTTGGCGTCGCCGAAGTCGATCGTCGCCTCCGCGTTCCCACCCGTGCCCTTCACCGCGACGACCGTGCCGAGCCCGAACTGGTCATGGGTGACCCGGTCCCCGACGGTCAGCGCGACCACCGGCTTCTCCGTGGTGCGCCGCGTGGCGAACCCGGACGCGCCCGACGCCGACGACCGCGAGCGGGTCGAGGACAGCGAGGCCGCGATCCCCGAGGCAGGCCCGGAGGACACCGGCGCCGTCGCTCCCGTCCGCTTCCAGTCCACATGGGTGCCCGGGATCTCCTCCAGGAAGCGGGAGGGCGGGTTGTACGACGGCTGGCCCCAGGCGCTGCGCATCGTCGACCGCGTGAGGTAGAGCCGCTCCCGCGCGCGTGTGATGCCCACGTACGCCAGGCGCCGCTCCTCCTCCAGTTCCTTGGTCTGGCCGAGGGCGCGCATGTGCGGGAAGACGCCGTCCTCCATGCCGGTCAGGAAGACGACCGGGAACTCCAGGCCCTTGGCGGTGTGCAGGGTCATCAGGGTGATGACGCCGGAGCCTTCCTCGTCCTCGTCGGGGATCTGGTCGGAGTCGGCGACCAGCGCCACCTGCTCCAGGAAGTCGGCCAGCGTGGCGCCCGGGGCGGCGGCCCCCGATGTCACTGCGCCTTCGCCGCGCTCCTGCTCGAACTCCAGGGCCACGGCCGCGAGTTCCTGGAGGTTCTCGATACGGGTCTCGTCCTGCGGGTCGGTGGAGGCCTGCAACTCGGCCAGGTAGCCGGTGCGTTCGAGCACCGCCTCGAGGACGGTCGCGGCGCCCGCGCCGGACTCGACGATCGTACGCAGGTCCTCCATCAGCGTGTTGAACCGCTTGACGGCGTTGGTGGAGCGCGCGGCCATGCCGTACGCCTCGTCCACGCGCTTGAGCGCCTGCGGGAAGCTGATCCTCTCCCGCTGGGCGAGGGCGTCGATCATCGCCTCGGCGCGCTCGCCGATACCCCGCTTGGGCACGTTGAGGATGCGGCGCAGCGGCACCGAGTCCTCGGGGTTGGCGAGGACGCGCAGGTAGGCCAGGACGTCCCGGACCTCCTTGCGCTCGTAGAAGCGGACACCGCCGACGACCTTGTAGGGCAGGCCGACCCGGATGAAGACCTCTTCGAAGACACGGGACTGGGCGTTGGTGCGGTAGAAGACTGCGACATCGCCGGCCTTGGCATCGCCCGCGTCCACCAGGCGGTCTATCTCGTCGGAGACGAACTGGGCCTCGTCGTGCTCGGTGTCGGCGACGTAACCGGTGATCCGCGCGCCGGCGCCCGCGTTGGTCCACAGGTTCTTCGGGCGGCGGGACTCGTTGCGCTCGATGACCGCGTTGGCGGCGGACAGGATGGTCTGCGTGGAGCGGTAGTTCTGCTCCAGCAGGATCGTCGTCGCGTTCGGGTAGTCCTCCTCGAACTGCAGGATGTTGCGGATCGTCGCGCCCCGGAAGGCGTAGATCGACTGGTCCGCGTCACCGACGACACACAGTTCGGCGGGCGGGAGGTCGTACTCGCCGGGCGGGGTGCCGCCCTCCTCGGCGGACCGCTCCCCCGTGCCGACAAGTTCCCGTACCAGCGCGTACTGGGCGTGGTTGGTGTCCTGGTACTCGTCGACCAGGACGTGCCGGAAGCGGCGGCGGTAGTGCTCGGCGACGTCCGGGAAGGCACGCAGCAGGTTGACCGTCGTCATGATCAGGTCGTCGAAGTCGAGCGCGTTGGCCTCACGCAGGCGCGACTGGTAGAGCGCGTAGGCCTGGGCGAGGGTCTTCTCGAAGCCGTCGGTGGCCTGGGCGGCGAAGTCCTCCTCGTCGATCAGCTCGTTCTTCAGGTTGCTGATCTTGGCGCTGAACGACTTCGGCGGGAAGCGCTTGGGGTCGAGGTCCAGGTCGCGGCAGACCAGGGCCATGAGGCGTTTGCTGTCGGCGGCGTCGTAGATCGAGAACGACGACGTGAAGCCGAGCCTCTTCGACTCGCGGCGCAGGATGCGCACGCACGCGCTGTGGAAGGTCATGACCCACATCGCGTTCGCGCGCGGGCCGACGAGATGCTCGACGCGCTCCTTCATCTCGCCCGCGGCCTTGTTGGTGAAGGTGATCGCGAGGATCTGGCCCGGGTGCACATGCCGCTCGGCGAGCAGATGGGCGATGCGGTGGGTGAGCACACGGGTCTTGCCCGAACCGGCGCCGGCCACGATGAGCAGCGGGGAGCCGGCGTGCACCACCGCGGCGCGCTGGTTGTCGTTCAGCCCCTCCAGCAGCGCCGCCGGGTCGATCGCGGGGCGCGGGGCGCCGTCGCGGTAGTACGCCTCCCGGTCCGGCGGCACGTCGAACTTCCCGCCGAACAGATCGTCCGGAAGCGGCTCCGGAGCGTGATCGTCGTCGGGCGGCGGCGGGGGCTCCTCCTCGTGCCCGCGAGGGGCCTGGAGATCCGCCAGGAAGCTGTCGTCAAAGAGGCTGCTCATCGCTCTCCGAGTCTAGGGCGCCCCACCGACAACCGGTCGCCGTCCCCGGAACATGGCCGGTTCCGGAAGAGAGTTGATCTGGACCGCAAAATGAGCCTCCGCCTGCTCACACAACGGAACCGCCCGATGACACAGGAGCGAAACCTGCCCCAGGTCACGAAAATGTATCGGACATATCACGCACCAACCTTCACAGGAGTCACACGAGTTGGCTAGCGTGCGTGCGGGCCGTACGACCCCTACCGGCGAACCTCGCCGGGCCGCGCGGCCTCCGCCGAGTCCGGCGCGCCCCTCAGGGCGTCCGGAGCCGGGGACCCACCGACCTTTGGGGTGAATCGGCCGGCTCCCACCCGGGACGCCGCCGTAGGGCAACCCTTCCGAACCACCGCCCGAACCCGACAGCTAACCCGGTAGGCGGCCCATTGGAAGGAGTCGCCTCCCTTGGCGTCGCACCGCAAGACGCGCCCCGGCGGATCCATCGGATCGGGCCTTCGCACCCCCGCCCTCGCCACCGCCGCCCTCACCTCCATGGCCGTGCTCTCCCAGACCGCAGAGGCCGCCCCGAATACCGATCGCGCCAAGCCGAGCCTGGAGGAGGTCGAGAAGAAGGTCGACGACCTCTACCGCCAGGCGGAGTCGGCGACCGAGAAGTACGACGCGGCCAAGGAGCGGTCCGGCAGACAGCGGGGCCGCGTCGACGCCCTGCGCGACGACGTCGCCCGGCGCACCGCAGGTCTCAACAAGGCCCGCGAGGAGCTGGGCTCCTTCGCCGCGGCCCAGTACCGCACCGGTACCGCCGCTCCCGACACGGCCACCTTCCTGCTGGCCAACGACCCGCAGGACTACTTCGACCAGACCCAGCTGATGAACCGGCTGACCTCGCGGGAGAAGCACGCGGTCGACGACTACATCGGCGAGCAGGCCGCGACCATGAAGAAGCGGCGGGAGGCCGCGGAGAGCCTGCAGACGCTGACCGACTCACAGCACGACCTGCAGACCGCCAAGACCACCGTCCAGAAGAAACTGGCCTCGGCGCGCGAACTGCTCTCGCAGCTGACGGCCCAGGAGAAGGCGCGGCTGGCCGCCATCGAGCGGCAGAAGCAGCAGGAGGCGGCGCGCAAGGCGGCCGAGCTGGCGAAGCAGCAGGCGGCTCAGCAACAGGCCGCCTCATCGTCTTCATCGTCGTCCTCCTCGTCGTCATCGCCCACGGGGTCCGGCTCCGGATCCGGTTCGACGGGCTCCGGTTCGACGGGCTCCGGCTCGACCGGGTCCACGACGACCAGCTCGTACGACACGAAGGCCGAGAAGGCGCTCGCCTTCGCCCGCGCGCAGATCGGCAAGCCTTATGTGTGGGGCGCGACCGGGCCGGACTCCTACGACTGCTCGGGCCTCACCCAGGCCGCGTGGAGGGCCGCCGGCGTCACCCTTCCGCGCACCACCTACGACCAGGTCAATGTGGGCACCACGGTCTCGCTCGCCGACGCGCGGCCGGGCGACCTGATCTTCTTCTACGACGACATCAGCCACGTCGGCGTCTACATAGGCAACGGCATGATGATCCATGCCCCGAAGCCGGGCGCGTACGTCCGTGAGGAGTCGATCTATTACGGCGGTGAGTCGATCATCCACAGCGTGGTCCGACCGGGCTGACACCACCCCGGGGGCGCGGGCGCGCCCCCTGTCCTTCCCGCTCCACGCGCGCGTGCCGCCGAATTGCCCGTGCACGCGCGCGTGCGGGGTCGCGGGCTCCGAGCCCGGGTCGCCGAATCACATCCCCACGCGCGGCCTGCGGCGCCCTGAGCCTGCCCGCACGGACCACTGACTCACAGGCCCACGCACGGAATACCAGCGCCCTCGGCCTCCCCACACCGCACGACCACGCACAGGCCCACCCACGGCACACCAGCGCCCTCGGCCTCCCCACACCGCACGACCACGCACAGGCCCACCCACGGCACACCAGCGCCCTCGGCCTCCCCACACGAGCCGCTGATTCCCACACCCACGCACGCGTCGGGCTTTCCTGCGCCGACGCCCGCATGCGGCCTTCTCTTCCTCCGGACACGCGCGCCCTCTTCTGCCATCCAGACCGCTTGGCCTCCCCTGCCACGTCCACACGGTCTCTCCCCCCGTCCCCACGACCGCGCACGGCCTCCCCTGCCCCCCAACGCACACGTCCGGCCTACCCCAACGCACACGTCCGGCCTACCCCAACGCACACGTCCGGCCTGCCCCCACGCACGCGTCCGGCCTGCCTCCACGCGCGTACCGGCGTTTTTGTTCTCCACGCGCGCGTGCCCACCGGGCAGGGACGCCGCGGCTCCCTAGCATCGGGCGCATGCCCGGCATCTCAGGTCTGCGCGCGTGGTGGGCGGAACGGTCCCCCGCGGCCGGGGCCGCCGTGATGGCGACCGGCGTGGTGTCGGTGGGGCTGCACATGACCGGAGCCGAGTCGGTCTCCCGGGTGGCGCTGGCGATGGCGTGCATCTCCTGGATCGCGCTGGCCGCCGAATTCGTCCTGCGGCTGGTCGGCGAGCGGGAGCGCTGGGTGACCGAGGCGGAGAGCCCGGGCGCGCTGACCTCGGTCGCCGCGACCGCGGTGCTCGGCAACCGGATCTCGGCGCTGGGCCGGCAGACCCTGGCCGAGGCGCTGCTCGCGCTCGCCGCGCTGCTGTGGCCGGTGCTGCTGGTCCTGGTCGTACGGCGCTGGAGGCCGCGCATGCCGGGCGCGGTGTTCCTGTGCTGTGTGGCCACAGAGAGCCTCGCCGTACTGGGCGCCACGCTCGACGCGGCCGAGCGCACGGCGTGGCTCGCACACACGGCGCTGGTGCTGTTCTGGCTGGGCCTGGTGCTCTACGGCCTGGCGCTGGCCCGCTTCGACATACGGCAGGTGCTGGAGGGGGCGGGCGACCACTGGATCGCGGGTGGTGCGCTCGCGATCTCGGCGCTGGCCGGGGCGGACCTGCTCATCGCCGGGGACGCGGGCATGTACCTGTGGAACGACGACGACCGCGATGTGCTGCGCAATGTGACGGTGGCGCTGCTCGTGCTGGATCTGGTCTGGTACGTGGTACTGCTGGCCGCCGAGGCGGTGCGGCCCCGGCCCGGCTACCACGTGCTGCGGTGGGCGACGGTGTTCCCGATGGGGATGACGGCGGTGGCGGTGCTGTCCGTCGGCACGGCACTCGGCGTCCCGTGGCTCGACCGGCTGGGACGGGTGCTGCTGTGGACGGCGGTGGCGCTGTGGCTGGTGGTCGCCGCCGGTGCGGTGCGCGCGGCCCGCGCCGGCGGCGGGGACGGATGACCGTCAGGTCCACAGGACGGCGATGAAGATGTTCGTCATGGTCAGCGCGCCGACCACGCCGAACAGGCTCTTGTCGATCTTCTCCTCGTCACGCTGGACGTAGACCAGTCCGAGGATCACGATCAGCAGCGCCAGCTTGACGCCGATCTTGATGGTGTTGATGTGGTGGTGGTCGGCCTGGTTGAGGCCGATCAGGGCCACGCCCGTGACCAGCATCGTCAGCGCGCCGTGCAGCATCCCGGGCACGAACCGGGCCGTGCCCTGGCCCATCGCCTTCATCTGGGTGAGGAAACCGCCGAGCAGCGCGGCGATGCCGATGATGTGCAGGCCGACGAAGAGATGGATGAGTACGTCCATGGGGTCGGAGCCTAATCGGGGGCCCCGCAGCCTTCTGCCACCGGCCCCGGCGACAGCGGTCGGCGAGCACGCTGACGTTCTTGCATATATGCGCCCCATAGCACCGCAGGCCTCCGTCCGCCCCAGCTTTCCGCGCTTCGGTCACCACGCTGCGTGAAGGTGACGCCCCAGGAGCGACCATGCGGTCACTTGCGGTCACGTTCCGGTCCGTCCAGGCCAGTTCCGTACACTGCGTTACCCACTCGTCACACTCGGGCCTAGCGTCCTCCCCCAGGTGACCGGCTCCCCACCGCCGCCCGGGCCAGGGGCGGCCGTCGGCCACCACCGCCGAGAAGGGTCCGGCGGTGGCCCGCTTCCCCTGTGCGGGCCGCCGCCGGACGCACGGACCTCTCGGTCGTGCGAGTCGTACGGAAGGACGTGACGGTCCAGGTGGCAGCGCACCGCAAGCCCCGGCAACGTTCGATGGGCGGCCATACGGCCCGGACGGCCGCCACGCTCGCCCTGGCGGGCGCCGCCACCGCGACGGGGTTCGACGGAACGGGACACGCCGAGCCGCAGCTGACGCCGACCCAGGTGAAGGCCGAGGTGGACAAGCTGTACCAGGAGGCCGGGGCCGCGACCGAGAAGTACGACGGCGCGAAGGAGAAGGCGGACGCGGAGCAGCGGCAGTTGAACGCGCTGCGGGACGAGACCGCCCGTAAGCAGCAGAGGCTCAACACCGCCCGGAACGCACTGGGTTCGTTCGCGGCGGCGCAGTACCGCGAGGGCGGCTTCGCACCGGCCTGGCAGCTGGCCCTGTCCGGTGACCCCGACCGGTATCTGGACGACGCCGCGTTCGCGGAGCGGGCCGGTGACCGCCAGGCCGACGCCGTGTCCCAGGTGCGCGGACAGCTGCGGGAGATCGAGCAGTTGCGGGGCGCGGCACGCATCGAGCTGAAGTCGCTGCGGTCCCGGCAGGCCGAGCTGCGACGCCGGAAGAAGACCATCACGGGCAAGCTGGACGAGGCCCGGCGGCTGCTGGCGCTGCTCCCTCCGCAGCAGCGGACCGAGGTCACCGGTGACGGCACCGCGCCGGGACGTGGCTCCCGCTCGGCCTCGGACACCCGGGACGCCCTGGAGCAGACCGGGTCGGCCACCGCTTCGAACGCGCGCGCCGCAGCGGCCGTCGACTACGCCTACGCCAAGCTCGGCAGCCCCTATGTGTGGGGCGCGGCAGGCCCGAACACCTTCGACTGCTCGGGTCTGGTCCAGGCCGCCTACCGCTCCGCCGGCATCTCCCTGCCCCGCACCACCTACGCCCAGATCAACGCGGGCCGGCGCGTCTCCCGATCCGAACTCGAGCCCGGTGACCTGGTGTTCTTCTACTCCGGGATCAGCCACGTCGGGATCTACGTGGGCAACGGGCAGATCATCCACGCCCCGAACCCCTCGGCACCGGTCCGGCTGGCCCCGCTCGACCTGATGCCGTTCGCCGGGGCGACCCGGGTGGCCTAGGGGCGGGCCCGCAGGGGTCAGACCAGGCGGCGGGCCGCCGCCCAGCGGGTCAGTTCATGGCGGTTGGACAGCTGGAGCTTGCGCAGGACCGCCGAGACATGGGACTCGACCGTCTTCACCGAGATGAACAGCTGCTTGGCGATCTCCTTGTAGGCATAGCCACGGGCGATCAGCCGGAGCACCTCCCGCTCGCGCTGGGTGAGGCGGTCCAGGTCCTCGTCCACGGGCGGGGCGTCGGTGGAGGCGAAGGCGTCCAGGACGAACCCGGCCAGGCGCGGGGAGAAGACGGCGTCGCCCTCCTGGACACGGAAGATCGAGTCGACCAGGTCGGTGCCGGTGATGGTCTTGGTGACATAGCCGCGGGCGCCGCCCCGGATCACACCGATCACGTCCTCCGCAGCGTCCGACACGGACAGCGCGAGGAAACGCACGGGCCGCTCGGCATCCGCCATCAACGCCGCGCACCGGCGCAGCACTTCGACGCCACCGCCGCCCGGCAGGTGCACGTCGAGGAGGACCACCTCGGGCCGGGTCGCGGTGATGACCGTGACCGCCTGGTCGACGTCCGCGGCCTCCCCGACCACCTCGACACCGGTCTCGGCGGTCTGCCCGATCTCGGCCTGGACACCGGTGCGGAACATCCGGTGGTCGTCCACCAGCACCACCCGTGCGTGCCGTCCGCCCGCGCCGCCGTCGGCAGCCCCGGAACCGGCCCCCTCGGGGGTGCCCGCCGTGCCGTTCGCCTCGCTCATGACGTCTTCTCCGCCCTCTCCATCTCCAGCTCGACCTCCGTGCCGCCGCCCGGCACCGACCGCAGCCGGGCCGTGCCGCCGTTGCGCTCCATGCGGCCGATGATCGATTCTCTGACGCCCATGCGGTCGGCGGGTATCGAGTCGAGGTCGAAGCCGGGGCCGCGGTCGCGCACGGACACGAAGACCGTCCTCCCCTCGACTTCGGCATAGACCTGTACGGCACCGCCCTCGCCACCGTACTTGGCGGCGTTCACCATCGCCTCACGCGCGGCCTGCATCTGCGCGCCGGTTCTCTCGTCCAGCCGGCAGTCACCGACTATGACGACCTCGATGGGCACACCGTGCTTGTCCTCCACCTCGGCGGCGTTGCGCCGCACCGCCTCGGCGACCGTGTCCGGCTCGTCGGCCTCGTCCTTGCCGGTGCCCTCCGGCTTGTACAGCCACGTGCGCAGGTCGCGCTCCTGGGCCCGGGCGAGGCGGCGCACCTCGCCCGCGTTGTCGGCGTTGCGCTGGATCAGGGTGAGGGTGTGCAGCACGGAGTCATGGACGTGGGCGGCGACCTCCGCTCGCTCCTGGGCGCGGATGCGCATCAGGCGTTCCTCGGACAGGTCCTGGGTCATGCGGACCAGATACGGGCCGGCGAGGAGCGTGATGCCGACGATGACGGCGAGGGCCGCCTGGAGGACCGCGCCGAGATGGGCGGCCGAGCCCTGCAGCACGAAGACGGCGGACACACCGGCCGTGACGAGCAGGACGCCGCCGGCCGCGCGCAGCAGGGTGAGGGTGCGGCGCCGGCGTCCGGCCTCGACCCAGCGGGCCCGGCGGGCGTTGTCCGCCTGGCGCCAGACGAGCGCGACACCGGCCGCGACGAGGACGGCTGGCAGCAGGTAGGCCTTGGCCGCACTGGTCAGGTTCACGCTGCCCACGAACACGACGGACACGATGACCATGAGGAGCAGCGCGACGATCTGCCCGCGGTCCGGCTTGCGGGCCACGAGTCTGCGGCGGCCGCCCGGCGCGGTCTCGGTGGCGACCAACGGCGGCTTGTGACCGCCGACGCCGCCGACGCCGAGCGGGACGAAGAACCAGAACGCCGCGTAGAGCAGCGCGCCGAGGCCGTTCGCCATGAACAGGCCGACGAAGGCGAGCCGGACCCAGATGACGGGCAGCCCGAGATGCCCGGCGAGGCCCCGCGCCACTCCGCCGAGCCAGCGTCCGTCGCTGCTGCGGTAGAGCTTGCGCGGCGGCCGCGGGTCGTCGGCTGGCAGGCTTGCGGCTTCCGGCATGCCAACGATGGTCACATGCCCGGCGGGGCCAGGCATCAGGGTCGGCCCCCGAGACGCCCCTGATCTTCCTCGGGGGCGGGTCGGGGAGCGCCGGGCAGCGGTGGTCGTGTGCGGCTCGAACGGTTCCCCGCCTCGTCTCAGGGCCGATTTCAGGGTTCGGCCAGGGTCGTCCCGACTGCCGCGGCGGCGGCCGGGCCGTCACCATGGACGCATGACGGATCACGAGCACGCCGCGACGGGTCCGGGACCCGGCACCGGCCCGCGCCCGGCACCGGGCACCGGGCCGACGGATGCCGCGCCCGCCGCGACGCAGAAGACGGGAGCGGCCGGCGCCGGCACACCCGCCGACGCACAGCAGCAGGACCAGGAGCAGCAGCCCGGCGCCGGAGCCCCCGAGCGGTTCCGGCGCGACCGCGGGCACAAGATGATCGCGGGCGTGTGCGCGGGCCTGGGCCGGCACACCGACATGGACCCTGTGATCTTCCGGATCACCCTGGCCGTGCTGTCCGCGACCGGCGGCATCGGCCTCATCTTCTACGGCTTCGCCTGGCTGCTGGTGCCGTACGAGGACAAGGAGGAGAACGAGGTCCGCAAGCTGCTGACGGGCCGGGTCGACGGCCAGGCGCTGGCCGCCGTGCTGTTCGCCCTGGTCGGCTGCGGCATCTTGCTGACCATGCTGAGAAACGGCGGGGTGCTGGCCTTCGCCGTGGTGCTCTCCCTGCTGCTGGCGGGCGCCGGGTACTGGTCGCGGCGCCGCGGCGCCACCGACCCCGACCCGCTCGCCGCCCAGGCCGCCGCCGACGCGCCGCCGGAGGCCCAGGCGCCGCCGGTCGTCACCGTCTACCCGTCGTGGTGGCGGGACCCGATCGTCAAGGACGGCAGCCATGTCGGCGGCACCGGCTATCTGTGGGGGCCCGGCGACGCCCGCGACCGGGACCTCACCTCGGTGGTCGACGTCGGCATCGCCACTCCCTGGACCCACCCCGGCCACCAGGGCTCCATACAGCCGCGGCCCAGCGCGCCCCCGAGACCGCGCGGTCCGCGCTGGATCGGCGGCTGGGTGTTCCTGCTCGCCCTGGTGGCGGGCGGCCTGGGCACCGGGCTGACCTGGGACACGCACCCGCTGGGCACCAGTCTGCAGACCGGTCTGGCGTGTGCGCTGGCGGTGTTCGGCCTGGGCGTCATGATCAGCGCGTTCCTGGGCCGCACGGGAGCCGGGACGGTCTTCCTGGCGATCGTCACAGCAGCGCTGCTCGCCGGAGCGGCGGCCATGCCCAAGGACATCACCACCCACTGGAGAGACACCTCCTGGATGCCCGCCGCGACGGCGCAGGTACGGCCGGCGTACGACCTGGGCACCGGGCGCGGCACGCTGGACCTGAGCCGGGTGCGTCCGGGCAGGGGGCGGACGGTCGCGACGGACGCCCACGTGGGTGCGGGACAGCTGAAGGTGATCGTGCCGGCGGACGCGACCGTCCGGATGAACATCGAGGTGGGCGTCGGCGACATCCGGTTGCCCGGGGAGAGCAGGAAGGACGTGGACGTGCAGCCGCGCAGGCTCAAGAACGTGACGCTGGCGCCGGCCAAGGGCGCCAAGGACGCCGGCACGCTGGACCTCACGCTGAGGGTCGGTGCGGGACAGGTGGAGGTCGATCGTGCTGCGTCATGAGTTCCAGCCCGGGAAGCTGGTCGCCGGGCTCTTCCTCACCACCACCGGGGTGGTCTTCGCGGGGGATGCGGGCGGCCTGTGGGAGACACCGTGGTTCGCGGTCGTGCCGCTGATCGTGGGCGGCCTGTTCCTCGCCGGTGCCACGGCAGCCGTGGCCCGGGGCATACGCAGACGGGGCGACGCCGAGAGCGGCTGACCGTCGCCGTCCGGCGGGCCGATGGGTGTCCGGCCATCGGTGGGGTCCGGCCGTCGGCCAAGCGGTGGCGCCCCCGCCGGCCGCGGGTTCATCACCGCGCTGTCGGCGGAGCGCTCAGCGGTAGCCGCCCAGTCGCTGTCGGCGGCGGGCTCGCCAGGCCGCGTCCACGGAGAGGTAGGGGGCACCGGCCAGGATCAGGGGGATCCAGGCCATGAAGTAGGCGAGGTCGTTGCCGTAGTAGTAGGGGGTCGTCGACCAGCTCACCGTCATCCACAGGCTGAACGAGATCAGCGCGCCGCCGAGCGCCGCCAGCCGGCCGAGCAGACCGAGCAGGGTGCCGATGCCGACGGCCAGTTCACCGAGGGCGATGGCGTAGCCGAAGCCGACCGGGGCCTTGAGGGCCAGGTCGACCAGGGCCGGGATGGCGGCGGAGTCGCGGGCCGAGCGCATGGTGTCGCCGATGGACCCGGCCCCACCGGACTTCAGGAAGGAGCTGCTGGTGAGCTTGTCCAGGCTGGCGTAGATGAAGGTGACGCCGAGGAAGACGCGCAGGGGCAGGAGGGCGTACTGGGCAGCGATGTCCCGCCAGCCGCCCGGGCCGTTCAGCCGGTTCATGTGCGTGTCCGTACGAATGCCGTGAGTCATCGTCGTAAACCGCCCTCTCGCCCGCCGTCCCGCCCCTCACTTGACCATACGTACGACAAGGGGGCGCAGTTCAATCCCAACCCGGATGTTTTTCCGGATTTCGGCACCTCGTGGGAAGAGGCCGGAGAAGGCCGTCGGATCTTGTTCAGATGCGGGCCGGCAGGAGGTGGTGATGTTGAGGGTGGGCAGGCCGTGGCCCTACTCGTCGTACACGTCGAGCAGGTGCCGGAACCACTCGGGGGTGGAGGAGCCGGAGGCCAGTTCCAGGAGGACCGGGGCTGCGGCGCGCTTCCCGGCGTCCCGTGGCGGCCGCCGGTGCGGGGCGGCCGGTATCACCGCCAGGACGCTCTCGCTCACCGGCCGGCCGCTCCCCCGCCGCTCACTCGGTGACCTGGACGATACAGCGGTTGGTCGCCACCCCGGCCGCGGTGACCACCTGCACCTCCACCGCGCCGGGCTCGACCTCGGCCGGTACGGGCACGGTCAGGGCGCTGTCGGTGGGGTTGCTGAAGCCGCCGGTGACGGGGACCAGCGGGACGTGCACGTCTACGCTGCCGATGCGGACCACCATGCGGGAGAGCCGGTCGGCACTGTGGGCGCCGGGCGGCACGAAACCCGCGCCACGGATCTCGATGTCGTCGCCGGTACGGATCGGCCCGTCCAGGTCGCCGGGTTCACGGGCGCGGACCACGGAGAGGACGACCGGGCGGCCGCCCTCGGTGTACTTGCCGGCCAGGTAGGTCAGGGCCGAGATCAGTACCACCACGCCCAGCCCCCAGGGCAGGTCGGGCAGCTGGTCGGGGCGGCGGGCCAGCCGCACGGCGGCGAACAGCAGGGCAACGGCGCTGATGGCGACGTACTGGATGTCGGTGAAGGCGCCCCGCCCGGAGTCGTCGGTGAGCAGGTCGGCTGCGCGGGGCCGGTGCGCCGGCACCTTCTGCAGCCGCTGCGCCAGGATGCGCAGGCCCACCACCCGGCGGACCAGCACGGCGATGCCGCACACGACGGCGAGGACGGTCACCACGCCCGCGCCGCGCGCGAGGTCCAGGCCGGAGATCAGGGCGTCGCGTTCGGCGTGGTCGGAGGCGGCTGCCAGGCGGGCGGCCAGCAGCAGGACGGCGTAGCCGACGAACAGCACCCAGCAGGTGGCGACCGTACGGGAGGTGGACATCCGGTTGTCGTCGCCGATCACCGGGGCCAGCGCCCCGCCGCGCGCCCGGTGCAGCCAGGAGGCGGCGCTGAGCACACCGGCGACGACGAGCGCGGCGGCCAGAGCCGCGGTGCGGGCGCCGGTCCAGCCCGATCCGACCGCGGTGAGCGCCTCGCCGAGCAGCAGCGCGACCACCGCGCCCCACACGACGCACACCGTGCGCAGCCACAGGCGGGCGAGCCAGGCCTCGCCCTCGGCGCGGCCGCGTTCGGCGACGGCCTCCGCCCGCTGGGTCAGTTCCTCGGAGACCCACTGGCGGGACGCCGAGGCCGAGTGCGCCACGGCCGCCGGCAGACCCTGCCCGGCCGCGAACTCGTCCCGTCGGCGCAGGAACGCGGCGACGGCCCGCCGGTGCCCCTCCCGGGCGCCGTGCGGGCAGTCCCCGCAGGTGCAGCTGCCCTCGTGGATCCCCTCGGCACCCGTGCCCTGCCTCGCCTCCTGCACCGCCACGACCGGCGCCCGCCTTCCCCACGACCTTCAGGCACGACGGACGGGCCCTCCGTGGAAGGCCTCGCCGCCGCGCAACTGCCCTGCGTCGAAAGCGAATTGTGCCCTACGCCAGGCCGTCCGGGGCCTTCGGGCCGGGTCACGGCGGGTGAAGTAGGCGCCGCCATGTTGACCCGGCTGCGAGAATTCCCGTATGGCCGAGATCATCCAGCGGGACGGGACCTGGGCCTTCGACGGCAGCACGATCCGGATCACCCCCGGACTGCATCGCTGCGTTCCGCTGTTCCGGCAGACGTACGGGGAGATCTCCGTGCCGCTGGAGGCGGTCTCGGAGGTGGTCTGGGAGCCCGAGCGCAAGCGTGGCCGGCTGCGGATGCGGCTGCGCGAGGGCGCCGACCCGTTGTTGCAGGCGACGGGCGGACGGCTGCCGGACCCGGCCGACCCCTACCGGCTGACGGTGGACGCGGACCGCGGCGGCGTCGCGGAGTACGTCGCCGAGGAGATCCGGCACGCCCTGCTCCTCGACCGGATCCCCAAGGAACCCACGACCGCCTATCTGCTGCCGGGCCCGCCGGTGCCGGTGTCCGTGCGGTCCTCCGACGGCACGGTGTCCTTCGACGGCACACAGGTGCGCATCGACTGGGCCGACACCTCCGACCGGGTCAAGCGCGCGACCGGCCCGCGGATCATCGCCCTCGGCGACCTGGTGCAGGTGGAGTGGCTGCCCAACTCCGGGTACGAGGACGGCTTCCTGCGGTTCGTGACCCCGGAGACGGTGTTCTCCAAGCTGCCGCCCGAGCGGGACCCGTACACCCTGGACCTGTGGGGCAGCGTGCGGCGCGATCTGCTGACCGCGCTGGTCGCGACGGCCGTCACCGCCCGGCTGCCGCATCCCTCAACCCGCACGGGCGGCGCCTGCGGCGGCCGGGACCGGCAGCGCTCGGCCGTACCGGAGCAGGCCGGCCACCATGATGTACTGCTGCGCCGTCTGCGGGAGTTGGGGGAGCTGCACCGGGACGGGGTGCTCACGGACGAGGAGTTCGCGATGACCAAGGCCGCAGTGCTGAGAGGCTTCGGCTGAGCGGGCCCGGCCTGCCCGCCGGGTATTCGCGTCAGCTGAGCAGGTCCGGCTCGCTGCGGCTGATGTCCTGCCACAGGGGCTGGTAGTTGATCCAGGCCACCAGGTCGCCGCCGAGCTGCTCGCGGGTGGCGACGGCCGGCTTGTGGTCGATGAGGACCGGGCGGCCGGCCGCCTTCGCCGTCAGCTGCACCTGGCAGGAGCGCTCCATGGACAGGAACCACCAGGCGGCGGCGTCCACCGAGTCGCCGACGGTGAGCAGTCCGTGGTTGCGCAGCACGAGCGCCTTGCGGGAGCCGAGGGCCCCGGCGATCCGGCGGCCTTCCTCGACGTCGACGGTGACGCCGGAGTAGGCGTCGTAGAGCGCCACGTCCTCGTAGAAGGCGCAGCTCTCCTGGGTGATGGGGTCGATCAGCTCGCCGAGCGCGGCGAGGGCACGGCCGTAGACGGAGTGGCAGTGGGCGACGGCGACGACGTCCGGGCGGGCGGCGTGGACCTGGGCGTGCACGGTGAAGGCGGCCTGGTTGACGTGGTAGCGGCCCTCGACGACCTGCCCGTCCTGGTTGGCGAGGACGAGATCGCTGACGGTGACGTGCTTGAACGGCATCCCGAAGGGGTTGACCCAGAAGCAGTCGGTGAACTCCGGGTCGCGGGCGGTGATGTGCCCCGAGACCCCGTCCTCGAGCCCGGACCGCCCGAAGATCCGCAGCGCACCGGCGAGCCGCTCCTTGCGGTGCCGGCGCTCGTCCTCCACCGAGTCGAACATCGGCGGCATGGCGAACCGCAGCTGATCGGTGGGCAGCGGCAGGGGCGGGGTGGGCCCGTGCATAGGTCCTCCAGCGCTGGGATTGCTGTACGCGCCGGAAGTTACCGCCGGTCAGCGCAAAAGGGCAGAGCTGTTTTGTAAAGATGACGTACGCGACGGATACAGGACAGAGGATGTCGGGTTTGCCGGTGAGACTGGCGCGCATGACATGTGCGAACTGGGCGGCCTTCGCCTCCGCCGAACCCGGGCCGGCGCGGCTCGTCGAGGAGCGTTTCGGCGCCTTCCGCCATCACGTCCTCGCCACCCTGCGCAGGGACGGCTCGCCGCGCACCTCCGCTCTGGAGGCCGACTTCCGCGGCGGCGAGCTGTGGCTCGGCATGATGGCGGGCTCGCTGAAGGCCCTCGACCTGCGGCGCGATCCCCGCTTCGCGCTGCAGGCGAACCCGGGCGAGGGCACGGGGACGGGCGGCGGAGACGTTCGGATCGCGGGGCGGGCGTACGAGGTCGAGGGCGAGCGGAAGTCCGGTTACGCGAAAGAGGTGGAACCGCCGGAGCCGTTCCACCTCTTCCGTACCGAGCTGACGGAGGTCGTGCGGACCTACGTCGAGGACGAGAAGTACCTCGTCGTCCAGGTCTGGCAGCCCGGTCTGCCCTTGCGCACGCTCAAGCGCACGTAGGGCCTACTCCCACTCGATGGTGCCCGGCGGCTTCGAGGTGACGTCGAGGACGACGCGGTTGACGTCCCGGACCTCGTTGGTGATCCGGGTCGAGATGCGGGCCAGGACGTCGTACGGCAGCCGGGACCAGTCGGCGGTCATGGCGTCCTCGGAGGACACCGGGCGCAGCACGATCGGGTGGCCGTAGGTGCGGCCGTCGCCCTGGACTCCGACGGAGCGGACGTCCGCGAGCAGCACCACCGGGCACTGCCAGATGTCCCGGTCGAGGCCGGCCGCGGTCAGCTCCTCGCGGGCGATGGCGTCGGCATCGCGGAGGAGGTCGAGACGCTCCTTGGTCACTTCGCCGACGATGCGGATGCCGAGTCCCGGGCCGGGGAACGGCTGGCGCTGGACGATCTCGTCCGGCAGGCCGAGTTCCTGGCCGACCATGCGGACCTCGTCCTTGAACAGCTTGCGCAGCGGCTCGACCAGCTGGAACTCGAGGTCCTCGGGGAGGCCGCCGACGTTGTGGTGCGACTTGATGTTCGCGGTGCCGGTGCCGCCGCCGGACTCGACCACGTCCGGGTACAGGGTGCCCTGGACCAGGAACTCCACGGCCGGGCCCTCGTCGGCGATGATGTCGGCCTGCGCCTGCTCGAAGACGCGGATGAACTCCCGGCCGATGATCTTGCGCTTCTCCTCGGGGTCGGTGACGCCCTTGAGCGCGGTCAGGAAGCGCTCCTCGGCGTCCACGACGACCAGCTTGACGCCGGTCGCGGCCACGAAGTCCTTCTCGACCTGCTCGGTCTCGCCCTTGCGCATCAGGCCGTGGTCGACGTACACGCAGGTCAGCTGGTCGCCGATGGCGCGCGCGACGAGCGCGGCGGCGACGGCGGAGTCCACCCCGCCGGACAGGCCGCAGATGGCGCGCTTGTCGCCGACCTGCCGGCGGATCGCGGAGACCTGCTCCTCGATCACGTTGCCGGTCGTCCAGTTCGGCTTGAGGCCCGCGCCGCGGTACAGGAAGTGCTCCAGCACCTGCTGGCCGTGCGTGGAGTGCATGACCTCGGGGTGGTACTGGACGCCGTAGAGCTTCTTCTCGTCGTTCTCGAACGCGGCGACCGGGACGACGTCCGTGGACGCCGTGACCGTGAAGCCCTCGGGGGCGGCGGAGCAGGCGTCGCCGTGCGACATCCACACGTGCTGCTCGTCCGGGGTGCCCTCGAAGAGGGTGGAGGACGTCCTGAAGACGTGCAGGTCGGTACGGCCGTACTCGCGGGCGCCGGTGTTGTCGACGGTGCCGCCGAGGGACTGCGCCATCAGCTGGAAGCCGTAGCACATGCCGAAGACGGGGACGCCGGCCTCGAAGATCTCGCGGTCGAGGCGGGGGGCACCCGCCTCGTACACGGAGGACGGGCCGCCGGAGAGGATGATCGCCGCGGGGTTCTTGGCGAGCATCTCCTTCACCGGCATGGTGCTCGGCACGATCTCGCTGTAGACCCGGGCCTCGCGGACGCGACGGGCGATGAGCTGGGCGTACTGCGCGCCGAAGTCGACGACCAGGACGGTGTCGGGGGTGGCGGCAGCGGGGGTCGCTGATGACACGGGGTGCCTTGCCTTCCGGCGGTGGGGCGGGGGTCTCGTAGTACCGATTCTAACGGGGTGCCGGTGGGACAGCTCCCGCCACCAAAGGCTCCGCCCCTGGACACCGGGTGTGTTCGGGGCGTGGCATACTGGCGCCATGCTCGTGCACTCGACCTTCCTCTTTACCTATGGCATCCGGCCCGCCGGCTGCCATGGTCGTGCTGCTTGAGCGCAACGCCAAGCGACTTCCCAGGCGCCCCGGGCCGACAAGGCCCGGGGCGTCTGTCGTTTTCGGGTCCTGCCGGTCCGGGGCGTCCGGTCACCTCACCAGGAGCCCCTACATGACCACCACCACCCCGGAAGAGACCTCCGCCCCGGAGAAGACCATCGCCGACGCCCGTGAGCGCATCGACGTGCTCGACGACCGGATCATCGGTCTCATCCAGGAGCGGATGGCCGTCTCCGCCGTCGTCCAGCAGACCCGCATCGCCTCCGGCGGACGCCGGGTGCACCTCTCCCGGGAGATGGAGATCCTCGGCCGCTACCGCGAGGCGCTCGGCAAGCCGGGCACCGGCCTCGCCATGACCCTGCTCGAACTGTGCCGGGGTCGTATCTGAGTGCGAACGTCGTCTCACCCGTACGGCGCGTGACCGGCTCGCGCGGCGCTTCGTTGAGCGGGGTGTCCGTGCCAGCCAGGGGCGGGCCCGACAGAACCACGCGTGGCTCGCTGGAGCGATGAGGCGTACGGGTCGTGCCGTGCGCCGTGGGACCTCGCTCCAGGAAGTGACCGGACGGCAGGGGACAGCAGCCCGGTCACCCAAGAGAACGGTCGGCTCCGGGGACGCCCGGGGCCGACCGGCGGAAAACTGCACACGAACTGCCCCAAGTCCCCGCGCGGACAATGGCATTGCTGCACTCCGTACGCCTCGGCTCGCCGAAGCACGACCCGAGGCCGGGACCATGAACCAGCGGCGCAGCCCCCGGCGCCGCCCCAGGCACCGGCGCTGCCCTGACGTCGGTGCTGACCAGAAGAAGGGCCCCGCGGCCTCTCCGTCCCGCGGGGCCCTTCGCCATGCCCGGAGAATGTGACTCACTTCACAGCACCCGCGCGTCGGGGGACGCGCAACCCTCCTCACAGGTCACGTGTCTCACCTTCGCAACCAACGGCCATGACCGTGCCCCACACACGGAGGCCTCCGACCACGTGCTGCCGCGCGGCAGCACGCGAGCCCCACAAGAGGTCCTCAATGAAGCTTCGCCGCGCCATGATGACCGCGGCCGCGACCGCTGCCCTCGCGCCGCTCGCACTGGTCTCCGCCCCTGCCGCGTTCGCCGACGACTCCCCGAGCAGCAGCTCCGTCAGCAGCCCGGCCGCGACCGAGACGACTCCCGCGGCCGACCCGAGCACCAGCCCGGCCGCCGACCAGAGCTCGTCCGCCGCCCCGTCGTCGGACAGCCCGTCCTCCTCCGAGTCGGCGAGCGCCTCCGCGTCCGCGTCCGCCTCGGCCTCGGCCTCGGCCTCGGCCTCCGAGTCGGCATCCGCCTCCGCGTCCGCGTCCTCCAGCCCCAGCGAGAGCGCCGAGCCCAGCGACGAGCCGAGCACGCCGTCCGGGATCTGCGAGGAGGACGACGCCACCTACAAGTCGAAGATCCACGCCTCGCTCGGCGGCCTGCCCGGCGAGATCGCCGTGGGCAGCGGCTGGCACCCCTTCACGCTCAGCGTCAAGAACCCGACGTCGAGCAACCTCAAGGACGTCATCTTCTACGCCGGTGTCGGCCCGAGCGACCCCAACGCCCAGTTCGCGTTCAAGACCAGCCAGGTCCAGCTCCAGGTGAAGTACGACGGAGCCTGGTACGACGTCGAGGACGGCGCCGGCCACTCCAACGGCTACCTCGACCTCGCCGACATCAAGGCCGGACAGACGGTCGACTACCAGCTCCGGCTGAACGTCAAGGCCAACGCGCCGGTCGGTGAGGGCCTCACCATCGGTGGCGGCATGTACTTCGACGACGAGGAGAACTGCATCGGCGCGGACCAGGCCAGCTACCTGATCAAGATCGTCAAGGCCGGCACCGACACCGGCGGGACGAAGCCCCAGGAGGGCGGCCAGGTCCCGGTTCCCACCCAGAAGCCGAGCAAGACCAACACCCAGGACGTCACCGGCTCGCTCGCCGAGACGGGTTCCAGCTCCATGCTGCCGACCATCGGTCTCGTCGGCGGTGTGGCCGTCGTCGTCGGCGCCGGAGCGGTGTTCGCCGTCCGCCGCCGCAAGGGCGCCGGTTCGAACACCGCCGCGTAGGCGACGCCGCCACACCGGTGACACCGCCGCGATGGCGCGGTCGTACAACCGAAGGGGCCTGCGCCAGGAGGGGGGCGCAGGCCCCTTCGGCGTGCCCGCACTACTTCTTCGGCGGTACCGCCGGCATCCCCAGGAACGGCAGGCGCAGCGCGCCGAACGCCTCCGCCGGTACCGCCGGGGCCTGCGGCTCCACCGGCTTCAGCCGCTCGTACGCGGTGCCCTGCGCCGGACGCGCATCCTCCTCACCCTGGTTCGGCCAGAAGGACATCGCGCGCTCGGCCTGCGCGGTGATCGTCAGCGACGGGTTCACGCCCAGGTTCGCCGAGACCGCGGCGCCGTCCACGACCGAGATGCCCGGGTGGCCGTAGAGGCGGTGGTAGGGGTCGATCACGCCGGTCTCCGGGGAGTCGCCGATGGGGCAGCCGCCGAGGAAGTGCGCGGTGAGCGGGGTGCCCATCAACTCGCCGACGTTGCTGCCCGCGAAGCCGTTGATCTCGGCGGCGAGCGCGGAGGCGGCCTCCGTGGCCGCCTTGATCTGCTTGGGGTTGGGGGCACCGTGGCCCTGGCGGGCGGTGAGCAGGCCCTTTCCTACGCCGCCCGGCTTCAGGTACGTCGTCAGGGAGTTGTCCAGCGACTGCATGACCAGGCCGATGATGGTCCGCTCGGACCAGCGCCGGTTGGAGAGCGAGCGCAGGACCAGCAGCGGATGCCGGGCCGCGTTCGCCAGCCAGGCCAGCGCGCGCGAGGAGCCCTCGGCGTAGGGGACCTGGAGGATGGACAGGCCGCCCATCGAGTTGGAGCCCTTGCCGTAGCGGACCGGCTCGATGTGGGTGTTCTCGTCGGGGTGGATCGAGGACGTGATCGCGACGCCCCGCGTGAAGTCGGCCCTGGCCTCGCCGGTCGCCCTGCGGTAGCGGCGGTTGTCGGTCTGCGCGCCCACCAGCGCCTCGGAGTTGGTGCGGGTCAGGTCGCCGAGCCGGGCGGAGAGATACGGCAGCCGGCCGCCCGCCTTCATCCGGTGCAGGAGGGTCTGCGTGCCGTAGGTGCCGGCCGCGAGGACGACCCGGCGCGCGGTGAAGAGCCGGCCCTCGCCCTTCTTCTTCCGGTCCGTCGGCAGGGTCGCCACCGCGTACCCGCCCCGTGAGTCGTCCGTGACGGACACGACCGTCGTCATGGGGTGGACCACCGCGCCCGCCTTCTCGGCGAGGTGGAGGTAGTTCTCGTTCAGGGTGTTCTTCGCACCGTGCCGGCAGCCGGTCATGCACTCGCCGCACTCGGTGCAGGCGTTGCGGGAGGGACCGGCGCCGCCGAAGTACGGGTCGTCCACCTGCTCGCCGGCCCCCGCCTTCGCCTTGCCGTCGGCGTCCTTGCCGTCGCCGAAGAACACGCCGACCGGGGCGAGATGGAAGGTGTCGCCGACGCCCATCCGCTGCGCCGCCGCCTTCAGGTGCACGTCGGAGGGGGTCATGGTCGGGTTGAGCCGTACGCCGAGCATGCGCTGGGCCTGGTCGTAGTACGGCTTCAACTCCTCCTGCCAGTCGGTGATGTGCCGCCACTGGGGGTCGTCGAAGAAGGCCTTCGGCGGTACGTAGAGGGTGTTGGCGTAGTTGAGCGAGCCGCCGCCGACGCCCGCGCCGGCCAGCACCATGACGTTGCCCAGCAGGTGGATGCGCTGGATGCCGAACATGCCGAGCTTGGGGGCCCAGAGGTAGTTCTTGAGGTCCCAGGAGTTCTTCGGCAGGGAGTCCCGGGTGAAGCGGCGGCCGGCTTCGAGCACACCGACCCGGTATCCCTTCTCCGTCAGGCGGAGGGCGGACACCGACCCGCCGAACCCCGATCCGACCACGATGACGTCGTAGTCGTACCCGTCCTCGTCCCGGGTCTGGACAGACTTCTCCTGCGACACGTGCTCTCCTCGTCGAGAACGGGTGTTTCTAGCGGAACCTGAATGCCTTCATGAGCCGGAGACTCGTGCTCATGAACCGGGCGTACCCCTCGTCCGTCATGCCCAGCGAGGGAGCCATCGGCAGCAACCGCTGCTGGGCCACCGTCTGGGCCTCGGTGTACTTGAGGATGCCCTCGGAGCCGTGGCGGCGGCCGAGGCCGGAGTCCTTCATGCCGCCCATCGGGGACTGCACGCTGCCGTAGGCGGGCGCGTAGCCCTCGTTGACGTTGACCGTGCCGGTGCGCAGGCGGGCGGCGACGTCCCGGCCGCGCGCGGCGCTCTTCGTCCAGACGGAGGAGTTCAGGCCGTACGGCGTGGCGTTGGCGTGCTCGATCACCTCGTCGTCGCTCTTGAACCGGTAGGTCGAGACGACCGGGCCGAAGGTCTCCTCCTCGCACACGGCCATGGAGTCCTCGACGCCGTCGAGGATGGTCGGCTCGAAGAAGTAGGGGCCGATGTCGGGGCGGGCCCTGCCGCCCGCGATCACCTTGGCGCCCTTGGCGACGGCCTCCTCCACGTGCCGCTCGACGGTCTTCAGCTGGCGCTCGCCGACCAGTGAGCCCATGTCGGCGCCGTAGGCGAGGGAGTTGCCGAGCCTCATCGCCTTCGTGCGGGCGGCGAAGCGCTCCAGGAAGGCGTCGGCGACCGACTCGTGGACGTACAGCCGCTCGATGGAGATGCAGAGCTGTCCGGCGGAGGAGAAGCAGGCGCGTACGGCGCCGGCGGCGGCCTTCTCGATGTCGGCGTCGTCCAGCACCAGCATGGCGTTCTTGCCGCCGAGTTCGAGGGACACGCCGACGAGGCGGGCGGCGGCGCCCTGGGCGACCTCGCGGCCGGTGCGGGTGGAGCCGGTGAAGGAGACGTAGTCGGCGTGCCGGACGACCTCCGGGCCGACGACCGGGCCCTCGCCGAGCACGACCTGGAAGACGCCCTCGGGCAGCCCGGCCTCGATGAGCAGGTCACGCGCCCACAGCGCGGTGAGGCAGGTCTCGGTGTCCGGCTTCATCACGACCGCGTTGCCGGCGACGAACGCGGGCAGCGCGTCGCCGACGGACAGCTCCAGGGGGTAGTTCCAGGGGGCGATCTGGCCGACGACGCCGCGCGGGTGGCGCAGTTCGGTGACCTTCGTGAGCGTGGGGACGGCGCCGGTGTGCCGCTTGGGCCGCAGGTAGGCGGGGGCCTTGCGGCCGTAGTGGCGGGCCGCGACGGCGACGGCCTGCACCTCCTCGTGCGCGTGCAGCCGGGCCTTGCCGGTCTCCAGCTGGATCAGGTCGAGCACCTCGGCCTGCCGCTCGAGCACCAGGTCGTGGAAGCGCAGGAGGACGGCGGCCCGCTGCCGTACGGGGGTCTTCGCCCACACCGCCTGTGCGGCCCGGGCGGCCTCGAAGGCCGTGCGTACGTCCTCGGGGGTGGACTCGGGCAGGTCGGCCAGCTTCTCGCCGGTGAACGGGGTGTGGTTGGCGGTGCGGCCGGAGCCGACGACGCCCTTGGTGAGCTGGGCCACCAGTTCCGGGGTGACCACGTCGGCGGCGGTGCGGGCGCCCTCGGGGGCGGGCGCGAGCGGGTTGGTGCCGGTGCTGTCCGGGGCCTGCGTGTCCGTCATGACGCGCAGGGTATGCCGCGGCGCAGGCTTTGTGTACCCGTCGGTAACGGGGATTCACCGAGTGCTCACACACTGCCAGTGATCACTGGCAGCGAATGTGCTGATCAGGGCGTTGACGCGGTGGCGGACGGAAGGATCAACCGAGTCCGGCTTTTTTCGCGAGAAGCAGCCCCAGCGCGGTCCTCGGGGTGCGGCGAGGGCGGCCGGAGGGTGGGGGCGAAGGGGACTCGGGTGCGGCTTCGGGGGCTCCGGTCGCTTCGGCGACTTTGCGTGCATCACGTACTTCGGGTGCCGTGTCCGGTACGGGCGTGAGCCCGAGGAGGTCCCGCAGGGCCGCCGTGACCTCCTCCGCGCCCGGGCGGGCCTCCGGCTCGTCGGCGTGCAGCCGCTCCAGCAGGGGGCCCAGCGGGCCGGGGTCCGTGTCCGCGAGGGCGGCGCGGAGCAGGGCGCCCAGGGACCACAGGTCGGAGGCCGGGCCGGCGCCGGGGCCCGCGGCGCGCTCGGGGGCGACGAAACCGGCGGGCGCGTGCGCGGGATGCCCGTCACCGGTCCCGAAGTCGGTGACGACCACCCGCCCGGTGCCTGACTCCAGCAGGACGTTGGCCGGTTTGACGTCCCGGTGCACGATGCCGACGGCGTGCGCGGCACGAAGGGCCCCGAGGGCGGCGAGCCCGATCCGGGCGGCCTCGGCGGGCGGGAGGGGGCCGCGCCGCAGGGCGTCCTGCAGCGACTCGCCCGCCACCAACTCCATGACGATCCAGGGGACATGGCCCTCGGTGACGACGTCGTACACCGTGACGGCGGAGGGATGGCGCACCCGGGCCGCGGCGCGGGCCTCCCGGTAGAGCCGGTGGGCGATACGGCGGCTGTCCTCGTCGTCGGCCGGATCGCCGGGCAGCAGCGGCTCCTTCACGGCGACCCGGCG
The DNA here is from genome assembly GCF_053611725.1 of Streptomyces sp. NPDC054783. Lineage (NCBI taxonomy): Bacteria > Bacillati > Actinomycetota > Actinomycetes > Kitasatosporales > Streptomycetaceae > Streptomyces > Streptomyces sp. NPDC054783. The sequence continues at coordinate 144,472 of NZ_JBSHAY010000009.1, read as the reverse complement.
GCCCGGCCGCTGCTCGTCCAGGGCCCGCCAGACGGTTCCGGTGGGCCCGGTTCCGAGGCGCCCGGTCAGCCGGTACCGGCCGCCGATCAGACGTGCGTCGGGCGGGAGTTCGCCGTCTCCACTCATGTCACATGAGTACCGTGCGCACCATGCCCTTGTCGAAGCGGGGCACAGCGAAGCGGCCAGTCCGCGTCGCGGCGCCCGGGAGTCAGAGCTTCTTGATGTCCAGGTTCGCGATCGCCGCCTTGGCCACGTCCCGGCCGCGGGCCGTGAAGTCGCCCTTGTTCGGGTAGCCGACGGTGAGCTTGTACAGGTCGCCGCCGCTCGTGCGGTAGTAGAAGACCTGGAGTTCGCGCGGGCTGGGGTGCGCGCCGTCGTTGGTCTTGAAGACGACGGTGTTCTTCGCGGCCTCCTTGCCGTGGTACGTCGCGGTGTCGTCCGGGTGGGTCTTCGCACCGCCGGGCATGTCGAGGGTGTAGTCGCCCTCGCCGCGGAACTTCTCGTCGTCGGCGTACATCTGGGACCGCGCGGTGTTCTTGATCTCGCCCAGGGAGTCCTGCGACTTCTTCGCCAGCTCCAGCGTGATCCAGACGCCGCCGCTCCAGTCCTCGTACGTCACCCGGTTCTGGTCCTGGTCGTCCTTGCCGGGCATGACCACCTGGTAGTTCGCCGGGGCGGCGAGCGTGACGCCGAGCTTCGGCACCGGGCGCTCGGCCCAGCCGTCGGGCAGCGGGCCCGCGAAGGGATCGGCCAGGACCAGGTACGCCGCCACCGCCGCCACGACCAGCCCCGCGCCCGCGCCGAGCCACGCCTTGCGGCCGAGGCGCCTGGCCGGGGCGGGGGCGACCACCTGGACGGGCTGGGTGGGTACCGGCGGCGCCGGGGGCCTTACCGCCTCCTGAAGCAGCGCCCGTACCCGGCCCGCCTGGGGCCGGTGCGCGGGGTCCTTGTGGAGCAGCCCGTTGATGACCTCGGCCAGCGGGCCGGAGGCGGACGCGGGAGGGGCCGGGGTGGAGTTGAGGACCGACTGGAGGGTGGCCGGGGTGTTGCTGCGGCGGAACGGCGAGACGCCCTCGGTGGCCGTGTAGAGCAGCACGCCCAGGGACCACAGGTCGCTCGCCGGGCCGGGCCGCTGCCCCAGCACCCGCTCCGGCGCGATGTACTCGGGCGAGCCGACGAAGCCGCCGGTGTCCGTGAGCCGCGTGTCGCCCTCGATCTGCGCGATCCCGAAGTCTGTGAGGACCACCCGGTCGTGCCGGCCGAGCAGGACGTTGTCGGGCTTGACGTCCCGGTGCAGGACGCCCGCCGCGTGCGCCGCCTGGAGCGCGCCGAGCACCTCCAGGCCGATCCGGGCGGCCTCGCGCGCGTCCAGCGTGCCCTCGCGCAGGACGTCGCCGAGGGTGCGGCCGCGCACCAGCTCCATCACGATCCAGGGCCGGCCCTCGACGACCGCGACGTCGTGGACGTTCACCACCGCCGGGTGGTCGAGACGGGCCGCCGCGCGGGCCTCGCGGCGCATGCGCTCGAAGGCGTTGGCGCGTTCCCGTTCGGGAAGGTGGTCCGATACGCGCGGCTCCTTGACGGCGACCTCCCGGTCCACGGTCTCGTCCTTGGCCTGCCACACGGTGCCCATTCCGCCATGTCCCAGCTTGCCGAGCAGCCGGTACCGGCCGGCGATCAGCCGCCCGGCGCCGGGATCCAGCTGCTGAGCCGGGATGGGGTGCGGCTGGGCGTCCGGCCGTGGATGCGGATGCGGCTGCGGCGGTTGCAGAACAAAACTCGTCGTGTCGTCGGTGCCGTGACCGACTCCCCCGTCACTGCTCATGCGTCATCCATATCGCGCCACCGGCCCCCACAGCCACCGGGAATCCGAACCGGTCACAGACCCGTGACCGAGCGGCCGTTCAGGACCCCGCCCGGAAGGTGTCGACCGCGACGTCGAAGTACTCCCGGGCCTCCCGCACCTTGCCGACCGGCGCCGACACCCACACGTCGTACATCCGCCCGGCCTCCTCCCAGCACAGGTCGTAGGTGTGGCGCGGGCCCTCGGCCGCGCTGAAGCCGTTCCAGGTGAACTCCCAGAGCGCCGCCGGGTGTCCGTCGTGCTCGGTGGGGGTGACGCGGCCGTCGTGGTAACCGGGGTTGGTGGAGGGGCCCTTGGCGGCCGACCGGGCCATCACGGCCTGCGGGCCCCCCGGTTGGGGATCGGCGGCCTTGACGCCGAGCCGGAAGGTGTCGCCGGGCGAGAGGTAGAAGACGCGCTCCCCCTGCGGGCTGCGGGTGAAGTCCTCCGGTACGGCAAGGGAGAAGCCGGCCGGGTCCCGGGCCGTGCGGTAACCGGAGGGCGCGGTGCGCGGGCCCGCCGAGCCCGAGTCGGTGGCCGAGGGGCCTGTCGCGGTGGCCGCAGGGCCGGAGGCGGTGGGTGCCGGGGGTGCGGTCCGCGACGAGGTCGCGCCCGTACCGGTCCCGGTCGCCGGGGAGGTCGCCGTGCCGCCCGGGCTGCCATCGCCCCCGCCCCCGTCCCGGTGCAGCAGCAGTGCCGCCGACACGCCTGCCCCGGCCAGCGCGGCGACCAGCAGGGATGCGACCAGCACCCCGCGCGTGGCGGACGAGCGGGCCCGGGGCTCCGCCGCCGACCCGGCCGCGGCGGGCGGCTGCGGGCCGCTGTGCGGAAGGTCCGGCTGGGTCGGCGAGTACGGCGCGGCGGCCTCCGGCGCACGACTCCCCGCCGTACCGGGCTTGGCGGTACGACCCCCCAGCGCACCCGACTTCGCCGTACGACTCCCCGTCGTACCGGGCCTCGCTGTCCAGCCGCCGGTGATCCGGTGCGCGCGGCCGGTGGCGGTGGGGCCGGAGGACGGGTCCGGTGCCTCCGGGGTCCGGCCCGTCTCCAGGAACGTCCGCAGCATCTGCTCGGCCTCGGCCGCGCCGAGCCGCCGGTCGGGGTCGCGCTCCAGCAGCCCCCGCACGACCGGCAGCAGCGGCTCGGCCTCGGCGGGCGGCCGGATCTCGGCGGCGACCACGGCGTGCAGGATGCCGCCGAGCGAGTCGCGCCGGAACGGCGACTCGCCGCTGAGCAGCGTGCACAGCAGCGCGCCCAGCGACCACAGGTCGGACTCCGGGCCGGTACGCAGCCCCGACATCCGTTCCGGCGCGGTGTATTCGGGCGAGCCGACGAAGGAGCCGGTCTCGGTGAGCGTGGTGGCGCCCTCGACCTGCGCGATACCGAAGTCGGTCAGCACGACCCGGCCGGTGCCGGACTCGATCAGCACGTTCGCGGGCTTGATGTCCCGGTGCAGCACGCCTGCCTCGTGCGCGGTGCGGACCGCGCCGAGCAGGGCGATACCGATCCGCGCGGCCTCGGCGGCGTCGGCCGGGCCCTGCCGGGAGATGCGGTCGGCGAGCGAGCCGCCGTCGACCAACTCCATGACCAGGTAGGGACGTTCGTCCTGCTCCACCACGTCGTGCACGACGATGATGTGCGGATGCCGCAGCTGGGCGACCGCCCGTGCCTCACGGAACGTACGGTCCCGGCGGCGCCGCGCGTCGCCCTCGGAGAGGGAGTCGTCCGGGAGGAGTTCCTTGACCGCGACACGCCGGCCCAGCACCTGGTCCACGGCCCGCCACACGACGCCCATGCCGCCGCGCCCGATGCGTGCCTCCAGACGGTAACGGCCCGCGATCACCCGGAAGTCGGCGCCCTCGGTCCCCATGAGCCCCATCATGCCTCACCGGACCCGCCCGCTCCGGGGCGCCGATCGGCCAAGCAGGGCCGACCGACCAGCCATTTTCGGCCGTATCAGCGGTCGTACGGCCGCTCCGGCCGCCGTCAGCCGTCAGCCGGCGGCCGGCTCCTGCCAGCCCTGTAGCACCCACTTGAACTGCTTGCTGGTCTTCGCCCAGTCCTGTTCCGGCGTGGACATGTAGATGGCGTACTCGGTACCGGAACGCGAGTAGTACGTCTCCTCGATCGCGTGGCGCGGACCGGCGACGTGCGGCGGGTCCTTCTTCAGCGCGGTCCAGGTGTACTCCCACAGCGAACCGCTGCGGTCGCGGTAGATGTTCGCTTTCAAGGCCACGCGCTTGTAGTCGACCAGTCGCTGCAACTGCTGTTCCAGATCCACCTGGTGCTGGTGGGCGTCGGCGAAGTCGGGCGAGCCGTTGATGGCGATGCGGACGAAGTGGTAGCCGCCGTCGGGGCTGTAGTCGATCTGTTTGAGGCCGCCGCTGAGCTCGTACACCGTCCGCTTCCAGCCTTTGGGCAGGGAGAGGCTGAAACCGAGCGGGTCGTGGTAGGACTTCCAGTTGGCGGGCACCGTGCCGTCGGGGCCCGGCGTGGTGCTGCCGCTGGCCGAGGGCGAGGTCGTGGCCGGGCCCGCGCCGCCGCTCGACCCGGTGTTCTGCGCCGAGCCGCCGCCCCACTCCTGGACGGCCACCGCCGCGCCACCGCCGAGCACCGCCGCGACGGCGACGACCAGGACGAGGGTGCGCAGCCGGCGCCGGGGCCGGGGCCGTACGGGGGCCGGGCCCGGGGGCGTGGGCGTGGGCGCCACGGCCGTCGGCCCGGTCATGGAACGGCCCGGGCCGCCCGGCGCGGCGGGGCCGTGGCCGGAGGCGGTTCCTGCGGGCGCGTAACCCGGGACGGTCCCGCCGGGCTCGTAACCGGAGGCGTGGCCGGCGGGGCCGTAACCCGAGGTGGTCCCGGTGGGGCCGTAACCCGATCGGGACGGGGTGCCCGTGCCGCCGGTGTGCACGCCCGAGCTCTGGGTGGGGATGAATGCCTGTGCCGCGTGCGGGCGGCGGCCCTCCGCCGCCTCGGCGAGCATCTGCTCCGCCTCCTCCGCGCTCGGCCGGCGCTCCGGTTCCTTGCGCAGCAGGGCGGCTATGACAGGGCCGAGCGCACCGGAGTGGCGCGGCTCGTCGGCCTCCTCCTCCACGACCGCCTGCATGGTGCTCAGCGGTGAGGTGCGGCGGAACGGCGAACGGCCCTCGACCGCCGTGTACAGCGTGGCGCCGAGCGCCCACAGGTCCGAGGCCGGGCCCGGGTCGTGGCCGCGCACCCGCTCGGGCGCGAGATAGTCGACCGAGCCGACGACCTCTCCGGTGCGGGTGATGGTGGAGTCGCCCTCGATCTGGGCGATGCCGAAGTCGGTGAGCAGGACCCGGCCGTCCGCGCCGAGGAGGACGTTGCCGGGCTTGACGTCCCGGTGCAGCACCCCGGCGGAGTGCGCGGCACGCAGCGCCCGCAGCACCCACAACCCGATACGGGCGGCCTCGCCGGGCTCCATCCGCCCCCGCTCCTTGACCGCGTCGGCCAGCGAGTTGCCCTCGACCAGCTCCATGACGATCCACGGGCGGCCGTCGTGTTCCAGGACGTCGTGCACGGTGACGACGGCGGAGTGGTTGATACGCGCCGCGGCGCGGGCCTCGGCCCGGGTGCGGGCGAGCAGCACGGCCCGGTCACCGTCGGAGACGTAGAGCGCGGCGGTCAACTCCTTGACGGCGACCGTCCGGTGCAGCACCTCGTCGTGGGCGCGCCATACCCGGCCCATGCCGCCGCTGCCGATGGAATCGGCGAGCCGGTAGCGGCCCGCTATGAGCAGGCCCTGCATCTGATTCACGTTGCCCCGCAATGCTCTTGACAGGGTCAGACTAAGGACCGGTCAACCATCAGGGAACCGGCGGGGTACCAAGGTGACAGCACTGTGACGGTTGTCGCGGCCCGAATCGGCCGGGATCGGTCAACCGTATACGGGGCGCTCAACCGGTGTAGCGGTACGTCGCCGTGGCCTGCTCGTAGAACTGTGTCACCGCGTCGCGCTGGGACTCCGGGCCGCGGACCTGGATGATGTGGTAGCGGCCGTTCAGCAGGATCGCCATGTTGCGCACGAACAGGTCGCGGCCCTGGCCGTCGGTCCAGGTGAACTGCCCCTCGGCCATGGTCCGCCCGCCCACCTCGATGGTTCTCAGGCCGGTGGCCGTGGCCCAGCTGGAGGCGCGGTACGGCTGGAGCTCGCTCTCCTTGTCGCGCTGGTAGGTCATCGGGTCACTGCCGTAGCCCGAGGCGCTGTCCCGTCCGGGTACGACGATCAGCTCGAAGTCACCGTGCGCGTACACCACCTGGCCGCTGCCGTTCTTGGGGGTGCGGTCCCAGCCCTTGGACACGGCGATCTCGAAGCCCTCGGGGTCCTTACGCAGGGCGAAGCCGTCGGCGACGGTCGGATCGCCGCCGGTCTGGGGCTGGGTCTCGGTGGCGGGCGCGGACGCGGAGGGGCTGCCGCCCTGCTTCGAGGGGGGCCGCTGGGTGGACGAGGGCGCGGGAGCGGCCCGACCGGCGCTGCCCGTGCGGTCCGGGCTGCCCGCGGCGCCGCTGTCGCCCTGTTTGGGCATGAACAGCATCGCGTACGCGATCGCGCCGGCCAGCAGGAGCAGGACCAGCAGAAGCAGAGTGCGGCCGAGGCTGCGCGGCGAACGGGCCTCCTCCAAGGCCCGGGCGCGCTTGTGCCGGCCGTGCGGATGGGCCTCGGGCAGTCCGGCGCGCCGTCGCCGCAGCCGCACCAGCTCGCCGCGGCGTCGGACGATCGGCAGCCGGCTCGGGTCTGCGGGCGGCACGGGTACGACATGGGTGCCGGCGTCCGGCTCGGGCGCGGACCGCACCAGCGAGCGCAGCCAGCCGTTCAGCTCCTCGAAGTCCAGGCGCTCGGTGGGGTCCTGGCGCAGCAGCGACTCCACGACCGGCCGGAGCGGGCCGCACTCCTCGGCGAAGGCGGGCGGCTCGGCGCACACCAGCTGCACCAGCTCGGCCGTCGACTCCTCCGGGTACGGCGCGTGTCCCTGCACGGCCCGGAACAACAACGCGCCCAGCGCCCACAGGTCGGTCGCCGGCCCGATCGGCGCCGCCAGCTGCCAGTTCTCGTGCACGGGGCCGGCCTGCTCCGGCGCCCACCGCTCGGTCACCGGCCCCACCACGGTCATCCGCACCTGCCGCGCCCGCTCGGCCGCCAACGCACTCCCCGGCCCACGCCGGGCACCGACCGCACCGGGGTCGTTCCAGTGAGGGTGGGCGGCGGCGGTGCCGGTGACGTGCGGGGGGAGGGATGGGCCGGGGTGGGCGGGGTCGGCGTACGACGACGAGTCCGAGCCGCGGTGAGCCGGTCCGGCGGCGTGCGGGGGGAGAAGCGCGCCTTGGTGGGCCGTTCCGGGGCCGTAGAGGGGCAGACCCTCGGGGTGGCCGGGGGCCTGGCCGGGGGCCTGGCCGGGGAGGGACGGGCGGGGGTCCGCCGAGGGGAGCCCGGGGCGCTGCGGGCCGCCGCCGCTCAGGGCTCGGGAGGTGTCACCGGCACCGGGGCGGGGGTGGGCACCGTGCCAGGGGGCGCCCTGTATTCCGTAGGGGTCGGCGATCCGTCCGGCCGGGGTGCCCGGGCCGCCGGGGTACGGCGGCCGGGGCGTGCCGTCGGCGTCGCCCTCGGCCGGCGGCCGGGCCCCGGGGAGGGCGGCGGGCCCGTTCTGCCGGGCCCCCTGCACCCGGGCGGCAGCCCGGGCACCCGCGCGGTACGCGGCGATGGCGCCGGCGCGGGCGGCACGGATGTCCGCGCCGTTCTCCAGGGGCCGTTGCCCCGCCGGGCCGGGCGCACCGGTCCCACCGGACGCCCCGTTCGCCCCCGGCGCCGGCAGCCCTCCGGCCGCCCTTGCCTGGATCGCGGCGCGGCGCGCGGCCTCGGGGTCGACGTCCGCGGACGCCACCGCGGACGGCACACCGCCGGACCCGGACGAGCCCTGGAGCTCACCACCGGCACGGCCGCCGGACCCGTAACCGGCGCCTTGACCGGTCCTGTCCGCGCCCGCTCCGCCGTCTTCGACCCCCTCCTGGGCCGGCACGGGGTCGTACCCGCACAACGCCTCCTCCGCGGCGCCGACGGCGAGGCCGGTCAGCATCACGCGGCCGTCGTCGCAGACGAGTACCGTGCGGGCGGTGATGTTGCGGTGCACCCAGCCGTGCGCGTGCAGCACCCGGAGCGCCATGAGCACGTCGGCGGCGACCTCGGCCGCCCGGTACGGCGACAGCGGCTGCTCGGCGAGCAGCGCGGCCAGCGGGCGCGCGCCCACCAACTCGCTGACGATCCACAGCGACCCGCCCTCGGCGAACACGTCGAAGACCTGGTCGAGGCGCGGATGGTCGGGGATCGAGGCCGCGGCCTGCGCGGCCTCGACGGCGCGCCGCACCGCCGGGTCGGTGGGCCGCCGGGTCGCGGTCCGGGCGTCCGGCGCCCGCCGGTTCCCGCGTTCACGCGCGGTGAAGCCCTCGGGCAGTCCCTCCGCGTCGAGCACCTCGGCCTCGACGACCTCGGGCAACGGCACCTGCCGGACCAGCACTTCCTGGCCGCTGTAGGTGTCGAAGGCGCGGGTCTCGGTGAGTTCGTACTCGTCGGTGGGCGGCAACGGCAGGCGGTAGCGGTCGGCGAGCACCCGACCCGCGTAGTCGTCCACGTTGCCTCCCCCGGCCGCCCGGTCGGTCGGTCACTTCCGTTCGCCTCACGACCCGTTTCGCACACACTTCCGGCTGCGTACGGTCCGCAACCATTCACGATACGTGCCGGAGGCAACCCGCATTGAGTGGATGACGGATTCTCACGCCCCAAACCGGGGCCGAGCGCCTACGACTTGGGCTCGAAGGACGTGGTGAGCGTCTTCCAGGTGTCCTTGCGAAGCCGGCTGTCCCAGTTCGCGGCCTTCGCCGTGTACATCAGTCCGTAACCGAGATGGCCGTTGACCACGAATCCCCGGTCGATGGTGCGGTACTCGGTGCCGCCGTCGACGTACGTGAACTCCCAGTCGGCCGTGTTCCAGCCGCGGTAGTCGACCTTCTCGATGCGGATCCGCTGGTACTGGGAACGCATCATCCCCTGCTCCTGGTTCCTCCAGTCCGCCACCGGGTCGCTCTTGGGGCTGCCGGTCCAGCCGATGAGCAGCTTCTGCCCGTCAGGACCGGTGTACCGGTCGCCCCCGCTGTCGGTCGAGCTGTACGACCAGCCCTTGGGCAGCCCGATCGAGTACCCCTGGCCGCCCTTGCGGGTCGTCACCGCCGGCGCGCTCCCGGCGTCCTTGGCACCGGACTTGCCGGAGTCGTCGGTGGACGCGCTCGCGTCGACGGCGGCGCCCGACGTGGCACCGGTGCCGCCCGACGACGGGCTCGTCCCGTCCGCCCGGGCCCCGCTGCCGGCGCTCTTGTCGCCCTTGTCCTGCTTGGTGGACGCGCTCGCGCTCGCCGCCGCCTTGGCCCCGCTGCTCTTGCCGTCCTTGCCGCCGCCGCTCAGGGCGATGGCCAGGACGGTGCCGAGCACCGCGAGGACCACCAGCACGGCGATGATCACCAGAGTGCGCTTGGGCACCACGTCGGTCAGCGGCGCCCTCGGCACCGGCCGCGACGGCAGGTCCAGGTCCGGCGGCGGCATCACGGGCCAGCCCGAACTTGGCTTGTTCGCGCTTGAGTTCGGCGCACCGGCGGCACCGGAGGCGCCGGCCGCAGGACCCGCCTGTCTCCCGGCGGATCCGGCGCCGGCCCCACCGGAGGGCGCGGGGCGCGCTCCGCCGGAGGACGGAGTGGGCCGCGTTCCACCGGAGGAAGGCGCCGGGCGCGCTCCACCGGAGGAAGGCGTCGGCCGCGCTCCACCGGAGGAAGGCGTCGGCCGCGCTCCACCGGAGGAAGGCATGGGCCGCGTTCCGCCCTGGGCGGCAGGACGTGCCCCTCCCGCGGGGGCATCGCCCGCGCCTGCGGCTTCACCGGCACCCGGCGCCGTCGTGTCGCCGCCGTTCTTCGTCCGCGCGGACGCGGCCGCCCCGGCCGCCTTGCGGACCGAACGCAGCGCGCCGCGCAGTTTCTCCCCGGCCTCCTCGCCCCGCTTGCCCTCGGACAGGCCCGGCTGCGGCGGCAGCGGCACCACGCGCGTGGCGTCCATCGGCTCCGGCTCGGGTGCGTGGATCACGGCGTTGAGCATGGCCCGGGCGCCCGCGTCGTCGAGCCGCTTGGCCGGGTCCTTGGTGAGCAGGCCGTAGATGACGTCCCTGAGCGGGCCCGCGTTCTTGGGCTCCTCCAGGGACTCCGTCATCACCGCGGTGAGGGTGGCGATCGCCGAGCCCTTGTCGTACGGCGGCACGCCCTCGACCGCCGCGTACAGCAGGCCGCCGAGCGACCACAGGTCGGCCGCCGGACCCGGCTTGTGGCCGCGGGCGCGCTCGGGCGAGATGTACGAGGGGGCACCGACGAGCATGCCGGTGGAGGTGATGGACGGGTCGCCCTCGACCTGCGCGATACCGAAGTCGGTGAGCACGACCCGGCCGTCCTCGGCGATGAGCACGTTCGACGGCTTCACGTCACGGTGCAGGATGCCCTCGCGGTGCGCGGAGCGCAGCACGTCGAGGATGGCGAGCCCCACCTCGGCGGCGCGCTTCGGCTCCAGCAGGCCGTCCTCGCGGATGGCCTCGGCGAGGGACTTGCCCTCCACCAACTCCATGACGATCCACGGCCGGTCGTCCTCGTCGACCACGTCGTAGACCGTCACCGCGCTGTTGTTGCGGATCCGGGCGATCGCCTTGGCCTCGCGCAGGGTGCGCGTGATCAGGCGCCGCTTCTCCTCCTCGTCGATGTTCGACGGGAACCGCAGCTCCTTGACCGCTACCGTCCGGCCCAGGGTCTCGTCCTCGGCGCGCCAGACCGTGCCCATGCCGCCCCGGCCCAGCACGTCTCCCAGCCGGTACCGCCCGGCGAGGAGACGACGCTCGCTCTTGTCCTGACGAGTCCCCTGACGAGATGTTCCCGCCCGCTCCGCCTCCGACATGCGTCCCCTCATACAACCCGCCCTGACAGAGCCTCCATTGTCTCTCACTCGACAAGTGGCCGACGCCCAGGGGGCCCTTCGACCCAGGCGGGATCCGGTGCACCGGTTTCGGGGAAATGCGCCTGGTTTCGGCAGGGGTGACGGGCGTTCGGCCGGTGCCGGGCAGCCGGCTCATGGGCCGGCTTCGGCCACACTCCCTCATGTGAACGGCACTATGTCCGGCGCTCCCAGCCTCGCCGCGTCCGCCGTCTGGTCGTCGGGCTGGAGCTGGGACTCGCGCTCGGCCTCCACCCGCTTCTCGTAGTGCTCCACCTCGCGCTCCATCTGGTCCTTGTCCCAGCCGAGGACCGGTGCCATCAGCTCGGCCGCCTCACGGGCGCTGCGGGTGCCCCGGTCGAAGGTCTCGATGGAGATGCGGGTGCGGCGGGTGAGGACGTCGTCCAGGTGCCGGGCGCCCTCGTGCGAGGCGGCGTACGCCACCTCGGCGCGCAGATAGTCGTCGGCGCCCTGCAGGGGCCGGCCCAGGGCGGGATCGGCGGTGATGAGGTCCAGCAGTTCCTCGGCCAGGGAGCCGTACCGGTTCAGCAGGTGTTCCACGCGGGCCACGTGCAGTCCGGCTCGGGCGGCGATCCGGGCGCGCGCGTTCCACAGCGCCTGGTACCCCTCCGCGCCCAGCAGCGGGGTCTCCTCCGTCACGCAGTCGGCGACCCGCGTGTCCAGGCCGTGCACCGCCGCGTCGACCGCGTCCTTGGCCATCACGCGGTAGGTGGTGTACTTGCCGCCCGCCACGACCACGAGTCCCGGCACCGGATGGGCGACCGTGTGCTCGCGGGACAGCATGCTGGTGGCGTCGGACTCGCCGGCGAGGAGCGGGCGCAGACCGGCGTACACCCCCTGCACGTCGTCGCGGCCGAGCGGCACCGCGAGCACCGAGTTGACGTGCTCCAGCAGGTAGTCGATGTCGGCGCTGGACGCGGCCGGATGAGCCTTGTCGAGGTTCCAGTCGGTGTCGGTGGTGCCGACGATCCAGTGCCGGCCCCAGGGGATGACGAACAGGACGGACTTCTCGGTGCGCAGGATCAGGCCGGTGCTGGAGTGGATGCGGTCCTTGGGCACGACCAGGTGGATGCCCTTGGAGGCGCGGACGTGGAACTGTCCCCGCTCCCCCACCATGGCCTGGGTGTCGTCGGTCCACACCCCGGTCGCGTTGACGATCTGCTTGGCGCGGATCTCGTACTCCCCGCCGCCCTCCAGGTCGTGCACCCGCGCACCGACCACCCGCTCGCCCTCGCGCAGGAACCCGGTCACGCGTGCACGGTTGGCCGCCTTCGCGCCGTAGGACGCCGCCGTGCGCACCAGCGTGGCCACGAAGCGGGCGTCGTCCATCTGGGCGTCGTAGTACTGCAGGGCGCCGACCAGGGCGTCCCTCTTCAGGCAGGGGGCGACGCGCAGGGCTTGACGGTGGGTCAGATGGCGGTGCAGGGGCAGGCCCCGGCCGTGGCCGCGGGCCATGGACATCCCGTCGTAGAGCGCGACGCCCGAGCCGGCGTAGAGCCGCTCCCAGCCCTTGTGCTGCAGGGGGTAGAGGAACGGCACCGGCTTGACCAGGTGCGGGGCGAGCCGCTCCAGGAGCAGTCCACGCTCCTTCAGGGCCTCGCGGACGAGCGCGAAGTCGAGCATCTCCAGATAGCGCAGACCGCCGTGGATCAGCTTGCTGGACCGGCTGGAGGTGCCGGAGGCCCAGTCGCGGGCCTCGACCAGAGCGGTGGACAGGCCGCGTGTGACGGCGTCCAGAGCGGTGCCCGCGCCGACGACTCCGCCGCCGACCACCAGCACGTCCAGCTCCCGCTCCGCCATCGCCGCCAGTGCCTCGGCGCGCTGCGTCGGCCCCAGAGTCGCTGTCCTCACGCTGCCTCCCGCTGTCGCAGACTCGCTCGCGTGGGCCGCACCCGGTGGGCGAAGCCCGGTTCATCCCTCCTCCTGCCCAAATTCTGACCGGCTTGCCCGACTTCAGCCACCACGGGCTCCCAACCTGTGGACAACTCGCGCACAACCCTCGGAAGACACACGAACACAATCACACATAACGGTCATATATGTACCTAGCCTGGCATAGCGCTCGCTCACGCTGTCCACAGCGATTGCGCAACTGTCCCGCTTCGGCTATTGGGAAGGACGGCCCAGCCATGCCCGCAGACCTCGCCGTCATCGGACTCGGCCCCTACGGTTTGCCGCTCGCCCAGGCCGCTGTCGCCGCGGGCATCCCCACCGTCGGTTATGCCACCGGCCCCGAGGCGGGCTCACTCAGCCCCGCCGAGCTGCGCCGGATGCTCTCCGCGGGCTTCCGGCCCGGCACCGACCCGGCCCAGCTCGGCCGGGTGCGCACCGCGGTGATCTGCGCGCCGACCCCGCGCGGCGCCGACGGCGGACTCGACCTCGGCCAGGTGGAGGCGGCCGCCCGCGCCCTCGCCCAGCGGCTGCGCCCGCACACCACCGTCATCCTGGAGTCGCCGGTGCTCCCCGGCACGACCGAGGAGTTCCTGCGCCCCCTGCTGGAGGAGGGCTCGGGGCTGCGCGCCGGCCGCGACTTCCACCTCGCCTACTCGCCCAGCCGGGTCGACCCCGGCAGCCGCGACCACACCCCCGCCAACATCCCCAAGGTCATCGGCGGCCTCACCCCGGCCTGCACCGAGTCGGCCGCCGCCTTCTACGGCCGGATCACCGACAAGGTGGTACGCGCGCGTGGGCTGCGCGAGGCGGAGACCGTGCAGCTGCTGGAGACCAACTTCCGGCACGTCAACATCGCGCTCGTCAACGAGATGGCAGTGCTCTGTCATGAGCTGGGCGTCGATCTGTGGGACGTGATCCGGTGCGCCGAGACCAAGCCCTTCGGCTTCCAGGCGTTCCGGCCCGGGCCCGGCGTCGGCGGGCACGGCGTCCCGCAGGACCTGACCGGGCACGCCACCCGCACCCTGCGGATGGTGGAGCTGGCCCAGCAGGTCAACAGCCGGATGCCCCGGTACGTCGTCCAGCGCGCGGCCACCCTCCTCAACGAGCACGGCAAGTCCGCCCGCGGCGCGCGCGTGCTGCTGCTCGGCGTCACCTACAAGCCCGATCTCGCCGATCTGCAGGGCACCCCGGCCCAGGAGATCGCGATCCGGCTGATGGAGCTGGGCGCCTCCGTCAGCTACCACGACCCGCTCGTGGCCTCCTGGAACGTCCTGGAGCGCCCGGTACCCCGCGCGGACTCGCTCTACGACACCGCCGCCGAGGCCGACCTGACGATCCTGCTCCAGCAGCACCGCACGTACGACCTGCAGGGGCTGTCGGTGAAGGCGCAGCTGCTGCTGGACACGCGCGGGGCCACGCCCACCGGGGCGGCGCACCGGCTCTGAGCCCGGTCACGAACGGAAAACGGCCGGGGGTGTTGTCGTCCCCGGCTGTTAGTCTCCCCCGGACTCGCCGCACACACGTGCACGGCGAGCGCACACGCGCGTGCGCGGGCCTTCCGCATCCGTTCTTACAGCCGTGCTCCATCTCGGGGGGATTTCTGTCATGAGCCAGTCAGCACCACCGCCGCAGCCGCCCACGTCCGGCCCGGCCGACGCCAACCCGTACGCCCAGCAGGCCCCGGCCGGTGCGCCGTACCCGCCGCAGCCGGGCGCCCACGCGCCCCAGCCCGGCGCCTTCGCCGCACCGGTGCCGCCCGCGCCGGCCCGGAACAACCTCGTCCTGGGCCTGGTCGCCGCGGTCGTCGCCGCCGTGGCCGCCGCCGCGCTCTACGGCCTCATCATCGGCGCCACCAAGCACGAGATCGGCTACGCGGCCGTCGGCGTCGGCTTCGTCGTCGGCGTCGCCGCGGGCAAGGCCGGCGGCCGCAACCCCGTCCTCCCGATCGCCGCCGTCGTCCTGTCCCTGGCCTCGGTCTACTTCGGCCAGCTGGTGGGCGAGGCCATGATCGGCGCCAAGGCGACCGGCCTCAGCTTCTCCCAGGTCTTCTTCGACCACTTCGACATCGTGCAGAAGGCCTGGAAGGAAGAAGCCGACCCGCTGACCTTCCTCTTCTTCGCCATCGCCGGGTTCGCCGCGTTCTCCGGCACCAAGAAGGCCGCCGCGTAACGCCTTCCCGCAAGCGGCAGGGCCCGGCCACCTCTCGGTGGCCGGGCCCTGTGCGTCGTACGCGTCAGCGGCGGTGCTGGCTGTCGGCGACGGTCACCTCGACCCGCTGGAACTCCTTCAGCTCGCTGTAGCCGGTCGTGGCCATCGCGCGGCGCAGGGCGCCGAAGAAGTTCATCGAGCCGTCCGGGGTGTGGGACGGGCCGGTGAGGATCTCCTCGATGGTGCCGACCGTGCCCAGGTCGACCTTCTGGCCGCGCGGCAGCTCCTCGTTGACCGCCTCCATGCCCCAGTGGTGGCCCTTGCCGGGCCCGTCCGTGGCGCGGGCCAGCGGGGAGCCCATCATCACCGCGTCGGCGCCGCAGGCGACCGCCTTGGGCAGGTCGCCGGACCAGCCGACGCCGCCGTCCGCGATCACGTGCACGTACCGGCCGCCGGACTCGTCCATGTAGTCGCGGCGGGCCGCGGCCACGTCGGCGACGGCCGTGGCCATCGGGACCTGGATGCCCAGCACGTTGCGCGTGGTGTGGGCGGCGCCGCCGCCGAAGCCGACCAGGACGCCGGCCGCGCCGGTGCGCATCAGGTGCAGGGCCGCGGTGTAGGTGGCGCAGCCGCCGACGATCACCGGGACATCCAGCTCGTAGATGAACTGCTTCAGGTTCAGCGGCTCGTGCGAGGACGACACGTGCTCCGCCGAGACAGTCGTACCGCGGATGACGAAGATGTCCACGCCCGCGTCCACGACCGCCTTGGAGAACTGGGCGGTGCGCTGCGGGGAGAGCGCGGCCGCCGTGACCACGCCGGAGTCGCGCACCTCCTTGATGCGCGCGCCGATCAGCTCCTCCTTGATGGGCGCCGCGTAGATCTCCTGCAGTCGACGGGTCGCCCGCTCGACGGGCAGCTCGGCGATCTCGTCCAGCAGCGGCTGCGGGTCCTCGTACCGCGTCCACAGGCCCTCGAGGTTGAGCACGCCGAGGCCGCCGAGCTCACCGATGCGGATCGCGGTGGCCGGGGAGACGACGGAGTCCATGGGAGCGGCCAGGAAGGGCAGCTCGAAGCGGTAGGCGTCGATCTGCCAGGCGATCGAGACCTCCTTCGGGTCCCGCGTACGGCGGCTGGGGACGACGGCGATGTCGTCGAAGGCGTACGCCCGGCGGCCGCGCTTGCCGCGCCCGATCTCGATCTCAGTCACGTCTCTAGGCCTTTCCCTATGCGTTGCAGCGCCTTCCAGTATCGCTGACGGGTACGACAGAAGCCCTCCGCGGGGACGACAACGGCGGCCCCGGTGCTCCGGGACCGCCGCTGCTCGGTCTTCACGCGCGCGTGGATGCGCGGTCGTACTGCCTGAGAGCTACTTCTTGCTGCTGTAGTTCGGCGCCTCGACCGTCATCTGGATGTCGTGCGGGTGGCTCTCCTTCAGACCCGCCGAGGTGATCCGCACGAACCGGCCGCCCGCCTGCAGCTCCGGCACGGTCCTGCCGCCGACGTAGAACATCGACTGGCGCAGACCGCCGACCAGCTGGTGCACGACGGAGGACAGCGGGCCGCGGTAGGGCACCTGGCCCTCGATGCCCTCGGGGATCAGCTGCTCGTCGGAGGCGACGCCCTCCTGGAAGTAGCGGTCCTTGGAGAAGGACCTGCGGTCGCCACGGGTCTGCATGGCGCCCAGCGAGCCCATGCCGCGGTACGACTTGAACTGCTTGCCGTTGATGAACAGCAGCTCGCCCGGGGACTCCTCGCAGCCCGCGAGCAGCGAGCCGAGCATGACCGTGTCGGCGCCCGCGACCAGGGCCTTGGCGATGTCGCCGGAGTACTGCAGACCGCCGTCGCCGATGACCGGGACCCCGGCCTCCTTGGCGACGAGCGCGGCCTCGTAGATCGCGGTGACCTGCGGGACACCGACGCCGGCGACCACGCGCGTGGTGCAGATGGAGCCCGGCCCGACACCCACCTTGATGCCGTCGGCGCCCGCGTCGACCAGGGCCTGGGCGCCGTCGCGGGTGGCGATGTTGCCGCCGATGACGTCGACGCCGGAGGAGTTCGACTTGATCTTGGCGATCATGTCGCCGACCAGCCGGGAGTGGCCGTGCGCGGTGTCGACCACGATGAAGTCGACGCCCGCCTCGATCAGGGCCTGGGCGCGCTCGAAGGCGTCACCGGCCACGCCGACCGCCGCACCGACCAGGAGACGGCCCTCGGCGTCCTTGGCGGCGTTCGGGTACTGCTCGGCCTTGACGAAGTCCTTGACGGTGATCAGGCCCTTGAGGATGCCCGCGCCGTCGACCAGCGGCAGTTTCTCGATCTTGTGCTTGCGCAGCAGCTCCATGGCCTCCGGGCCGGAGATGCCGACCTTGCCGGTGACCAGCGGCATCGGCGTCATGACCTCGTGCACACGGCGGGCGCGGTCGCTCTCGAAGGCCATGTCACGGTTGGTGACGATGCCGAGGAGCCTCTTGTCGCCGTCGGTCACCGGGACGCCGCTGATGCGGAACCTGGCGCACAGCGCGTCGGCCTCGGCGAGCGTGGCGTCCGGGTGGATGGTGATGGGGTCGGTGACCATGCCGGACTCGGAGCGCTTCACCAGGTCGACCTGGTTGGCCTGGTCCTCGATGGAGAGGTTGCGGTGCAGCACGCCGACGCCGCCCTGGCGGGCCATCGCGATGGCCATGCGGGACTCGGTCACCTTGTCCATGGCCGCCGACAGCAGCGGGATGTTGACCCGCACGTTCTTGGAGACGTACGAGGCGGTGTCGATCTCGTCGGGTGCCATGTCCGACGGGCCCGGCAGCAGCAGCACGTCGTCGTAGGTCAGCCCGAGTGTCGCGAATTTTCCGGGCACTCCGTCGACGTTGGCAGTCATGACACTTCCCCAAATGGCCTTGATCGGTGCGGATGTCCATGCTAACGGGGAGCACGGCTAGCAAATTCCACGGTATGGGGTGACTTCAGGCTTCGTATGTTCGTACGGAAGCGGAGCATGCCTGCTCACCGAAGGGAGCTGCAGACGCTTCTCACAAGGGCGTTACTGCTCGGCGAGCGCGCGCAGGCGGCTCAGTGCCCGGTGCTGGGCGACCCGGACCGCGCCGGGTGACATTCCCAACATCTGCCCCGTCTCCTCTGCGGTCAAGCCCACGGCGATGCGCAGCAGGAGCAGTTCGCGCTGGTTCTCGGGGAGGTTGGCGAGCAGCTTCTTGGCCCACTCGGCGTCGCTGCTGAGCAGGGCGCGCTCCTCGGGGCCGAGGGAGTCGTCGGGCCGTTCCGGCATCTCGTCGGAGGGCACCGCCGTCGAACCCGGGTGGCGCATCGCGGCACGCTGCAGGTCGGCGACCTTGTGGGAGGCGATGGCGAAGACGAACGCCTCGAAAGGGCGGCCGGTGTCGCGGTAGCGGGGCAGCGCGAGCAGGACGGCGACGCAGACCTCCTGTGCGAGGTCCTCGACGAAGTGACGCGCGTCGCCGGGCAGCCGGGACAGCCGGGTACGGCAATAGCGCAGCGCCAGCGGGTGGACATGGGCGAGCAGGTCGTGCGTGGCCTGCTGGTCCCCGTCGACGGCGCGATGGACGAGCGCACCGATCGCCCCGTGGGCCGTGCCCGCCTCGTCGTCGCGCATCGGTCCATGGTGCCTTGTGGCCGTCCGGTCCGTCGCATTGTGCTCGTGGTTGTGCACTGAAGCGTTATGAGCAGGTGCGCCGGCACTCATCTCCTGCGCCCTCCCCTTCCGCTCGACCGACTCGTCCCCGAGAGACTCCACACCTCAAGGATGCGGCATCCGCGACGAAACGAGCAGCGCGCGTCCGCCGGACCGACCCGTACGCCGCCCTCCGAAGCGCCCTGCGGAGCCGTACGCCGGGGGCGCGGACAGCCCGACCGTGTACGTCCCGGGCCTCACCGGGCGGCGCCGACCACGGGTGTTGCGGGAGTGGATCTCCGTTCACGCGCCCGGCCGACCGCCTGCCGCCCGGCTCCTCGGGTGTGACCGGGTCCACCTCTCGACGGCGCGTCACGGCCGCTTCCACGGGCAACGGGAACCCCCGTCCGGGCCTTTCACCGGCACCCACCTCCCAGAGTCACGGGACCACCTCTTCGAGCGGACCGGGACCATGACCGGGACGCGTCGATACGACACCGGAGCCGAGGCACGCACCCGTGCCCCACGCCTGGGAGGCGCGTGGTCCATGGGGTGACCGTCGCCCACACGGCAAGCTGGACAGGACGCGCCCGGCCATGGCCGCCACGCTTCGCACCGGCGACCGTTCCCTACACAGCGCATGGGCGCCAGACGCCCCAGGGCGGGCGACCACGCCGCGCAACGCTGGACAGGGCATGCCCCGCCCATGGCAGCCACCCCCGCGCCGGCGACCGTGCCACGCACAGCACACGGACACCGCGCCCCGCAGGGCGATCGTCCACACCGCGCGCGGTCGTCCGCCGCGCGCGGCAATGCTGCGCAGGACGCGTCCGCCCACGGCCGCCACGCACCGCAACGCTGGACAGGGCATGCCCCGCCCATGGCAGCCACCCCCGCACCGGCGACCGTGCCACGCACAGCACACGGACGCCACGCGCCGCAGGGCGATCGTCCACACCGCCCGTGGCAGTGCCGGGCAGGACGTGCCCGTGCCGCAACGGAGCCGCAGTGCAGTTCCGCGTACGCGCGCGTGCCAGTGCCGCCTCGGGACCGACGGCGCCGCCGGAGGGCGCGCGGTCGTCCGGCCCCGCGCGGTGCCGAGGCGCGGCGCTTCGGCGCCTGAGCCCGGCGCGGTGCCGTACGTGCGTCGCGTTCGGGTCGGCAGTCGGCCCGGGGGCTCCCCGAAGGGGCCGGTGGGACATCGCGCTGCTGCCCGGGGAGGCGGATATGCGTCCGGCTCCGGGAGTGGCACCCGGCGCCGGACCGGCCCCGCCCGCCCCGCAGGGCCGGGCACTGTCTACCGGACCAGTCCCCAGCGGAAGCCGAGCGCCACGGCGTGGGCCCGGTCCGAAGCCCCGAGCTTCTTGAACAGGCGCCGCGCGTGCGTCTTGACGGTGTCCTCGGAGAGGAACAGCTCGCGGCCGATCTCGGCGTTGGAGCGGCCGTGGCTCATGCCCTCCAGGACCTGGATCTCGCGCGCGGTGAGCGTGGGCGCGGCGCCCATCTCGGCCGAGCGGAGCCGCCGCGGGGCCAGCCGCCAGGTCGGGTCGGCGAGGGCCTGCGTCACCGTGGCGCGCAGCTCGGCGCGCGAGGCGTCCTTGTGCAGGTAGCCCCGGGCACCGGCGGCGACCGCGAGGGCCACGCCGTCCAGGTCCTCGGCGACGGTGAGCATGATGATGCGCGCGCCGGGGTCGGCGGACAGCAGACGGCGCACGGTTTCCACGCCGCCCAGGCCGGGCATGCGCACATCCATCAGGATGAGGTCGGAGCGGTCGGCGCCCCAGCGGCGGAGGACTTCCTCGCCGTTGGCCGCCGTCGTCACGCGCTCGACACCGGGCACGGTCGCGACCGCGCGGCGGAGCGCTTCTCGGGCAAGCGGGGAGTCGTCGCAGACGAGGACGGATGTCATGACCGCCCTCCGCAGCTGATGCGCGTCACCTTGAGCCTCCAGGCTGGTACGGAATCGTCACCTGTGCGGTCGACCGTCTCGGACGCCTGCCCGAGCTCTTGTGTTTTCAACCGCCTCCGCACTCTCAACGACGGTCACTCGAAAGAGTTACGGGGCTACGTGCCGTCTTCGGCACTCTACGTGAGGGCCTCGACACGGTGCAGACACGACCAACAGACCCTCAACTTTTCATCACAACCGTGCCCCGTTTGGCCCTTTTTCTTCCCGTTTCGCGGTGTCCGAGGCTAGATTCGCAATGAGTCATATTTTCATCTCCTTAGACCGGAGATGTACGGTCGTTGGCACCGTATCCGCTCAGAACGGCTACAAGGGGTCACGTAATGGCAGATTTCTCCCGCCTTCCCGGACCGAACGCGGACCTGTGGGACTGGCAGCTGCTGGCTGCCTGCAGGGGCGTGGACAGCTCGCTCTTCTTCCACCCCGAGGGCGAGCGCGGGGCGGCTCGGAGCGCTCGCGAGAACTCGGCCAAGGAGGTCTGTATGAGGTGCCCTGTCCGCGCGGAGTGCGCGGCGCACGCGCTGGCGGTACGTGAGCCGTACGGCGTGTGGGGCGGCCTGACCGAGGACGAGCGTGAGGAGTTGATGGGGCGCGCGCGCAACCGCCTGGTGACGGCTTCGGCCGCCGGCGCGGACACCGCCCCTAACCACTGAAGGAACGTTTTTGCACCCACAGACCACCGGGTGCACCCATCCCCTCCACCAGGGCACGCCGCCTCTCCACGTGCGTGCCCTTGACTCTGGCGCCGCCCGCACCTGGGGCGTGACCTGTCTCCGGTCGTACGGCACCGGGCCGGATGCCCGTCGCACCCCGCGTACTCCCGGCCGCGCCCGACCACCCGGACGGACCCGAACCTCCAGCCGTCGGCCGGACTCGATCCGCTAGCCGCGCCCCGCCGCCCGGGCCAGCTGTTCCAGCGTCGCCGCCACGGCCGGCACCTGCGCCAGGTCGGGCAGGGTGAGGGCGACGATCTCGCGCCGGACCACCGGCTCCAGCCGCACCGTGCGCACCCCCCTCGGCCGTACCGACTCCACCGCCAGCTGGGGCAGTACGGCGACACCCAGGCCCGCGCCGACCAGGCCGGCCACCGCGGGATAGTCGTCCGTGGCGAAGTCGATGCGCGGGGTGAAACCGGCCCCCTCGCACACTTCGACCAGCTGGCCGCGGCAGCGCGGACAGCCCGCGATCCAGGGCTCCTGGGCCAGCTCGCCGATGGCGACGTTCTCCGCGCGCGCGAGCCGGTGCCGCTCGGGCACCAGCGCCACCAGCCGGTCCATCAGCAGGGGCCGTACTACGAGGTCGTCCCAGTCCTCCGTGACCGCCGCGCCCTCGTAGCGGAAGGCCAGGGCCAGGTCGCAGTCGCCCTCGCGCAGCAGCTCGACGGATGTCGGGGGTTCGGCCTCCTCCAGGGAGACGCGGGTGCCGGGATGGGCGGCGCGCAGGGCGGCCAGGGCGGTGGGGACCAGGGTGGAGCTGCCGCTGGGGAAGGAGACCAGCCGCACCCGGCCGGCGCGCAGGCCCGCGATGGCGGCGACCTCCTCCTCGGCCGCGGTGAGCCCGGCGAGGATGCCGGAGGCGTGCCTGACCAGGGCTTCGCCGGCCTGGGTCAGCCGCATCTCGCGGCCGCTGCGCACCAGCAGCGGCGTGCCGACCGAGGCCTCCAGGGCCTTCATCTGCTGGCTGACGGCGGGCTGGGTGCAGCCCAGTTCGCGCCCCGCCGCCGAGAAGGAACCGGTGGCGGCGACGGCGCGCAGGACGCGGAGATGACGGGCCTCGATCACCCCTAAAGCATAAGCGCAGCTTGGGGATGGTGCGCGATATTCGCTCGACGCTTTGAGGTGCGGTCCCGTACCGTGCGGTCATGAAGCTTCTCTCGGTCAATCTGGGTCGCCCGCAGCCAGTGCCGTACACGGACCAGGCGGAGGGCGTGACGGGCATCGACAAGAAGCCGGCCGACGGGCCGGTGCGGGTGGCGGCGCCAGGCCCCAAGGGGATCGGCGGGAGCGGGCTGGCCGGGGACGCGGTGTGCGAGCTGCGGCATCACGGCGGGGACGACCAGGCGGTGTACGCCTTCGCGCGCGAGGACCTGGACGACTGGGAGCGCGAACTCGGCCGATCGTTGGCCAACGGTTGCTTCGGGGAGAACCTGACCACGGACGGCCTGGACGTCTCCGGCGCGCTGATCGGCGAGCGCTGGCGGATCGGTTCCGGGGTGGTCCTGGAAGTGACCTCGGGCCGGATCCCGTGCCGCACCTTCCAGGGCCATCTGGGCGAACGCGGCTGGGTCAAGAGGTTCACACAGAAGGGCGCAACGGGTGCCTACCTCCGGGTGATCGAACCGGGTGAGATACGGGCGGGCGATCCGATCGAGATCGTTCACCGGCCGGACCACGGGGTGACGGCGGCGCTGCAGTTCCGCGCGGTCACCACCGAGCGGGAGCTGCTGCCGCGGCTGCTCGCGGCGGGCGAGGCGCTGCACCCGGAGACACTGGCGAAGGCCCGCAAGTACATGGCGGAGCAGGCGGGCTGAGCGGTCGTCACCCACGAGCGCGGCGAGCTGGCCGGGCCGAACGGGCCCAACGGGAGGTCCGGGACGCCCGGTGCGGGAGGGGGCGTACGCCGCGCAAATCCGCCCCCTTGAGGGCCCCGCGCAGCCCCGTGCGCCTCGTCGCACGGGCCGTCGCCCCGCCCCGCGCGGGCCAACTCCCGTGTCGGAGGGCAGCGGACGCGCTCGCTCCGGGTCACTAACCTTGGGTCATGACAACGGCTCTGATTACGGGATCGACCGCGGGAATCGGTGCCGCGTTCGCGCGGCGGCTGGCGGCTGACGGGCACGACCTCGTCCTGGTGGCCCGGGACGCCAAGAGGCTGCGCGAACAGGCGACCGAACTGCACGACCGGCACGGCATCGAGGTGGAGGTGCTGAGCGCCGACCTGGCCGAGGACAAGGGCATCGAGGCGGTGGCCGACCGCCTCGGCGACCGGAAGAACCCGGTCGACCTGCTGGTCAACAACGCCGGCTTCGGCAACAAGGGCCGCTATCTGGACGTGGCGCTGGCCGACGAGCTCAAGATGCTCAAGGTGCACTGCGAGGCGGTGCTCCGGCTGACCTCGGCGGCGACCGAGGCGATGCGCGAGCGGGGCCGGGGCGGTGTCGTCAACGTCGCCTCCGTGGCCGCATTCGTCCCGCGGGGCACCTACGGCGCCTCCAAGGCCTGGGTCGTGCAGTTCACGCAGGGCGCGGCGAAGGACCTGGCCGGCAGCGGTGTCCGCCTGATGGCCCTGTGCCCCGGTTTCGTGCGCACCGAGTTCCACCAGCGGGCCGGGATGGGCACGGACAACATCCCCGGCTGGATGTGGCTCGACGCCGACAAACTCGTCGCGGCGGCCCTGTCCGACCTGGCCCGCGGCAAGTCCCTGTCGATCCCCGACCCCCGCTACAAGGCGCTGATGGGCCTGGTGAAGGTCACCCCGCGGGGACTGCTGGGCGGGATCACGTCGAAGACGGGGCGCAAGTACGGGCCGCAGTAGCGGACGGGTGGCGCTGCCGTCCCGGTGCGAAAATGAGCGTGACACAGACCGGGCCAGGGGGGCCGGGAGGCGGCGTCATGACCTTCGTACAGCTCATCGAGTGCAGGACGAGCCGGCTGGACGAGATGAACCGGCTGATGGACGACTGGGTCGCGCAGACCAAGGGGAAGCGGACCGCGACGCACGCGCTGGTCGGCAAGGACCGCTCCGACGCGTCGCACATCGTCGAAGTGGTGGAGTTCCCGTCGTACGAGGAGGCGATGCGGAACTCGAAGCTCCCGGAGACCGACCGGATCTTCCAGGAGATGGTCGCCCTGTGCGACGAGAGCCCGACGTTCACCGATCTGGACGTCGTGCGGGACGAGCGGCTGGCCGAGGGTACGGTGCGGCGGTTCTTCGCGGCGCTGCAGACCTCCGGTGAACTGCCGCCGCTCAACGACCTGCTGGACGAGGACATCCACAGCCACGATCCGGTGAACCCCCAGGACACCATCGGGCTGGACAACGCCCGCAGCGAATTCCGGATGTGGCGCGGGGGCTTCGGCTTCACGTTCACGCTCGAGGACGTGCTCACCCAGGGCGACCGGGCCTGCGCACGGTGGACCTGGAACGCCACGCACCACGGCGACTTCCTCGGCATCCCACCCACCGGCAGGCAGGTCACCATGACCGGGTTGACGCTGTTCCGCCTCACGGACGACGGCAAGATCGCCGAGATGTGGTGGCAGCACGACCAGCTGGGCCTGATGCAACAGCTGGGCGCGCTCGACGAGTTGGAGCAGTAGAGGGAGCATGTCCCGCACAGGGCGAAGGCCCGGCTCCCCCGCGGGAAACCGGGCCTTCGTGGTGAGCGTTCGGGCTCAGTGGGCGTGGCCGTGGCCGTGGCCCGCGGCGGCCGGCTCTTCCTCTTCCTTCTTCTCGACGACCAGGGTCTCGGTCGTGAGCAGCAGGGAGGCGATGGAGGCGGCGTTCTCCAGGGCGGAGCGGGTGACCTTCACCGGGTCGATGACGCCGGCCTTGACCAGGTCGCCGTACTCGCCGGTGGCGGCGTTGTAGCCCTGCCCCTTCTCCAGGTCCTTGACCTTGGAGACGATGACGTAGCCCTCCTGGCCGGCGTTCTCGCCGATCCAGCGCAGCGGCTCGACCACGGCGTTGCGGACGACCGCGACACCGGTGGCCTCGTCGCCGGTCTTGTCGAGGTTGCCCTCGAGGACCTTGGAGGCATGCACCAGGGCGGAGCCACCACCGGAGACGATGCCCTCCTCGACCGCGGCGCGGGTCGCGGAGATGGCGTCCTCCAGACGGTGCTTCTTCTCCTTCAGCTCCACCTCGGTGGCGGCGCCGACCTTGATCACGCACACGCCGCCGGCCAGCTTCGCGAGGCGCTCCTGGAGCTTCTCGCGGTCCCAGTCGGAGTCGGTGTTCTCGATCTCGGCCTTGATCTGGGCGACGCGGCCGGTGAGGTCCTCCTGCTTGCCGGCACCCTCGACGATCGTGGTGTCGTCCTTGGTGACGGTGATGCGGCGGGCGGAGCCGAGCACGTCGATGCCGACCTGGTCGAGCTTGAGGCCGACCTCCTCGGAGATGACGGTGGCGCCGGTGAGGATCGCCATGTCCTGCAGCATCGCCTTGCGGCGGTCGCCGAAGCCGGGGGCCTTCACCGCGACGGCGTTGAAGGTGCCGCGGATCTTGTTGACGACCAGGGTCGACAGGGCCTCGCCCTCGACGTCCTCGGCGATGATCAGCAGCGGCTTGGAGGCGCCGGCCTGGATGACCTTCTCCAGCAGCGGCAGCAGGTCCTGGATGGAGCTGATCTTGCCCTGGTTGATGAGGATGTACGGGTCGTCGAGGACGGCCTCCATGCGCTCCTGGTCCGTCACGAAGTACGGCGACAGGTAGCCCTTGTCGAAGGCCATGCCCTCGGTGAAGTCCAGCTCCAGACCGAAGGTGTTGGACTCCTCGACGGTGATGACACCGTCCTTGCCGACCTTGTCCATCGCCTCGGCGATGAGCTCGCCGACCTGCTGGTCCTGGGCGGACAGCGCGGCGACGGCGGCGATGTCGGACTTCTCGTCGATCGGGCGGGCCGAGGCGAGCAGCTCGTCGGAGACGGCCTTGACGGCGGCGTCGATGCCCTTCTTCAGGGCGGCCGGGGAGGCGCCGGCGGCGACGTTCTTCAGGCCCTCGCGCACCAGCGCCTGGGCGAGCACGGTGGCGGTGGTGGTGCCGTCACCCGCGATGTCGTTGGTCTTGGTCGCCACCTCCTTCACCAGCTGCGCACCGAGGTTCTCGTACGGGTCCTCGATCTCGACCTCGCGGGCGATCGTGACACCGTCGTTGGTGATGGTGGGGGCGCCGAACTTCTTGTCGATGACGACGTTGCGGCCCCTGGGGCCGATCGTCACCTTCACCGTGTCGGCCAGCTTGTTGACGCCGCGCTCGAGGGCGCGACGGGCGTCCTCGTCGAACTTCAGGATCTTCGCCATGACAGCGGGAGCCCTCTCGGAATCTATGGGTGGTAAGACAACTGCGCCCCGGGCGCCCGGCTTCTTTATCGGTCGCGGGGGCCAGGGGCGCAGCTCAGGAGCAAAAGAATGCTCGAGGTGACTACTTCTCGATGATCGCGAGCACGTCGCGAGCCGAGAGGACGAGGTACTCCTCGCCGTTGTACTTCACCTCGGTGCCGCCGTACTTGCTGTAGAGGACGACGTCGCCGACCTTGACGTCGAGCGGAAGGCGCTCGCCGTTCTCGAACCGGCCCGGGCCCACGGCGAGGACGGCGCCCTCCTGGGGCTTCTCCTTCGCGGTGTCCGGGATGACCAGGCCAGAGGCCGTGGTCTGCTCGGCGTCCAGCGGCTGGACCACGATGCGGTCCTCGAGCGGCTTGATGGCAACCTTGGAGCTGGCGGTCGTCACGATCCGACCTCCCCCTTCGGAGATCTCACGGGGTTAACTGTCTGAGGTGGCGACCAGGTCGATCCGTCGTCGCGGGTGCCGGACCTGCCCGTCGCTTTGTTGGCACTCTCCAGGGGGGAGTGCCAGAGCCGAGACTATGACCGCGATTAGCACTCGGTCAAGCGGAGTGCCAATGCCGTGCGGCGCGTCGGCCGAAGATCTGTCTCCCGGCTGCTTTCCGGTGGGCCTGTGTCGCCCCGCCGTCCTGGCGGGCTGCCGCCCCCAGACCCCCGCTGTCGGGCCTTCGGCCCTCGTCCTCGAACTCCCCCGGAGGGGGCATCCCCGGACGGGCTGACATGTGCCGGCCGGCACCGGAAAAGTGCTCTACAGATAGTCCTCCAGCCTCCCCACCGTCAGCCCCCTCTGCTGCACCCTCCGCAGCAGCCTCGCCGTGCGTTCCCGCCGGCTCGGGCCCGCCGTCTCGTCCGGGCCGACCAGGACGATGTCGCCGGGGCGGAGGTGGTGCTCGCCGTGGGTGTAGACGAGCTCGGTCGGGGTCATCGCGGCGCGCCAGAGGACGACCGTGGAGATGCCGCAGCGGGCCGCCGCGCGCAGGGTGTTGGTGTCGTACGCGCCGTACGGCGGGCGGAAGAGGCGGGGGTGCAGGCCGAGGCGCGCCCTGAGCCTGTCCTGCTGGCCGCAGATCTCGGCGCGCTGCCCGGCGTACGGCAGTCCGGCGAGCGCGCGGTGGTCGAGGGTGTGGTTCTCGATGCCGGCGCCGAGCCCGTGCAGGCGGGCGAAGTGGCCGTAGCCGGGGCCGGCGACGCTGTCGGTGAGGAACATGCTGACCGGCAGCCGGAGTTCGCGGACCATGGCGACGAAGCGGGGGTCCTTCTCGGCGCCGTCGTCGTAGGTGAGGAAGACGACCCGGTCGCGGGTGGGGACGTGGTCCAGGACGCGGGGCAGGGCACGGTCACCGGTCTGCGGGCCGAGCGGGAGGGCGCGGGCGGCGGGCTGCGGCGGGCGGGCGAGAGGCTCGGTCAGGCCCCAGCGGCGGTAGGTCTGGTCGGGGGCGGCCCCGTGCGGGCGTACCCCCTCGGCCGCCTTCTTGCCGAGGCGTTCGATGGGGTCGACGGACTGGGCGCAGCCGGTGAGGAGGAGGGCCGAGGCGAGGAGCGCGCCCGAGTACCGGCCCGGACGCCGCCCGCGGCCCGCTCTCCCGTGCCCCGCCCCCGGCCTCACAGGTAGTCCTCCAGGCGGGCCACGGCGTATCCCCCGCGCGTGACCTTGTTCAGGAAGCGGCGCATGTCGTCGATCATCGTGCCGTTCCAGTCGGAGCGGCCGCGGAAGTGGGTGAGGACGATGTCGCCGCGGCGCATCTTCTGGTCGTCCTCGCGGTACTCCCAGTGGTCGACGTAGACCTCCTCGTTCCAGATCGGCGCGTACTTGATGCCGCAGGCCTTGGCGGCGCGCAGGGTGTCCTGGTCGTAGTTGCCGTAAGGGGGCCGGAAGACCGTCGGGCGCCTGCCGAACTGCTTGTTCATGATGTCCTGCATGCCGCAGATCTCGTCCTTCTGGTCCTCGTAGGACAAACCCGGCAGGTAGGGGTGGTGCAGGGTGTGGTTGTTGAGGGTGTGGCCGTAGGACTGCATCGCGCGGAAGTAGCCGTAGTCGTCCTTGACCAGGTAGTTGCTGAGGAAGGCGGTGTAGGGGATCTTCAGGTCCTGCATCATCCGCAGGAACTTCGGGTCCTTCTCCGAGCCGTCGTCGATGGTGAGGAAGACGATCTTCTTCTTGGTGGGGATCGTGGTGAAGACCGGGGGCAGGTCCCAGTCCTCCTGGTGGTCGACCTCGAAACCGGCCCGGGCGGTGATCTCCGGTTTGGTCCTGGGCGGCGGGGGCGGCGTCAGCGGCACCCGGGCCAGGCCCCAGCGCCTGGCGGCGGCGACCAGGCGGGCGTGTTCGGCGGCCCGGCGGGCATGTTCGGCGGCCTGGCGGTCCTGGGGGCTCAGGACATGCGCGGGGCCGCCCTGGGCGGGGACGGGGCGAGTCGTGTCGGTGGAGCCTGCGCAGCTGGACAAAAGTGTGGACCAGGCCAGCGCGGCGGCTCCGCAGCCGAGGGTGAGACGCCCACGACGAGACCGATTTTTATCGTTTTGTACGACTACTCGCATAGTGCCGGATCCTCCCAGGGCAGGACCCGGAGCCCGGGCCGACACCGCCGCCGGAAGGCGCACGATCCACCGACTGGCCCACAATGACCCGGTGAACGACCTCGCTCTCCTCCTCACCCCCGAAGGCCGTGCCCTCCTCGACGAGGTCCGCGACACCGCCCCGGCCGACGAACTCGCCGTCGCCACCCGGTTGCGCCGCGACCACCCCGCCGAGCTGGTGTCGGCCGCGCTCGGCCAGGCCCGGCTGCGGCAGCGGGCGGCGGCGAAGTTCGGGGCGGCGGACGCGGGGCGGATGTTCTTCACGCCGAACGGGGTCGAGCAGTCGACCCGGACGAGTGTGGCGACGTACCGCGCGGAGCGGCTCAGGGGTCTCGGCGTGACCTCCGTGGCCGACCTGTGCTGCGGGATCGGCGGCGACGCGATCGCGTTCGCCCGGGCGGGGATCCGGGTCCTGGCCGTGGACCGCGATCCGGTGACCGCCTCCGTGGCGCGGGCGAACACCGAGGCGCTGGGGCTGGGCGAGCTGATCGAGGTGCGCGAGGCGGACGTCACCGAGGTGGACACGGGCGGCTACGACGCCGTGTTCGTGGACCCTGCCCGGCGCGGCGGGCGTGGCCGCATCTTCGACCCGGAGGCGTACTCGCCGCCCCTGTCCTGGGCTGTCGAGGCCGCCCGTACGGCACCCCGCGCGGCGCTGAAGGTGGCGCCCGGCATTCCGCACGAGGCCGTGCCCGCCGACGCCGAGGCCGAGTGGATCTCGGACGGCGGCGACGTGAAGGAGGCCGTGGTGTGGTTCGGCACCGAGCCGGGAGCGGTGCGTGCCACCCTGCTGCCCGGGCCGCGCACCCTCCTCGGCGAGGGGCTGCCCGACCCGGAGGTCCGGCCGGTGGGACACTACCTGTACGAGCCCGACGGCGCCGTGATCCGCGCCCATCTGGTCGCCGAGGTGGCGCAGCAGCTGGACGGCGGCCTGATCGACCCCACCATCGCCTACGTCACCGCCGACGAAGCGCGCCCCACCCCGTACGCCTCCGCCTACGAGATCACCGACCGACTCCCCTTCAACGTCAAGAAGTTGAAGGCCCTGCTGCGAGAGCGCGAGGTCGGCACGCTGACCGTGAAGAAGCGCGGGTCGGCCGTCGAGCCGGAGGAACTGCGCAGGAAGGTCAAGCCGCAGGGGCCGAACGCGGCGACGGTGTTCCTCACGCGGGTCGCGGGCGCACCGGCCATGCTGATCGGGGCCCCCGTGACACCGCGCCACCTGAACCCTCAGTGATCAGCGAGAGAACGGATTCTCGTCAGCAACAGCTGCCGCTCGCGTTCGTTGCGGGCCAGGCCGGCCGCTCGTGCCAGCTCCGTGCGGGCCTCCGCGGTACGGCCGAGGCGGGCGAGCAGGTCGCCGCGGACGCTGGGCAGCAGGTGGTAGTCGCGCAGGGCGGGTTCGGCGGTCAGGGCGTCCACCAGCTTCAGGCCCTCGGCCGGGCCGTCGGCCATCGACACGGCGACCGCGCGGTTCAGCTCGACCACCGGGGACGGGGCACAGGCGGCCAGCAGGCCGTACAGGGTGGCGATGGCACGCCAGTCGGTCTCCTCGTAGCGGTGGGCGTGCGCGTGGCACGCGGCGATGGCCGCCTGGAGGGCGTACGGGCCCGGGGCGCCGGTCGCCGTGGCGCCGGCCCGGTCCAGGGCGCGGATGCCGCGGGCGATGAGCATGCGGTTCCAGCGGCGGCGGTTCTGGTCCTTCAGCAGCACCGGCTCGCCGCCTGGACCGGTACGGGCGGCCGTGCGGGACGCCTGGAACTC
The DNA here is from genome assembly GCF_053611725.1 of Streptomyces sp. NPDC054783. Taxonomy (NCBI): domain Bacteria; kingdom Bacillati; phylum Actinomycetota; class Actinomycetes; order Kitasatosporales; family Streptomycetaceae; genus Streptomyces; species Streptomyces sp. NPDC054783. The sequence goes on along the minus strand of NZ_JBSHAY010000009.1, from coordinate 113,524 downwards.
CAGCAGCGCGGTCAGGCCGTGCACCTCCGGCTCCTTGGGCATCAGCGCGGACAGGACGCGGGCCAGGCGCAGCGCGTCCTCGCACAGGCCGGGGCGGAGCAGGTCGTCGCCGGCGGTGGCCGCGTACCCCTCGTTGAAGATCAGGTAGATGACGTCCAGGACGGAGCCGAGGCGGGCCTCGCGGTCGGGGCCGTAGGGCACCTCGAAGGCGACGTTCTGCTTCGCCAGGGTGCGTTTGGCGCGGACGATGCGCTGGGCGATCGTCGGCTCCGGGACGAGGTAGGCGCGGGCGATCTCGGCCGTGCTCAGGCCGCCGAGCAGGCGCAGGGTGAGCGCGGTGCGGGCCTCGGGCGACAACACCGGGTGGCAGGCGGTGAAGACGAGCCGGAGCAGGTCGTCGTCGATGTCGTCCGGGTCGGCGGGCCCGTCGTACGACGGCGGGGCCGACCGCGAGAGGTCCCTGCCGATCTCCTGCAGCTTGCGGGCGTAGGCCTCGCGGCGCCGGATCAGGTCGACGGCGCGGTGCCGGGCGGTCGCCATGAGCCAGGCGCCGGGGTTGCCGGGCACGCCGTCGCGGGGCCATTGCTCCAGGGCGGCGACCAGCGCGTCCTGCGCCAGCTCCTCGGCGATGCCGACGTCCCGGACGATCCGCGCGACGCCGGCGATGACCCGGGGTGACTCCAGACGGAAGACGGTCTCGATCGTGTGCGCGGCGGTGGGCGCCGCGGTGGGCTGTGGTTCCACAGCCCACCATGCAACACCGCCGTACGGCACGGCGCCAGGCACTCAGCCCTCGGCGATCTCCCGCACCTCACACGTCACGGTCCAGAAGTCCTCGTGGACCTGCAGGAACCGCTTGGCCCACTCCAGGGCCTCGGCCTTGTCCTTGCACTGCATGAGGGCGTAGCCGCCGATGGCCTCCTTGGTCTCGGTGAACGGCCCGTCGGTGACGGAGATCCTGCCGCCCTCCCAGCGCACCCGGGTGCCCTCGGCGGACGGGGTGAGCCCGGCGGTGTCGAGCATGACGCCGGCCTTGGTGACCTCCTCGATCAGCTCGCCCATCCGCTGCATCAGCTCGGGGCTGGGGCCCTCGGCAGGGGCGGAGGACTCGTCGATGCGCACGAGCGACAGGTAGCGGGGCATTGTGACTCCTTCGGTCGGGCGGCGGGGTCCGTCCCCCGCCGCTCACCCATGCGTCGAACGGGAGACACCCGGATCGACACGCTCACCGAAGATTTTTCCGGCGGATTTCTCCGGCGGGTTTCTCCGCTCTTCGTCAGGGCCGTGCCGGCTCAGCGCAGGGACGTCCACAGCTCGGTCGCCGCCGGCTCCTTCGCGATCACGCGGTTGGGGTCGGAGGGGGCGGTGACGACCGGCATCATCACCGTCGTCACATGGTCGGCCGTGAGGCCCTTCAGGCTCTGGCCGAGCCGCATCAGCTCGCTCAGGGAGTCCAGGCCGGTGTCGGTGGTGAGGCTCGCGGTGACCGCGTCGGCGACCCGGTACAGCCTGGCGGGGTCGGGGTCGGTGAGCAGGTTCGTGCCGGCCATCTGCTCCAGCAGGTCCTTGACCAGCATCTGTTGCAGCCCTATGCGGCCGAGGTCGCTGCCGTCTCCTATGCCGTGCCGGGTGCGGGCGAGCGCGAGGGCCTGCGTGCCGTCGAGGTGGTGGGGGCCGGCCTTCAGGTGCAGATGGCTCTGGTCGTCGTCGATGTCCTGCGTGGTGGTGACGTCGACCCCGCCGAGCACGTCGACCAGCTTGGCGAAGCCGGAGAAGTCGATCTCGATGTAGTGGTCCATGCGGACGTTCGTGATCGACTCGACGGTCTTCACCGCGCACACCGGCCCGCCCACCTCGTACGCGGTGTTGAACATCGCGCCGTAGGCCACCGCCGTCGCGCCGCCGGAGGCGAGCGGGCAGGACGGGCGGGTGACGAGGGTGTCGCGGGGGATGCTGACGACGGTGGCCTTCGTACGGCCCGCGTCGATGTGCACGACCATCGCCGTGTCCGAACGGGCGCCGGAGCTGTCGCCGCCGCCGAGCTCCTTGTTGGCCTTGCCGCTGCGCGAGTCCGAGCCGAGGACCAGGATGTTCAGGGAGCCGGTCGGCAGCGGGGAGGCGGAGGCCGAGCCGACCGGGGACGGGGTGGTCATCGCCGGGGCCGGCCGGTCGTCGCCGAGCGCGCTGTTGATGTCGACGCTCTTGATGTTGTGGTTGAGATGCCAGTACGCCCAGCCCACCGCGCCCGTGCCCAGCACCAGGGCGCCCGCGAGGGTGAGGCCGACGATCCTCAGCGCTCCCGACCGCCGGCCCACCCGTCTGCCTGCTTCGCCTTGCTCCTCGTCGTGCTCCATGTGTCGCGTCACGCCAGGAACGTAAGTCCGAATTATTAGGGGACTGTTAGCGCAAGCGGTGTGATTCGGTTTTCTTCGGAATTTCTCGTCCGCCGACTCGTGCGCCGACTCAGCCCAACGCCACCGTGGGTACCGGATTGCTTCCGTTCCAGGACGCGTTGAAACCGAACGTCACCGAACCGCCGTCCGGGACCGAGCCGTTGTAGGAGGCGTTGGTGCAGGACACCGCCGCGCCCGACTGGGTGCAGGTCGCGTTCCAGGCCTGCGTGATCTGCTGGCCGGCGCCGTACGTCCAGTTCACCTTCCACGAGGACAGCGAGGCCCCGGAGCAGGAGATGGTCACCTGGCCGGTGAAGCCGGTGTTCCACTGGCTGCTCACGCCGTAGGACGCCGAGCACCCTTGGGTGGACCGGGTGCCGCCCAGCGCCTCCGCGATGCCGTAGTACGCCGGCTTCGGCTGGTAGTTCTCGTCGTACGGGGTCGCCGCCCCGTAGCCGGGGAAGGTGCCCGGCACCCAGGAGTCGTCGTCGGTGAAGCCCCACACGGTGACGTTCACACAGCGGGTCACGGCCGCGCAGGCGGCCACGACCGACTTGAAGTCGGCCTTCTGCTGGGTGTGTGGTTCTGCAGCAGGCTGCCGAGCTGGGCGGAGGTCCAGCTGCCGTTCGTCAGCCAGCTGGGGTTCTGGCTGTACCAGACCAGGGTGTGGCCGCGCACCTGCTGGTGGTGGGCCTGGGCGAAGGCCACGATCTGGTCGGCCTCGGCCCAGTCGAAGCTGCCCCGGACCGGCTCGACGGTCCCCCACTTCATGGCGTTGCCGGGGGTCAGCGAGCTGAACTGGGCCCCGGCGATGTCGCCGTAGGTGCCGGTGAGCCTGGAGCCGGTGACGGCGGTGCCGATGAGCCTGCCCTTGGCGGCGGCGAGGTCACGCAAGGGGGTGTCGGCGGCGTGCGCGGCGGGTGCGGTGAAGAGCAGCGCGACGCCGGTCAGCAGGGATACGAGGGGTAAGCCGAGTCTCAGAGTTCTCATCGCGGAAGCCTCCGAAAGTTTCGGTCGAACAACCGATTGGCTTCGGAGGAGTGTGGGGGCGCCCACCCCACCCGTCAATACGTCAGCTTCCGGCCATGGTCGTCACACGGCCGCGGGCGCCGCCGTACTGCTGCGGACGACGAGGCTGGTCGCGAGCTCCACCCGGGTCGCCGCCCGGTCCTCCTGCTCGCGCCCCAGCTCCAGCACCAGCCGGGCGGCGGCCTCGGCCATCTCGGTCAGCGGCTGCCGTACGGTCGTCAGCGGCGGGCCGACCCAGCGGGCCACCGGCAGATCGTCGAAGCCGACCACGCTGAGGTCCTCCGGGATGCGCAGGCCCAGCTCACGGGCGGCCTCGTACAGGCCGAGCGCCTGCAGGTCGTTGCCCGCGAAGACGGCCGTCGGCCGGTCGGGGCGGCGCAGCAGCTGCAGGCCCAGGCGGTAGCCGGCGTCGTGGTGGAAGTCTCCGGCCACGACCAGCGAGGGGTCGACGGGCAGGCCGGCCGTCTCCAGGGCTGCGCGGTAGCCGTCGACGCGGGCCCGGCTGCACATCATCCTCGACGGGCCGCTGATCGCGCCGATCCGGGTGTGGCCGAGCTCGACCAGATGACGGGTGGCGGCGAGTCCGCCCTGCCAGTTGGTGGCGCCGATGGACGGCACGTCCGGACCCGGGTCGCCCGCCGGGTCCATCACCACGAACGGGATGGAGCGGCTGGTCAGTAGTGCCCGCTGGGACTCGTCGAGTCCGGACAGCACCAGCACCACGCCGTGCGGGCGGCGGGCGGCCACCTGGTCGGCCCAGGTGCGGCCCGGGGTGAGCCGGCCGGCCGACTCGGACAGTACGACGCTCAGCCCGGCGTCCCTCGCCACGTTCTCCACGCCCCGGATGACCTCCAGCGCCCAGGCGCTCTCCAGCTCGTGGAAGACCAGGTCGATCAGCGGGGAGCGGGACGCCTCGGCGCGGCGGCGCCGGTAGCCGTAGGCGCGCAGCAGTTCCTCGACCCGGGTGCGGGTCGCGGGGGCGACGTCGGCACGGCCGTTGAGCACCTTCGAAACAGTCGGAGCCGACACCCCGGCCTCACGGGCGATTTCGGCGAGGGTTGCCGTCTGCGTTTCTGTGGGCTTCGCGGGCTTCATGCCCGCGATCGTATCCCCGCCGCACCCCTTGACGAAGGCTTGTGCGCGCCATAGGTTCCCGGAACATTCGGTATTGTCATCGAAACATTCGGGAACATTCGTGAGCGACAGTCAGAGTGACGGGAGTTCCATGACCACCGCTCCTTGGCGCGACCCCGCCCTGCCCGCCGACGCCCGCGTGACCGACCTGCTCGCCCGGATGACCCTTCAGGAGAAGGCCGCCCAGCTGTACGGCGTGTGGGTGGGCGCCGCCACGGACGGCGACGGGGTGGCCCCCCTGCAGCGCGAGATGACCGCCGACTTCGACTGGGAGGAGCTGCTCACCCACGGCCTCGGCCAGCTGACCCGCTCCTTCGGCACCGCGCCCGTGGACCCCGCCCTCGGCGCCCGGGCGCTGGCCCGCGCCCAGCGCCGGATCGCCGCCGCCGGCCGCTTCGGCATCCCGGCCGTCGCCCACGAGGAGTGCCTGGCCGGGTTCACCGCCTGGCGCGCGACGGCGTACCCGGTGCCGCTCGCCTGGGGTGCGGCCTTCGACCCGGCGCTGGTGGAGGAGATGGGCCGCCTCATCGGCCAGGACCTGCGTGCGTGCGGCGTCCACCAGGGCCTCGCCCCCGTCCTGGACGTGGTCCGCGACCCGCGCTGGGGACGGGTGGAGGAGACGATCGGTGAGGACCCGTACCTGGTCGGCACGATCGGCACGGCCTATGTACGCGGCCTGGAGTCGGCCGGGGTCGTCGCCACGCTCAAGCACTTCGCCGGGTACGCGTCCTCGGCGGGCGCCCGGAACCTGGCGCCGGTGCGGGCGGGCGTACGGGAGTTCGCGGACGTCACGCTGCCGCCGTTCGAGATGGCCCTGCGCGAGGGCGGGGCCCGGTCGGTGATGGCGGCCTACACCGAGACCGACGGCGTGCCCGCTTCCGCGGACCCGCGCCTGCTGACCGAGCTGCTGCGCGAGGAGTGGGGCTTCACCGGCACGGTGGTCGCCGACTACTTCGGCATCGGGTTCCTCGAGACCCTGCACCGGGTCGCGGCGGACGAGGCGGAGGCGGCGCACCGGGCGATGGCCGCGGGCATCGACGTCGAGCTGCCGACCGTGAAGTGCTACGGCACCCCGCTCGTCACCGCCGTACGCGAGGGCCGTGTCCCGGAGTCCCTGGTGGACCGGGCGGCCCGGCGCGTGCTGCTGCAGAAGTGCGAGCTGGGCCTGCTGGACGCGGACTGGCGGCCGGAGCCGCAGGGCCCGGTGGACCTGGACTCGGCGGAGAACCGTGCCGTGGCCCGGCGGCTGGCCGAGGAGTCGGTGGTCCTGCTGGACAATCCCGACGGGCTGCTGCCGCTGGCCCCCGACTCCCGGATCGCGGTGGTCGGCCCGCGCGCGGCGGACGCGCTCGCCATGCTCGGCTGCTACTCCTTCCCCTCCCACGTCCTCACCCACCACCCCGACGTCCCGCTCGGCATCGAGATCCCCACGGTCCTGGACGCCCTGCGCGCCGAACTCCCGGACGCCAAGGTCACCTTCGCCGAGGGCTGCGGGGTCTCGGACCCGGACACGGCCGGCTTCGAGGAGGCGGTGGCCCGGGCGGCGGAGGCGGACGTGTGCGTGGCGGCGCTCGGCGACCGGGCGGGCCTGTTCGGCCGGGGCACCTCGGGCGAGGGCTGTGACGTGACGGATCTCCAACTGCCCGGTGCGCAAGCCGAGTTGCTGGACCGTCTGGTGGCGACGGGCGTCCCGGTGGTACTGGTCCTGCTCACCGGGCGGCCGTACGCCCTGGGCCGCTGGCACGGCCGGCTCGGCGCGGTCGTCCAGGCCTTCTTCCCCGGCGAGGAGGGGGGACCCGCGGTGGCCGGGGTGCTGTCCGGCCGGGTGAACCCCTCCGGGCGGCTCCCGGTGAGCGTGCCGCGCGTGCCCGGCGGCCAGCCCTGGACGTATCTCCAGCCTCCGCTGGGCCTGGCCGGCGAGGTCAGCAGCCTGGACCCGACCCCGCTGTACCCGTTCGGCCACGGCCGCTCGTACACGACGTTCGCCTGGGAGGACGTCCGCGCTCCCGAGGCCGAGATCGCGACGGACGGCGCGTACGAGCCCTCCCTGACCGTCCGCAACACCGGCGACCGCGCCGGCGCCGAGGTCGTCCAGCTGTATCTGCACGACCCGGTGGCGAGCGTGACCCGGCCCGACGTACGGCTGATCGGGTACCGGCGGGTGGAGCTGCCGCCGGGCGCGTCCCGCCGGCTGACCTTCCGCTTCCACGCCGACCTGTCCTCGTTCACGGACCGCACGGGGGCACGCGTGGTGGAGCCGGGAGCGCTGGAGCTGCGGCTGGCCGCGTCGAGCACGGACGTACGGCACCGGGTGCGGCTGCGGCTGGCGGGGCCGGTCCGGGCGGTCGGGTCCGAGCGGCGACTGCGGTGCGATGTGGTGGTGTCCCAGGGAACTGATTGAACCTCAGGGAGCGGGTGGCACGTATTGAGTCACGGCGGAAGCACAGTGACCGCTCTTCCGCAAGACCCCTGACACGGGCGTTCAGGATCGTTTCAGGTTGCCCCTGACAGGGTCGTTGATCACCTGACACCCCCTCACAGGAGCAACCTTGACGTCCGTGACGACCACGAAATCCGTCATGAAGAAGCTGCCCGAGGTCACCCTCGCGTTCTGGATCATGAAGATCGCGGCGACGACCCTGGGCGAGACCGCGGGCGACCTGTTCGCCCAGACGCTCAAACTCGGCTACTTCCTCACCACCATCGCTCTCTTCCTGGTCTTCGTGGTGACGCTGGTGGTCCAGCTGCGCTCTGCGCGCTACAACCCGTTCTTCTACTGGACCGTGATCCTGTCGACCTCCATGGCCGGCACCACCATGTCCGACTTCATGAACCGGGACGCCAGCGAGAAGTACCTCGCGAACGGCGCGACACGCCTCGGCTGGGGCCCGCAGGGGCTCGGCCTCGGCTATCCCGAGGGCGCCGCGATCCTGGTCTCGATCCTCTTGCTGATCTTCCTCGGCTGGAAGCTGAGCGGGATGACCTTCCAGATCACCGAGATCGTCACCTTCCGGGGCGAGGCCCTGTTCTGGTCGGCGATCCTCGTCTCCAACACCCTCGGCACCTCGATGGGCGACTTCCTGTCCGACAGCTCGGGCCTGGGCTATCTGGGCGGCGCGTCCCTGGTGACCGGCCTCCTCCTGCTCCTCGTCGCCCTGATGAGGGTCCCGGCGGTGCCGAACGTCCTGCTCTTCTGGATCGCGTTCGTGCTGACCCGCCCGCTGGGCGCCACAGCCGGTGACTTCCTGACCAAGCCGGTCGCCAAGGGCGGTCTGGACCTGGGTACGGCCGGTTCCTCGGCAGTGCTGCTCGCGGTGCTGTTCGGCCTGATGGGGTACGCGCAGGTGAAGGAACGGCGGGCCGCGGGCCACACCTTCGGGGGCCCCGAGGCGGAGGCGGTCCAGCCCGAGGAGGCCGGGCGCCGATAACGCGAAACCCCGCCTCCGGATCACCGGGGGCGGGGTTTCTGTGGAGCGCCGGGCAGGCCTTGCACCTGCATCTCCCCGCAGGAAGCGGGACGTCTTTCCTTGGACCACCAACGCACCGCGTCCGAGACGGTTCTCCGTTTCCGGGTTCCGCCCGTTCGCCGTGTGATGATCATAGCGCAGATCGGGGGGATCTTGCCAACTCAGCCGCCGGTCACCGACTCGAACCGCCAGCGGTGCACCGGGCGCGTCACCAACTCCTTCGCAGGCTCCGGCAGTTCGGGGATCCCGGCGTCGTACGGCGCGTCCCACCAGGTGATGACCAGCACCCGGTCCTGCGGCGCGCGGAAGGTCTCGCGGCGCAACGGCTCCGGGTCCAGCGGCTGTTCCCGCACCCAGGCCAGCAGTTCCTCGCCCCGGCCCTCGACGGCCCGGGCCTCCCACATCAGCGCCACGGTCACGAGTACAGGTTCTCCTTGCTGACCTCGTGCACATGGTCGTGGTCGCCGGGGACGTGCGGGTCGGTGACCGGCAGCGAGGAGTCGGCCGACAGGTCCCAGCCGGAGGCGGCCCGGTTGCGGGCGACCATCTCGGCGCCGAGCGCGGCCACCATCGCGCCGTTGTCCGTGCACAGCTTGGGGCGCGGGACGCGCAGGCGGATGCCGACCGCCTCGCAGCGCTCCTGGGCGAGGGCGCGCAGCCGGGAGTTGGCCGCGACACCGCCGCCGATCATCAGGTGGTCGACGCCCTCGTCCTTGCAGGCGCGGACGGCCTTGCGGGTCAGGACGTCCACGACGGCCTCCTGGAAGGAGGCGGCCACGTCACGGACCGGGACCTCCTCGCCGGCCGCACGCCTGGCCTCGATCCAGCGGGCCACGGCCGTCTTCAGACCGGAGAAGGAGAAGTCGTAGGCGGGGTCGCGGGGGCCGGTCAGGCCGCGCGGGAAGGCGATCGCCTCCGGGTCGCCCTCGCGCGCGTACCGGTCGATGACCGGGCCGCCCGGGAAGCCCAGGTTGAGCACCCGGGCGATCTTGTCGAAGGCCTCGCCGGCCGCGTCGTCGATGGTCGAGCCCATCGGGCGGACGTCGGCGGTGATGTCCTCCGACAGCAGCAGGGAGGAGTGGCCGCCGGAGACCAGCAGGGCCATCGTCGGCTCGGGCAGCGGGCCGTGCTCCAGCTGGTCGACGCAGATGTGCGAGGCGAGGTGGTTGACGCCGTACAGGGGCTTGCCGAGGGCGTAGGCGTACGCCTTGGCCGCCGAGACACCGACGAGCAGGGCGCCCGCGAGACCGGGACCGGCGGTCACGGCGATGCCGTCCAGGTCCCTGGCGCTCACGCCCGCCTGCTGCAGCGCGCGGTCGATGGTCGGGACCATCGCCTCCAGGTGGGCCCGGGACGCCACCTCCGGTACGACACCGCCGAAGCGGGCGTGCTCGTCCACGCTGGAGGCGACGGCGTCCGCCAGCAGGGTGGTGCCGCGGACGACGCCGACGCCGGTCTCGTCGCAAGAGGTCTCGATGCCGAGGACGAGCGGTTCGTCAGCCATTGATCTCGGTTCCTTGTACTGAAGAAGGGTCGGTCAGGCGCATGACCAGGGCGTCCACGTTGCCCGGCTGGTAGTAGCCGCGTCTGAAGCCGATGGGTTCGAAGCCGTAGCGCTCGTAGAGCTTCTGGGCGCGGACGTTGTCGACCCGGCACTCGAGCATGACCTCGGCGCACTCGAAGGCGGTGGCCGCCCTCAGCAGCTCGGTCAGCAGCCGCCCGCCGAGGCCGGTGCCCTGCAGGCCGCGGGCCACGGCGATGGTCTGGATGTCACCGACCGCGGCGGAGTCGCTGTCCGGCGCGGTACCCGCGGCGGCGAGGCCCGCGTATCCGACGATCCGGTCCTCGTCCTCCGCCACGACGTACCGCCGGGTCGCCTCGGGACCCCGCGCATGCGCCAGCTCGGACCAGAACATGCCCCGGGACCAGGCGTCCTCGGGGAACAGGTCCTTCTCCAGCTCCAGGACCGGGTCGATGTCCCACCAGCGCATCTCGCGCAGTCGTACGGTCACTTCGGGGTGACCACCTTGTAGTTCTTGGGCACCTGGGCGTCCGGGCGGCGCAGGTACAGCGGCCGGGGTGCCGGCAGCTCCTCGCCTGCGGCCAGCTTCTCCGCGGCGAGCGAGGCGAGGGCGGCGGCGGAGACGTGCTCGGGCTCGTGGGCGCTCGGGAACGTGTCCGGGTAGAGCAGCGCGCCCGCGCCCACCGCCGGCAGACCCGCGACCTGCTCGGCGATGTCGGCCGGCCGGTTCACGGCCGGGCCGGTCAGCCGGGTGCGGGAGTCGGCGTACGTCGCCCAGTAGACCTCCTTCCGCCGGGCGTCCGTCGCCACGACGAAGGGGCCCTTCTCGATGTCGGCGGCGTAGGCGAGGCCGTCCAGCGTGCACACGCCGTGGACGGGGACGCCGAGCGCCAGACCGAAGGTGTCGGCGGTCATGAGGCCGACCCGCAGGCCGGTGTAGGGGCCGGGGCCGATGCCGACGACGATGCCGGTGACGGCGTCCAGCCTGAGTCCGGCCTCGGCGAGCACACGGTCCACCGCCGGCAGCAGCAGCTCTCCGTGCCGGCGCGCGTCCACCTGACTCGACGAGGCGATGACGTCCGTGCCGTCGTGCAGCGCGACGGTGACGGCGGGTGTTGCGGTATCCAGAGCGAGCAAGAGCACGCGAACAGCCTACGGCGCCCGCGCCGCGTGCACGGCCGTCCGGGGCGGACGGTCACTGACTGCTACGGTCTGTACGAAGTACGACATATCGCATGAGACACCGTGCATGGGACACAGCGCATGAGGCAGAGGTGAGCGCACGTGGCAGGGACCAGCTCGGCAATCGTGGCCGGCCTCACCGCGGCGGCCCTCGGCGCCGTCGGCCTCCTCGCCTACCAGGCCCAGGCGAACGCACCGGCGAGCCTGAGCGGCAGGCCCGGCCCGAACGCGTCCGCCTCGGTGACCGCCAAGGCACACCGGCACAGCCCGACCGCGGTGCCGGGCGGGTCCGGTACGGGTGAACGGGTCGTGTACTCGGTGGACGACGACCGGGTCTGGCTGGTCGACGGCGGGAACCGGCTGGAGCGCAGCTTCAAGGTCGATCCCGGCACGGTCGACCCTCCGCCGGGCATGTACTGGGTGACGTCCCGGTCGAGCGCGACGACCGGCACGGACGGTGTGCCCGTCGAGCACGTGGTCCGGTTCACCAGCGTGGACGAGATCGCGATCGGGTTCAGCGCGGCTGTTGCTCCGCGGGCGGCTGCCGGCGATCCGAGCGAGCGGACGGGAGGGATCCGGGAGACGCGGGTCGACGGGGATGCGATGTGGGTGTTCGCGACGATCGGGGTGCGGGTGGTGGTGATTCGTTAGGCCGCGTTGGGGTGCCGCGAGGGGACGTCGTTCGTCTGCGGGTCCGTCGTGGCCGGTCGCGCCCGTGCGGCGGTAGCCGCATCTTCAACACCGCCGCGTGGCCCTTCGGGGTGCTCCTCAGGGGCCCGGGGCGGACGGGAGACCGCCTTCGCCGCCTCGCATGATGCCAAGAGGTCGCGCATGGACACGGCGGTGGGACCGGACTCGGTCATGGACGCCTCCTGACGTGCGGGGGCGGGCGTGGTTAGGCACGCCTAACCACGGGCTGGACACCATGTGACCACGCCCGGGACGTCCTGCGCAACATGTTGCCGACGGCCTGTCGGAATACCGGCGCTCAGGCCGTGAGCGTCTCCAGGTCCGCCTCCGCCCAGCGCTCCCCCAGCCCCGTCAGGGTGACGTGCCGTACCTCGTCCGTGGTGTCTCCGACGGCGCGGTGGATGACGACCTGGAGCCGGTCCTCGGTCAGCTCCTCGACCTTGCCCTCGCCCCACTCCACCACGATCACCGAGTCGGGCAGGTTGACTTCGAGGTCGAGGTCCTCCATCTCGTCCAGGCCGCCGCCGAGCCGGTAGGCGTCCACGTGGACCAGGGGCGGGCCGTCGCCGAGGGAGGGGTGCACCCGGGCGATCACGAAGGTCGGGGAGGTGACCGCGCCGCGCACGCCGAGCCCCTCGCCCAGACCGCGGGTCAGCGTGGTCTTGCCCGCGCCGAGCTCACCGCTGAGCATCACCAGGTCGCCCGCGCGCAACAGCTTGGCCAGCCTGCGGCCCAGCTCGCGCATCTGCTCGGGCGAGGTGATCGTCAGCCGGGTCTCAGCGGGGTCCTGCGGTGCTGCTGGTGCTTCCATAGCCCATAACCGTAGCCCCTGCGGGTACCGCACCCGCTCGGGTGAGCAGGTCGGCGAGGCGGTCGGTGACCACTTCCGGGTGTTCCAGCATCACCAGATGCCCGGCGTCCGCAACGAGGACCAGCTCGGCCTCGGGCAGCAGGTCGGCTATGGCCTCGCTGTGCTCGCTGGGCGTGACCAGGTCCCGCACGCCGGCCAGGACCAGCACCGGCATGTCCCGGAAGCAGGCGAGCGCCTCGGTCTTGTCGTGGTCGGTGAAGGCCGGGTAGAACTCGGCGACCACGTCGATCGGCGTGGACTCGATCATCCGCTCGGCGAACCGCTCGACGGCCGGGTCGACGTCCCGCCCCGCGAACGAGTAGCGCTTGATGATGCCGGCGAACAGGTCGGCGGTGGCCCGGCGCCCCTTCTCCACCAGCTCCGCCTGCTGCCCGAGCGCCTTCAGCACTCCGGGCAGGATCCTGCGCACCGCGTTGACGCCGGCGAGCGGCAGCCCGAAGTTGACCTCGCCCAGCCGCCCGGACGAGGTACCGACGAGGGCGGTGGCGACGACCCGATCCCGGATCAGCTCGGGGAACTGGGCGGCGAGCGCCATGATCGTCATTCCGCCCATCGAGTGACCGACCAGCACGATCGGGCCCTCCGGTACGGCGGCGTCGAGGACGGCCTTCAGATCGCGGCCGAGCTGGTCGATGGTGACCGGCACCCGGTCCCGGGTCTGGGCCAGGCCCCGCCCGGAGCGGCCGTGGCTGCGCTGGTCCCAGTGCACGGTGCGCACGACCCCGCGCAGGGCCGCGCGCTGGAAGTGCCAGGAGTCCTGGCTGAGGCAGTAGCCGTGGCAGAAGACGACGGTGACCGGGGCGGGGGCCTTACGGCCGAACAGCCGGCGCCGGCGCGGGGAGAGGTTCTGACCCGGGTCGGGATCGGCCTCGTCGACCTCGTAGTACAACTCGGTGCCGTCGTCGGCGATCGCCTTGCCCGGGGTGCCGCGCAGGGTGCCGTAGGGGCCCGCGGAGTCCAGCGCGAGCCGGGCCTTCCTGCGCATCCCGCGCCCCACCGTCATCCGCTCTATGGCGACGCCGGCCGCCGCACCCGCGGCGATCACGCCTATCGCGGCACCGGCGATGCCGGTCGCTTTGCGCCAGCTGCCGACCGCCCCCGCGGCGGAGGCGGCGGCCGCCGAGGCGACGACGTCCGCCACGGCCTCGGCACTGCTCTCGCTCACGTACCGCTCCTCTTCGCCGTACTGCAGTTCGCTGGGTGGGTCCGACGATGGTGCCTGTGCTGCCGCTGTAACAGGTATGACCGGAGTTACACGTGATCCAGGTCGCGCATCCCGAACGGGCTACCCGAGTCCTTCCCCACTCACATGGACGCGGTCACATGGACCCGTTCACATAGACGCGCGGAACCCGGGTTCCGATCCGCGTGACGATTTCGTACGCGATCGTGCCGCAGGCCTGCGCCCAGTCCTCGGCGGTGGGCTCACCGCGGTCGCCGGGCCCGAACAGCACGGCCTCGCTGCCCACCTCGGGCTCGTCGCCGCCGAGGTCCACCACGAACTGGTCCATGGCCACCCGGCCGGCGACCGTGCGCCACTTGCCGTCGACCAGCACCGGACCGGTGCCGGAGGCGTGCCGGGGAATGCCGTCCGCGTAACCCACCGGCACCAGGCCGAGGGTGGTCTCGCCGGGCGTGACGTAGTGGTGGCCGTAGCTGATGCCGTGCCCGCCGGGGACGTGCTTGACCAGCGCCAGCGAGGCGCTGAGCGTCATCACCGGACGCAGCCCGAAGTCGGCCGGGGTGCCCAACTCCGGGCTGGGTGAGATGCCGTACAGGGCGATACCCGCGCGAACCAGGTCGAAGTGGGTCTCGGGCAGGGTGAGGGTGGCGGGCGAGTTGGCGATGTGCCGCACCTCGGGGCGCACACCCTGCTCCTCGGCGTACGCCAGCATCTCCCGGAAGCGGTCGAGCTGGGCGGCGGTGGAGGGATGGCCGGGCTCGTCGGCGCAGGCGAAGTGCGACCACAGCCCGGTGACCTTCACCAGCCCCTCGGCCTCGGCGCGCAGGGACTCGGCGACCAGCTCGGCCCAGTCCGCCCCGGGCTGGCAGCCGTTGCGGCCGAGCCCGGTGTCGGCCTTGAGCTGCACGCGTGCTTGCCGGCCGGCCTCCCTGGCGGCCGCGACGGCCTCGCGCAGCGCCCACATGCCGCTCACCGACACGTCGATGCCGGCCTCGACCGCCTGCCGCCACGGACCGCCCGGCACCCACAGCCAGCACAGGATGGGGCCCGGCAGTCCGGCCGCGCGCAGCGCGAGGGCCTCCTCGGGCGTGGCCGTGCCGAGCCAGGTCGCGCCCGCCGCGAGGGCCTCGCGCGCGCACGGCAGCGCCCCGTGGCCGTAGCCGTCGGACTTGACCACGGCCATCAGGGCCGCACCCGGCGTCCGGGCACGCAGGGCGCGCACATTGGCCCGCAGGGCGCCCAGGTCGATCTCGGCGCGGGCGCGCAGGGGGGCGGTCGGCACAGTCGCAGTCTCACTCATCGCGCCCCCAGTGTCTCAGAGGGCCGTGCGGGCCCCGGTCGCAGTCTCAGGAACCTCAGGTACCCGGCCGCTTCCCCCATACGTAGACATGGTCGCCCTTCTTCAGTACGTCCCACAGTTTGCGGGCGTCGCCGAGCGTCAGGTTCACGCAGCCATAGGAGCCGACGATGGTGTAGATGCTGCCGTAGACGGCGTGGAAGGCCTCGCCGCCGTCGAAGAACTGGGCATACGGCATGGGCTGGTTGTACAGGGTCGACCAGTGGTTCTTGTGCCGCCAGTAGATGGTGTGCCAGCCCTTGCGCGTGACGTGGCCTGTGCGCCCGCTGCGCATGGGCACGGGCCCGAACACCACCTTGGAGCCCTTCTGCACCCAGGTGAGCTGACGGTCCAGATCGACACAGGCGACCTTGTACGACCGGACCGGGCACTTCTTGGCGGCGTTCGGGTTCTTCTTCGCCGAGACGAGCATCATGGTCGACCAGGTGACGGGCCCGGCGAAGCCGATGGCGGGCTTGATCTTGTACTTGAGCTGGAAGGCGCGGATGGCCTTGCAGTCGGCGGTGGACTGCTTCCCGTCGACCTTCAGCTTCAGCCACCCCTCCACCTGCCGCTGATAGGGCCCGGCCTGCTTGCTGCACGTCGCCTTGGCGATGGCGTCGGCGAGCGGCACGTACTCGATGAGGTCGAACGCCCCCGGCGCCGCGGCCTTCGGTTCCACGGCGTCCTCTTGGGCGGTGGGCGTGTACACCTTCGGCGGCAACGCCTGGTCGGGCGTGTCGATCTGCCAGGGCCGGCCGGGCGCGGGGGCGACACCGGGGACCAGCTCGGGGGCGGGGGCAGGGGCGGCGGGGGGTACGGGAGCGCCGACCGCGGGAGCAGCGGCCGCGGGAGCGCCGGCCGCCGGGGAGGCCATGGCGGTGCCGGCCGCCGGGAGGGCCGTCGCGGTGGCGAGCAACACCGCGACGCCCCTGGACGCGATTCGTCTGCTGATCATGCGATCAGCCAAGCGCGGGGCTTTGCCGGATCAGCGGCGCCGCGCGGGAGGATCACCCGGGGGATGGACCTGCGTACGTCGGTCGTCGTCAGAGTGCGGGTGCGTGGGGCGGCTGGTCGCGCCCCCGTCGGCTACCGCGCGTGCACGTCCCTCCAGGCCGCCGGAATCCGTTCGGCCACGTCATGCGCCCCCACCGGCGCCCCGTTCGCCGCGAACCTCCCCGCCAGGCCGTGCAGGTACGCCGCCGCACTCCCCGCGTCCAGCGCGGACAGGCCCGCCGCCAGCAGCGACCCGGCGAGACCCGACAGCACGTCACCGCTGCCCGCCGTGGCCAGCCAGGAGGTCCCCGTGGCGTTCACCCGCGCGGCCCCGCCCCCTGCGTCGGCGACCAGGGTCGTGGAGCCCTTCAACAGCACCGTCGCCCGGTACACCGCCGCCAGCTCCCGTACCCCGGCCAGGCGGGCCCCCTCGACCTCCTCCCGCCGTACCCCGAGCAGCGCGGCCGCCTCCCCGGCATGGGGCGTCATCAGTGTCGGTGCCGTACGCCCGCGCACCGCGTCCCGTTCGGCCAGCCGCAGCCCGTCCGCGTCCAGCAGCACCGGCACGTCCGCCCCGAGCACCTCGGCGACGGTCGCCGCGTCCTCCCCGGCGCCCGGCCCGACCACCCAGGCCTGCACCCGCCCCGCCTTCGCCGGCCCCAGGTCCGACACCAGCGTCTCCGGGAAGCGGGCGATGACCGCCTTCCCCGCGGGCCCGACGTACCGCACGGCCCCCGCCCCGCCCCGCAGCGCCCCGGAGACGGCGAGCACGGCGGCGCCGGGATAGCGCGCGGACCCGGCGGCGATCCCGACGACCCCGCGCCGGTACTTGTCGCTCTCCGCGGCGGGCACCGGCAACAGCCGTGCCACGTCGGCGTGTTGCAGGGCATGGAGTTCGGGCCCGGCGGGCAGGTCGAGACCGATGTCGACGAGCCGCACGACCCCGGCGTACTCCCGCGCCGGATCGATCAGAAGGCCCGGCTTGTAGGTTCCGAAGGTCACCGTCAGGTCGGCCCGGATCGCGGCCCCCCGCACCTCCCCGGTGTCCGCCTCGACCCCGCTGGGCAGGTCCACGGCCACCACGGCGGCCCGGGACCGCTCGGCGACCCGGGCCAGGGCCTCGGCCTCGGGCCGCAGCCCGCCCTTGCCGCCGATCCCGACGATCCCGTCCACGACGAGGTCGGCCCGCTCGATCAGCCCGTCGGCGGACTCGACCGCGGCGACCGCGCCTCCCGCCCGCCGCAGCGCGGCGAGCCCGCCCGCGTGCGCCCGCTCGGGCGTCAGGAGGACGGCCGTGACCCCGGCGCCCCGCCGGGCCAGCCGCGCCCCGGCGTACAGCGCGTCCCCGCCGTTGTCGCCGCTGCCGACGAGCAGCACCACCCGGCTGCCGTACACCCGCCCGAGCAACTCGGCGCAGGCGGCGGCCAGCCCCGCGGCGGCCCGCTGCATCAGCGCACCCTCCGGCAGCCGCGCCATCAGTGCCCGTTCGGCCGCCCTCACCGTCTCCACGCTGTACGCACTACGCATGGCACCGAGTCTGCCCCGGAACCACCACCGCCCACACCCGGGGCTCACCCCTCGGCCACGACCACGGCCGAGGCAACGCCCGCGTCATGACTGAGCGACACATGCCAGGACCGCACGCCCAGCTCCGCGGCCCGCGCGGCCACGGTGCCCGTCACCCGCAGCTGGGGCTGCCCGCTGTCCTCGACGTACACCTCGGCATCGGTCCAGTGCAGCCCGGGCGGTGCCCCCAGCGCCTTCGCCAGCGCCTCCTTGGCGGCGAACCGGGCCGCGAGCGAGGCGACCCCGCGCCGCTCCCCGCTGGGCAGCAGCAGTTCCCGCGCCACGAACAGCCGGTCGGCCAGCCCGGGCGTCCGCTCCAGGGACGCGCGAAACCGGTCGATCTCGGCGACGTCGATCCCCACTCCGATGATGCTCATGCCGGGCAGCCTACGGTCGCGGACCCGGACCCGGCGGTACCCGCCCACCTGCCGAAACCCGACTGCCGGTCAGGGCCCGTGCCGTCTAGGCTCCGTTCATGACGTCCCAGGCCTATCTCTCCGAACTCTTCTCGCTGGACGGCCGTGTCGCCGTCGTGACCGGAGGCAGCTCCGGCATCGGCCGGGCCATCGCCGGGGCGCTGGCGCGGGCCGGCGCCGGTGTGGTGCTCGTGGCCCGCACCAAGGAGCAACTGCAGGAGGCCGTCGGCGAGTTGACAGCCGACGGCTGCCGGGCCGGCTGGGTCGCGGCCGACCTGGGCACGCGCGACGGTGTGCGGGCGGCGGCCGAGGAGGCGGCCGGTGTCTTCGGTGAGCCGGACATCCTCGTCAACTCCGCCGGGATCAACCTGCGGCCGCCGATGGGCGAACTGGGCGAGGACGTGTGGGACACCACCATGGCCGTGAACCTTCAGGCGCCCTTCCTGCTGGGGCAGCGGTTCGGGCCCGGCATGGCGGAGCGCGGCTTCGGCCGGATCATCCACATCACCTCCCAGCAGGCCCACCGCGCCTTCGTGCAGAGCGGGGCGTACGGCGTCTCGAAGGGCGCGCTGGAGTCACTGGCCCGCTCGCAGGCCGAGGCCTGGTCGCCGTACGGCGTCACCGTCAACACCCTGGTGCCGGGGTTCGTGATGACGCCGCTCAACCGGCGGCTGTCGTCCGACGCCGAGAAGGTGGCCGCCCTGGCCGCCCGCACGATGACCGGCCGCAACGGCCTGGCCGAGGACTTCGAAGGCGCGGCCGTCTTCCTCGCGAGCCGCGCCTCCGCCTATGTAACCGGCCAGTCGATCTTCGTGGACGGCGGCTTCTCGGTGCACTGAGCCCGCGCCCGGAAGGGGCACCCGGCAGCCGGGCAGTCGGGCAGTCGGGCAGTCGGGCAGCCGCCCCTACTCGACCGTGACCGACTTGGCCAGGTTGCGCGGCTGATCCACCTCGTTCCCCCGGGCGGTGGCCAACTCGCAGGCGAAGACCTGGAGCGGCACCGTCGCCACCAGCGGCTGCAGCAGGGTCGGGGTGGCCGGGACACGGATCAGGTGGTCGGCGTACGGGACCACCGCCTCGTCGCCCTCCTCCGCGATCACGATCGTGCGCGCCCCGCGGGCCCGGATCTCCTGAATGTTGGAGACGATCTTGTCGTGCAGGACGGAGCGGCCGCGCGGGGACGGGACGACGACCACGACCGGCACGTCCTCCTCGATCAGCGCGATCGGACCGTGCTTCAGCTCGCCCGCCGCGAAGCCCTCGGCGTGCATGTAGGCCAGCTCCTTGAGCTTCAGGGCGCCTTCGAGGGCGACCGGGTAGCCCACGTGCCGGCCCAGGAACAGCACCGTGTTCTTCGCCGCCAGGCTCCGGGCCAGCTCGCGCACCGGCTCCATCGTCTCCAGGACCTGCTCGACCTCGACCGAGATGCGGGACAGGTCCTTGATCACGGCCTGGATCTCGTCGCCCCACTTGGTGCCGCGCACCTGGCCCAGGTACAGCGCCACCAGGTAGCAGGCCACCAGCTGGGTCAGGAACGCCTTGGTGGAGGCCACGGCGACCTCGGGCCCGGCGTGCGTGTACAGCACCGCGTCCGACTCGCGCGGGATCGTCGAGCCGTTGGTGTTGCAGATCGCCAGCACCTTGGAGCCCTGCTCGCGGGCGTGCCGCAGGGCCATCAGGGTGTCCATGGTCTCGCCGGACTGGGAGATGGCGATGACCAGGGAGCGGCCGTCCAGGATCGGGTCCCGGTAGCGGAACTCGCTGGCCAGCTCCACCTCGCACGGGATGCGCGTCCAGTGCTCGATGGCGTACTTGGCGATCAGGCCGGCGTGGAAGGCCGTACCGCACGCGACGATGACGACCTTGTCGATCTCGCGCAGCTCGGAGGGCGAGATGCGGACCTCGTCCAGTGTCAGCGAACCCGACGGGTCGATGCGGCCCAGCAGCGTGTCGGCGACCGCCTTGGGCTGCTCGGCGATCTCCTTGAGCATGAAATAGTCATAACCCCCCTTTTCCGCGGCGGAGGCGTCCCAGTCCACGTGGTAACTGCGGACCTCGGCCGGGCGGCCGTCGAAGCCCGTCACCGTCACTCCGTCGCGGCGCAGCTCCACCACCTGGTCCTGGCCCAGCTCGATCGCCGACCGCGTGTGGGCGATGAACGCGGCGACGTCCGAGGCCAGGAACGCCTCACCCGCTCCAACGCCCACCACCAGCGGCGAGTTCCGACGCGCGCCGACGACCACGTCCGGCTCGTCGGCGTGTACCGCGACCAGCGTGAACGCGCCCTCCAGCCGCCGGCAGACCAGCCGCATGGCCTCCGCGAGGTCCGCACACGTGGAGAACTCCTCGGCCAGCAGGTGGGCGACGACCTCGGTGTCCGTCTCGGAGGTCAGTTCGTGGCCGCGCTCGGCGAGTTCGGCCCGCAGCACCGCGAAGTTCTCGATGATGCCGTTGTGGACGACGCCGACCCGGCCCGCGTTGTCGAGATGCGGGTGGGCGTTGGCGTCCGTGGGGCCGCCGTGCGTGGCCCAGCGGGTGTGGCCGATGGCCGTCGGGCCCGCCGGCAGCGGCCGTTCGGCCAGCTCCTTCTCCAGGTTGACCAGTTTCCCGGCCCTCTTCGCCGCGGCCAGCCCGCCGTCGGCCAGCACGGCGACGCCCGCCGAGTCGTAACCCCGGTACTCCAGCCGCTTCAGCCCGGCCATCACGACGTCGAGCGCCGACTGTGACCCTACGTATCCAACGATTCCGCACATGAGTCGCAGCCTACGACCCGTGAACGGACGGAACTGGCCTCCGCCTGCCCGAAATCGGAAATTCCCACCGTCGTACGAGGGCCGTTCGGTGGTCGAAGACTCCGGTGAGCAAGCACGACTTCGAGGAGACCGGCACGGCGCGGCGGCGCCGGGGCAGAGCGCGCACGACGTCCCGGCGGCCGGAGAGCGTGACGGAGCCCACCCGCCGTCGTGTTCAAACTCCGTTAACAATGGACTGTGATCTCACCGGTCTCCTCGATGCCCCGGAGCGCCCACCGGCACAGGCCGGAGGCGACTCCCTACGTCGACCTCACCCGCGCCGAGTGGAGCGCGCTGCGCGACAAGACGCCGCTGCCGCTCACCGCCGAGGAGGTGGAGAAGCTGCGCGGTCTGGGCGATGTGATCGACCTGGACGAGGTGCGGGACATCTACCTCCCGCTCTCCCGGCTCCTCAATCTCTACGTCGGCGCCACGGACGGTCTCAGAGGCGCGCTGAACACCTTCCTCGGCGAGCAGGGCTCCCAGTCCGGCACCCCGTTCGTCATAGGCGTCGCCGGCTCGGTGGCCGTGGGAAAGTCCACCGTCGCGCGCCTTCTGCAGGCGCTGCTCTCCCGCTGGCCCGAGCACCCGCGGGTGGAGCTGGTGACGACGGACGGCTTCCTGCTGCCCACCAAGGAGCTCCAGGCGCGCGGCCTGATGTCACGGAAAGGTTTCCCCGAGTCCTACGACCGCCGGGCCCTGACCCGTTTCGTCGCCGACATCAAGGCGGGCAAGGGCGAGGTCACGGCCCCCGTCTACTCCCACCTCATCTACGACATCGTCCCGGACCAGAAGCTCACGGTCCGCCGCCCCGACATCCTGATCGTCGAGGGCCTGAACGTCCTGCAGCCCGCCCTGCCCGGCAAGGACGGCCGCACCCGGGTCGGTCTCGCCGACTACTTCGACTTCAGTGTGTACGTCGACGCGAGCGCCGAGGACATCGAGCGCTGGTACCTCAGCCGCTTCCAGAAGCTGCGCCAGACCGCCTTCCAGGACCCGGACTCGTACTTCCGCAAGTACACCCAGGTCTCCGAGGACGAGGCCCTCGACTACGCCCGCACCCTGTGGCGGACGATCAACAAACCCAACCTGGTCGAGAACATCGCCCCCACCCGCGGCCGGGCCACCCTTGTGGTCCGCAAGGGCCAGGACCACAAGGTCCAGCGGCTGAGACTGCGCAAGCTGTGATGCCGGGCCGCGTGCCGGAGGGCACGCGGCCCCGTGGACGCGCGGCTTCTAGACGATGTGCCGCACCTCGCAGTCTCCGCCGATGGTGTCGGTGGTGTCGGCGAACACCGTGTCGGTGCCACCGCCGCAGGACACCGTGTCACCGCCGGCACCGTCCTGCACGCTGATCGTGTCGTTGCCGCCGTTGGTGGTCACGGAGTCGATGCCCGTGCCGGCGTCCACGAGGCTGTTGCGGGGGACGTTGATCGCGGCGGTGTCGTTCTGGTCGCCCAGCTGAATCCCGACCTGGGTGACCGTGGCAATGCTGCCGCAGTCGGCGCTGATGGTGGAGCCGGTCACCCGGGTGCAGCCCGGACCGGCCGCGATGCCCGCCGTGTCCGTGAAGATCAGATGGCCGGTTCCGGACACGGATGCCGTGACGTGGTTCTGAAAACCGCTGTTCGCCTGCAGCCCGGCGAAGCCGCCGAAGATGCGGTACGCCGTGGAGCCCGGGGTCTGGGCGGCGGCCGGGGTGGCGGACGAGGTGACGACAAGACCCGCCACCAGGACGGGTCCGGCCGCTCGCTTCAGGGTGTGGAGCACGGTCTTCATGGTCTGTCGCTCTTCCATCGAGTGGGGTGCCGCGCGGTGCGGCCTCGACGACAAGAGAAACAGCGTGCTGTCGACCATGCACGCCGGGTTAGACCTTGGGGTCTACCCCAGCGCCGACTTCACCGCGTCGGCCAGCCGCCCGGCCACCGACCGCGCCTGGTCGATGTCGGCCGCCTCGACCATCACCCGCACCAAGGGCTCGGTGCCGGACGGCCGCAGCAGCACCCGCCCCGTCTCCCCCAGCTCCCGCTCCGCCTCCGCGACGGCGGCCGCGAGTTCGGCCGAGGTCTTGACCCGGGACTTGTCCACGTCCGGCACGTTGATGAGGACCTGCGGCAGCCGCTCCATCACCGACGCCAGTTCGCGCAGGCTGCGCCCGGTCTCCGCGACCCGTGCCGCCAGCAGCAGCCCGGTCAGCGTGCCGTCACCGGTGGTCGCGTGGTCGAGGACGATGACGTGCCCGGACTGCTCGCCGCCGAGGGCGTACCCGTGCTCCTTCATCTCCTCCAGCACATACCGGTCACCGACGGCGGTCTGCACCAGGTGGATCCCGGCCTTCTCCATCGCCAGCTTGAAGCCCAGGTTGGACATCACGGTGGCGACGACGGTGTCGGCCCGCAAAGCGGAGTGCTCCCGCATGGCCAGCGCCAGCACGGCGAGGATCTGGTCGCCGTCGACCTCCTCGCCGGTGTGGTCCACGGCCAGGCACCGGTCGGCGTCGCCGTCGTGCGCGATGCCGAAGTCGGCGCCGTGCTCGACCACCGCGGCCTTGAGCAGGCCCAAGTGGGTCGAGCCGCAGCCGGCGTTGATGTTCAGGCCGTCCGGCGCGGCGCCGATCGTGACGACCTCGGCGCCGGCCCGCACGAACGCCTCCGGCGAGACCCCCGAGGCCGCGCCGTGCGCTTCGTCCAGGACGATCTTCAGTCCGTCGAGCCGGTTCGGGAGGACGGACAGCAGGTGGCCGACGTACTGCTCGAAGCCCTCGTCGTACGACCGCACGCGGCCCACGCCCGCACCCGTCGGCCGCTGCCACGGCTCGCCGTGCCGGTGGGACTCGTACACCGCCTCGATCCGGTCCTCCAGCTCGTCGGCGAGTTTGTGGCCGCCGCGGGCGAAGAACTTGATGCCGTTGTCCGGCATCGCGTTGTGGCTGGCGGAGAGCATCACGCCCAGGTCGGCGCCGAGCGCGCCGGTGAGATACGCCACGGCGGGCGTCGGCAGCACACCGACGCTCAGTACGTCCACGCCGGCGCTGGCCAGGCCCGCGACCACCGCCGCCTCCAGGAACTCCCCGGACGCCCGCGGGTCCCGACCGACCACCGCCGTCGGCTTGTGGCCCTCGAAGGTGCCCGCCTCGGCCAGCACGTGAGCCGCCGCAACGGACAGACCGAGCGCCATCTCGGCCGTCAGGTCCGCGTTGGCGACACCGCGCACGCCGTCCGTGCCGAAGAGTCGTCCCACTTGTCCTCCATCCGATCGCACAAGCCTTTGAGCACCTGAGCGTCTTGTGTCGTTATACGCCCTCGACTGGGATAAACGAACGCCCCGACGGCACATGTGGCGTGCCGCCGGGGCGTTCGGAGTACGAGCAGGCGACGCTTAGCGCTTGCTGTACTGCGGAGCCTTGCGGGCCTTCTTCAGACCGGCCTTCTTGCGCTCGACCGCACGGTCGTCGCGCTTGAGGAAGCCGGCCTTCTTCAGCGGGCCGCGGTTGTTGTCGACGTCGGCCTCGTTCAGGGCACGGGCGACACCGAGGCGCAGAGCACCGGCCTGACCGGAGACACCGCCACCCGCGATGCGGGCGATGACGTCGTAACGGCCGTCGAGCTCGAGCACCTTGAAGGGCTCGTTGACTTCCTGCTGGTGCACCTTGTTCGGGAAGTAGTCCTCGAGCGTGCGACCGTTGATCTTCCACTTGCCGGTGCCCGGAACGATCCGGACGCGGGCGATGGCGTTCTTGCGGCGGCCCAGGCCGGCGGCCGGCTGGGGCTCGCCGAAGCGGGAGGCCAGGGACTCCGAGGTGTACTCGCCCTCGACGGGGACCTCGGACTCGGTGGTGTAGCTCTCGATGTCGATCTCTTCGATCGGCTGCTCGGCAGTGGTCTCGGCCACGATTCTCCTCAGATTCTCTTCAGTCTTAGGGGGTGGCCGGACTTACTGCGCGACCTGGGTGATCTCGAACGGCACCGGCTGCTGGGCAGCGTGCGGGTGCTGGTCGCCCGAGTAGACCTTCAGCTTCGTGAGCATCTGACGGCCCAGGGTGTTCTTGGGGAGCATGCCCTTGACGGCCTTCTCGATGGCCTTCTCGGGGTTCTTGGCGAGCAGCTCGTCGTAACGGACGGAGCGCAGACCACCCGGGTAGCCGGAGTGGCGGTACGCCATCTTCTGGGTCCGCTTGTTGCCGGAGAGGTGCACCTTGTCGGCGTTGATGATGATGACGAAGTCACCAGCGTCGACGTGCGGCGCGTAGATCGGCTTGTGCTTGCCCCGGAGGAGGGTCGCTGCAGTGGTGGCGAGACGGCCCAGGACAACGTCCTGAGCGTCGATGACGTGCCACTGGCGCGTCACATCGCCGGGCTTGGGGCTGTACGTACGCACGGTTCGTAGCCTTCGCTTCGAGTGAATGGTCCTGAACAGGTCACCGAAACGATCACGACAGCCTAGACCGCACGGCGGCGACGCATACCGCGTACGTGGGGTCGCTGGTCATCGGCCCGGTGGACCGGTGTAAGGGCCCGTCCCGTGAGAATGAGCAAGCCAATACACAACGAACAAGCAGAATACCGGGGTCGTCGGTGAGGGTCAAAACGAGCGATCAGCGTGCCGACCCTCGCCCCCCGTCTAAGATGCGCCCCATGAGTTACGGGCAGGGGGGACCCCAGTCTCAGTGGGATCC
Organism: Streptomyces sp. NPDC054783; assembly: GCF_053611725.1. Classification (NCBI taxonomy): domain Bacteria; kingdom Bacillati; phylum Actinomycetota; class Actinomycetes; order Kitasatosporales; family Streptomycetaceae; genus Streptomyces; species Streptomyces sp. NPDC054783. The sequence goes on along the minus strand of NZ_JBSHAY010000009.1, from coordinate 88,272 downwards.
CTGGAAACCGCATTCCCAGCAGCAGTCCTGGAACACCGGCGGTGACGACGGAACCCCGGACTGGGCGGCGCTCGCCGAGGCCTCGGAGAGCCGCAACAAGCGCCGCAAACTGCTCTTCGTCGGCGTCGGCGCGGTCGCCACGGTCGTGGTCGGCACGGCCGTCGCCATGGCCGTCGTCTCCGCGAACAGCGGCAACGACGCCCACGGCACGCCCACCAACCTGCCCGCGAGCGCCTCCGTGCCCAGCGGCTCGGCCACGCCGTCCTTCGCGCCCACCAGCGCCCCGCCGCCGCTGGACCCCAAGGACTTCATATCCAGCGCCAAGAAGGACACCGCGCCGCTCAGCGCCGACACCCTCTTCCCGGGCACCCAGCTGACCATGGGCGACACCGTGTACAAGAAGGGCGCCACGGCCGACACCACGAACTGCGCCTCGGCCGCCGGCGGCAACCTGCCGAAGATCCTCACCGCGAACCGCTGCACCCGCCTGATCCGCGCGACCTACACCGACGGCGGCGTCGCGGTCACCGTCGGCGTCGCCGTCTTCGACGACCAGGCGCAGGCCACGAAGGTCAGGAAGCAGGCCGCCAAGAAGGCCGTGGTGCGCTCCCTGCCCGGCAAGGGCGTCAAGAACTTCTGCAACGCAGCGATCTGCCTGACGACCACGAACTCCGTCGGCCGCTACGCCTACTTCACCACCGGCGGCTTCCTCAACGGCAAGAACGTCACCAACAAGGACACCAAGGTCTTCTCCGCCGGCAACGACCTGCAGCAGTTCATCTTCAACCAGATCTACCGCCGCGGCCAGGCCCAGGCCTCCGCGGCGGCGAACCGGTAGCTCAGCAGCACCCCGCCGACGGAAGCGAGCGCTTGTTCCGCGCCTCCCTGCTGCGCGCGGCCAGCAGCTCGTCGGCGGGGTAGCCGACCTCCTCCAGGGTCAGCCCGTGCGGCCGTACGACATGCACGGCGGAGTCCCGCACCCCCGCGGCCAGCACCATTGCGGGCCACTCCGGCCCGCGGTGCCCGTCCCCGACGAACAGCAGCGCGCCGATCAGCGAGCGCACCATGTTGTGGCAGAAGGCGTCGGCGCGCACGGTGGCGGCGATGATCCCGTCGGAGCCGCGCACCAGGCTCAGCTCCTGAAGGGTCCGAATGGTCGTGGCCCCTTCCCTCTTCTTGCAGTACGCGGCGAAGTCGTGCTCGCCGACCAGCGCCCGCGCGGCCTCGTTCATGGCGTCCACGTCGAGGGGCCAGTCGTGCCACAGGACGTGGTTGCGCAGCAGGGGGTCCACTCCTCCGGGGTTGTCCGTCACCCGGTAGGCATAGCGCCGCCAGACCGCCGAGAAACGGGCGTTGAAGCCGCCGGGAGCCTCCCTGAGCGCCCATACCCGCACGTCCTTCGGCAGCCGCCCGGCGAGTCGCTTGAGCAGCTTCTCGTGGTGCTCCCGCCAGACCCCCTCGGGCAGATCGACGTGCGCCACCTGCCCGCGCGCGTGCACGCCGGCGTCGGTCCGTCCGGCCACGGTCAGGTCGTACGTCTCCTTCGACCGCGTCACCGTCCGCAGGGCGTCCTCGATCTCGCCCTGCACGGTCCGCCTGCCGCCGGCCTGCTTGGCCCAGCCGTGGAAGTCGGTGCCGTCGTAGGAGAGGTCGAGGCGGAGGCGTACGAAACCGGGCTGTACTTCTTCAGTCACACGCGAATTCTTTCAGGGCCGTGCCTTGTGAAAAAACGTGAGAGCGGGCCCGCCCCGAAGGGCGGACCCGCTCTCGGCGTCAGGCAGAGACTCAGGCCTCCGTCGACTCCTCGGCAGCGGCCTCCTCGGCCGGCGCCTCGGTGGTCTCCGCAGCCTTGGCCTCGTCGGCCTCCTTGACCGCACGCTTGGTGGCGGCCTCGGCCTCACCGACGGCCTTCTGCTGCACCGTCAGCGCCTCGACCAGCTCGATGACGGCCATGGGCGCGTTGTCGCCACGGCGGTTACCGATCTTGGTGATGCGGGTGTAGCCACCCGGACGGTTCTCGTACCGCGGGCCGATCTCGGTGAAGAGCGTGTGGACGACGCCCTTGTCCGTGATGACCTGGAGCACCTGACGGCGGTTGTGAAGGTCGCCCTTCTTCGCCTTGGTGATCAGACGCTCGGCGTACGGGCGCAGGCGGCGGGCCTTCGCCTCGGTGGTGGTGATACGGCCGTGCTCGAAGAGGCTCTTCGCCAGGTTCGCGAGGAGCAGCTTCTCGTGCGCGGCGCTGCCGCCCAGACGGGCACCCTTGGTGGGCTTCGGCATTGTTCTTCTCCTGTGTGTCTGCCCCGGCCGTGTCAGGTACCGGGGTCAGGAACCCGATGAGCGGATGCTCACCGGCTACGACCGATCAGTACTGCTCGGTCTCCACGAAACCCGCGTCCGCGTCGTCGTCGGCGCCGAAGGCGTCGGCAGCGGCCGTGGGGTCGAATCCGGGCGGGCTGTCCTTCAGGGCCAGGCCCATGCCGGCCAGCTTCGCCTTGACCTCGTCGATCGACTTCGCACCGAAGTTGCGGATGTCGAGGAGGTCGGCCTCGGAGCGGGCGACGAGCTCACCCACGGAGTGGATGCCCTCACGCTTGAGGCAGTTGTAGGAGCGGACCGTGAGCTCCAGCTCCTCGATCGGCAGCGCGAGGTCGGCGGCCAGGGCGGCGTCCGTCGGGGACGGGCCCATGTCGATGCCCTCGGCGTCGATGTTCAGCTCGCGGGCGAGACCGAACAGCTCGACCAGGGTCTTGCCGGCCGACGCCATGGCGTCACGCGGACGCATCGCCTGCTTGGTCTCGACGTCGACGATCAGCTTGTCGAAGTCGGTGCGCTGCTCGACACGCGTGGCCTCGACCTTGTACGTGACCTTCAGAACCGGCGAGTAGATGGAGTCGACCGGGATACGGCCGATCTCCTGGCCCACCTGCTTGTTCTGCACGGCGGAGACGTAACCGCGGCCACGCTCGACCGTCAGCTCCATCTCCAGCTTGCCCTTGCCGTTGAGCGTGGCCAGGACGAGGTCGGGGTTGTGCACCTCGACACCGGCCGGAGGCGCGATGTCGGCGGCGGTGACCAGACCCGGGCCCTGCTTGCGCAGGTACATCACGACCGGCTCGTCGTGCTCCGAGGAGACGACCAGCTGCTTGATGTTGAGGATCAGGTCGGTGACGTCCTCCTTGACGCCCGGCACGGTGGTGAACTCGTGCAGGACACCGTCGATGCGGATGCTGGTGACAGCAGCGCCGGGGATCGACGACAGGAGCGTACGGCGGAGCGAGTTGCCGAGGGTGTAGCCGAAGCCCGGCTCCAGCGGCTCGATCACGAACCGGGAGCGGAACTCGTCGACGACCTCTTCGGTCAACGAGGGTCGCTGAGCGATCAGCATGTGTGGATCAGATCCTTCATTCGTGGACGCCCGCTATTTGACGTCCGACGGAGAACCGCACCCCGTGAAAAGTGCGGGTACTGCAAGGGTACGGGCGGTACGGCCCTTACAGAGCCGTACCGCCCGAACCCGACAAGCAGCCTGGCCTCAGACGCGGCGGCGCTTCGGCGGACGGCAGCCGTTGTGCGGGGTCGGGGTGACGTCCTGGATGGAGCCGACCTCGAGGCCCGTGGCCTGCAGGGAGCGGATCGCGGTCTCACGACCGGAGCCCGGGCCCTTGACGAACACGTCGACCTTGCGCATGCCGTGCTCCTGGGCGCGGCGGGCAGCCGACTCGGCGGCCATCTGCGCGGCGAACGGCGTCGACTTCCGGGAGCCCTTGAAGCCGACGTGGCCGGCGGAGGCCCAGGAGATCACGTTGCCGGACGGGTCCGTGATCGAGACGATCGTGTTGTTGAACGTGCTCTTGATGTGCGCGTGGCCGTGAGCGACGTTCTTCTTTTCCTTGCGGCGCACCTTCTTGGCAGCGCCCTGACGTCCCTTGGGGGGCATCTACTAACTCCTACGGGAGGTGGTCGGTCCTACAGCGAAGACCGTGGACAGGTGTCCGCTGCGGACTACTTCTTGCCCGGCTTCTTCTTGCCGGCGATGGCGCGACGCGGGCCCTTGCGGGTGCGGGCGTTGGTGCTGGTGCGCTGACCGCGGACGGGCAGACCGCGACGGTGACGCAGACCCTGGTAGCAGCCGATCTCGACCTTGCGGCGGATGTCGGCCTGGATCTCGCGACGGAGGTCACCCTCGGTCTTGATGTTGTTGTCGACGTACTCACGAATCGCGACGAGCTGCTCCTCGGAGAGGTCGCGAACGCGGGTGTTCGGGTCGACGCCGGTCGCAGCCAGCGTCTCCTTCGAGAGGGTCCGGCCGATGCCGAACACGTAGGTCAGGGCGACCTCCACGCGCTTTTCGCGCGGGATGTCAACACCGGAAACGCGTGCCATTCAATGGCTCCTGGTGATCTTCGGAGGTCTTCCGCAGAACCGGATCCCGGCCGCCGTACCAGGTACGAACCGGGTCCCCGGCCTCCGAACCGGGGGTGTCAAACCGCTTGCGACGGTTTGGGTCCTGCGTATGAACATATTCAGCTCGCGTCGCGCGAATCTCTGCGATAGAGGTGCAGAGGGTTACGGTCGTGCGTCAGCCCTGGCGCTGCTTGTGGCGCGGGTTCTCGCAGATGACCATGACCCGACCGTGACGGCGGATCACCCTGCACTTGTCGCAGATCTTCTTGACGCTCGGCTTGACCTTCATTGGATTGAGGTTCTCCGGGTCAGTGCCACCACCCCGCCGGAGCGGGATGCGGGCAAGATCTACTTGTACCGGTAGACGATCCGGCCACGCGTCAGGTCGTACGGAGACAGCTCCACCACGACCCGGTCGTCAGGGAGGATGCGGATGTAGTGCATACGCATCTTGCCGCTGATGTGTGCCAGGACCTGGTGGCCGTTCTGGAGCTCGACCTTGAACATCGCGTTCGGAAGAGACTCGACGACAGTGCCCTCGATCTCGATGGCACCTTGCTTCTTGGCCACGCTTCGCCCTTCGAATCGACTACCTAGATCGACTCACGAGGGGCATGCGGACATGCGGGTACACGAGAGCCGACGAGTCAGTCTACGTCGGCCCACCCGGAAACGCGAATCGAGGGAGTCTGCCCCATCAGGGTGATCCCTAAGCGAGCGGCCGCTGTCCTAGGCGAGCGGATCGGGCGCGGCCGTGATGCCGTACTCCGCCAGCTTGGCCTTGCCCCCGTCGGGAGCCGTCAGCACCAGCGGGCCCTGCTCGGTGAGCGCCACCGAGTGCTCCCAGTGCGAGGACCAGGTGCCGTCGGTCGTGATGACCGTCCAGTCGTCGGAGAGGACCTCGGTGCGCGGGGTGCCGAGGGAGACCATCGGCTCGATCGCGAGGCAGAAGCCGGGCACCAGCTTGGGGCCCTTGCCGCGGCGGCGGTCGACGTAGTTCAGCAGATGCGGGTCCATGTGCATCTCGGTGCCGATGCCGTGGCCGCCGTAGTCCTCGATGATCCCGTACTTGCCGCCGCCCGGCTTCGGCTGGCGGCGGATGTACGTCTCGATCGCGCGGGAGACGTCGACCAGCCGGTTGCCCTGCTTCATGGCCGCGATGCCGGCCCACATCGACTCCTCGGTCACCCGGGAGAGCTCGATCAGCTCCGGGGCGTGACCGGAGCCCACGAACGCCGTGTAGGCCGCGTCGCCGTGCCAGCCGTCGACGATCGCGCCGCAGTCGATGGAGATGACGTCGCCGTCCTTGAGGACGACCTCGTCGGAGGGGATGCCGTGGACGACGACGTCGTTCACGGACGTGCAGATGGTCGCGGGGAAACCGCCGTAGCCCAGGAAGTTCGACTTCGCGCCGTGTTCGGCCAGCACCTTGCGGGCGACCTCGTCCAGGTCCTTGGTGGAGGCGCCGGGCACCGCGGCCTCGCGGGTGGCCGCGTGGATGGCGGCAACGACCAGACCCGCCGCACGCATCTTCGCGATCTGCTCGGGCGTCTTGATCTGCACCATGGGGGCCTGCGCTCTCCGTCACTCACATCGGCTGGGACATCTGTACAACAGTACGGCCGCGGCACCCGGGGAGGGCACCGCGGCCGAAGGAGCCGGGCTGTTACTGCTCGGCCTTCTCGCGCTTGAGTGCCTCCAGCGCCCGCTGCGTGATCTCGTCCACGGGGCCCAGGGAGGAGATCGTCACGACCAGGCCCTGCGCCTTGTAGTAGTCGATGATCGGCTCGGTCTGCGTGTGGTAGACCTCGAGCCGCTTGCGGACGGTGTCCTCGGAGTCGTCGTCGCGCTGGTACAGCTCACCGCCGCAGACGTCGCACACGCCCTCCTTCTTCGGCGGGCTGTAGGTCACGTGGAAGACGTGCGAGGACTCGTTGCGGCAGATACGGCGGCCGGCGATGCGCTTGACGACCTCGGCCTCCGGGACCTCCAGGTCGAGGACGGCGTCCAGCTTGATGCCCTCGGTCTCCAGGAGCTGGTCCAGCGCCTCGGCCTGCGACACGTTGCGCGGGAAGCCGTCCAGCAGGAAGCCCTTCTCGGCGTCCGGCTGCTCCATGCGGTCCTTGGCCATGGCGATCGTGACCTCGTCGGGGACGAGGTTGCCGGCGTCCATGTAGGACTTCGCGAGCTTGCCCAGCTCGGTCTGCTGGCTGATGTTGGCCCGGAACAGGTCGCCCGTGGAGATGTGCGGGATCGACAGCTTCTCGGCGAGGCGGACGGCTTGCGTTCCCTTACCGGCACCCGGCGGCCCGACGAGGACGATACGCATCAGCGGAGGAACCCTTCGTAATTGCGCTGCTGGAGCTGGCTCTCGATCTGCTTCACCGTCTCGAGACCGACACCCACGATGATCAGGATGCTGGTACCACCGAACGGGAAGTTCTGGCTTGCCCCGAAGCCCACCAACGCCATTGTCGGTACGAGAGCGATCAGACCCAGATACAGCGAACCCGGCCAGGTGATCCGGTTGAGCACGTAGCTGAGGTACTCAGCGGTCGGTCGGCCAGCCCGGATGCCCGGGATGAAGCCACCATACTTCTTCATGTTGTCGGCGACTTCCTCGGGGTTGAAGGAGATCGCCACGTAGAAGAACGCAAAGAAAACGATCAGCAAGAAGTACGAAACGATGTAAATCGGGTGATCGCCCTTGGTCAGGTTCTGCTGGACCCACTGTGCCCAGCCCGACTTGTGCCCCGCGAACTGCGCGACCAGCGCCGGAATGTAGAGCAGCGACGAGGCGAAGATGACCGGAATCACACCGGCCTGGTTCACCTTGAGCGGGATGTAGGTGGACGTACCGCCGTAGGAACGACGGCCGATCATGCGCTTCGCGTACTGGACCGGGATGCGGCGCTGGGCCTGCTCGACGAAGACGACGAGCCCGACCATGACCAGGCCGACCAGGATCACGGTGCCGAACTCGATCCAGCCGCCGGCCAGGGTGCCCTGCTTCTTGATCGCCCACAGCGCGGACGGGAAGGTGGCGGCGATCGAGATGAACATCAGGATCGACATGCCGTTGCCGATGCCGCGGTCGGTGATCAGCTCACCGAGCCACATCACCACGCACGTACCGGCCGTCATGCAGACGACCATCGTGATCGTGGTGAAGATCCCCTGGTTGGGGACGATCTGGTTCGCCACCGAGCAGGTGCCGAACAGAGCACCGCTGCGGGCAGTGGCCACCAGACCGGTGCCCTGAAGGATGGCCAGCGCCACGGTCAGGTAGCGGGTGTACTGCGTGATCTTGGCAGTGCCGGCCTGACCCTCCTTCTTGAGGGCTTCCAGGCGCGGGATCACGACCGTCAACAACTGCAGGATGATGCTGGCCGTGATGTACGGCATGATCCCGAGCGCGAAGATCGTGATCTGCAGCAGCGCACCGCCACTGAACATGTTGACCAGTCCGAAGAGACCCTGGTTACCGGAGGCCTCGCGGACACACGTCTGGACGTTCCGGTAGTTGACGCCCGGGATCGGGATGTGGGTGCCGATCCGGTACACCACGATGATGGCCAGCGTGAACAGCAGCTTCTTGCGCAGGTCGGGCGTCCTGAACGCCCGGGCGAACGCGGTGAGCACGGTGCCTCCTGCGACCCCCGCGCAACTGCGTCAAGGGTGACGGTCTTGAGGTTCGACGGATACAGACGAATTACTAACGGTCAACTGCCGCTCAGGGTGCCCCATGGGAGGCATCCATTGAAAGTAGGCAGTGCTGGCTACCTTACCGGCGAGAGCACCGCCCTAGGAACGACCAACCGGGGATACCCCTTTTGTGGGGTATCCCCGGTCGGGATCGTTCACGTCATCGAGGGACCTGAGGGGCTCAGACCAGCTCGGTGACCGTACCGCCGGCGGCGGTGATCTTCTCCTTGGCGGAGCCGGAGACGGCGTCGACCGTCACCTGCAGCGCCACGGAGATCTCGCCCTGGCCGAGGACCTTGACGAGGCTGTTCTTGCGAACGGCACCCTTGGCCACCAGACCCTCGACGGTGACCTCGCCACCCTCGGGGTAGAGCGCGGCCAGCTTGTCGAGGTTCACGACCTGGTACTCGGTCTTGAACGGGTTCTTGAAGCCCTTCAGCTTCGGGAGGCGCATGTGCAGCGGCATCTGGCCGCCCTCGAAGCGCTCCGGAACCTGGTAGCGGGCCTTGGTGCCCTTGGTACCACGACCGGCCGTCTTACCCTTCGACGCCTCACCACGACCGACACGGGTCTTGGCGGTCTTGGCGCCGGGGGCCGGACGGAGGTTGTGGATCTTCAGCGGGTTCTGCTCCGCCATGATCAGTCGACCTCCTCGACCGTCACGAGGTGGCGGACGGTGTGCACCATGCCGCGGAACTCGGGGCGGTCCTCCTTGACGACCACGGTGTTGATCCCCTTGAGACCAAGCGACCGCAGGGTGTCACGGTGGTTCTGCTTGCTGCCGATGTAGGACTTGACCTGCGTGATCTTGAGCTGTGCCATGATTACGCACCCGCCCCGGCACGCGCACGAAGGAGAGCCGCGGGAGCGACGTCCTCGAGCGGCAGACCACGGCGGGCCGCGATCTCCTCGGGACGCTGCAGACCCTTCAGGGCCTCCACGGTCGCGTGCACGATGTTGATCGCGTTGTCGGAGCCGAGCGACTTCGACAGCACGTCGTGGATACCGGCGCACTCGAGCACGGCACGCACCGGACCACCGGCGATAACACCGGTACCCGGGGACGCGGGCTTGAGCAGCACGACGCCGGCAGCCTTCTCACCCTGGATCGGGTGCGGGATGGTGCCCTGGATCCGGGGGACCTTGAAGAAGTGCTTCTTGGCCTCCTCAACGCCCTTGGCGATGGCGGCCGGCACCTCCTTGGCCTTGCCGTATCCGACACCCACGGTGCCGTCACCGTCGCCCACCACGACCAGCGCGGTGAAGCTGAAGCGACGACCACCCTTCACAACCTTGGCGACGCGGTTGATCGCGACGACGCGCTCAACGTACGCGGTCTTCTCGGCGGCAGCAGCGCCGCCGTCACGGCCCTTCCGGTCCCGCCGCTCGCCGCCACCGGCACCGCTTCCGCGGCGCTGGGGTCCAGCCATTGGATTACCTCTCTCTTTCCGCTAGCTACAAGCGGCTCAGAACTTGAGCCCGGCCTCGCGGGCGGCGTCCGCCAGGGCGGCGATGCGCCCGGCGTACTGGTTGCCACCACGGTCGAACACGACGGCCTCGACACCGGCGGCCTTGGCACGCTCGGCGACCAGGGCGCCGACCTGCTTGGCCTGCGCGGACTTGTCGGCCTCGCCGCCACGGATCGACGCGTCCAGAGTGGACGCCGACGCCAGCGTGTGGCCCTTCAGGTCGTCGATCACCTGCGCCACGATGTGGCGGTTGGAGCGGGTCACGACCAGACGGGGGCGCTCCGCCGTACCGGAGATCCGCTTGCGGATCCGGATGTGACGGCGCTTGATCGCGGCGCGCTTGTAGGCGTCGCCCTTGAGGATCTTCTGCCCGTATGCCATGGCTTACTTACCCGCCTTTCCGACCTTGCGGCGGATGACTTCGCCCTCGTACTTGACGCCCTTGGCCTTGTACGGGTCGGGCTTGCGCAGCTTGCGGATGTTGGCCGCAACCTCGCCGACCTTCTGCTTGTCGATGCCCTCGACCGAGAAACGGGTGGGGGCCTCCACCTTGAAGGTGATGCCCTCGGGGGCCTCGACCAGGATCGGGTGGCTGTAACCGAGAGCGAACTCCAGGTTCGAACCCTTGGCGGTCACTCGGTAACCGACACCGCTGATCTCGAGCTTCTTCACGTAACCCTGGGTCACGCCGGTGATCATGTTCGCCACCAGCGTGCGGGAGAGGCCGTGCAGGGCCTTGCTCTGACGCTCGTCGTTCGGGCGGGTCACCTGGAGGGTGCCGTCCTCGCCCTTAGCGATGTCGATCGGAGCCGCGACGGTGTGGGTCAGCGAGCCCTTGGGACCCTTGACCGAGACCGTACGGCCGTCGATGGTGACGTCCACGCCGGCGGGAACCGTGATGGGGAGCTTGCCAATACGCGACATAGCTGTTTCCTCCGTTCCCTTCTGCTACCAGACGTAGGCGAGGACTTCCCCACCCACGCCCTTCTTGCCGGCCTGCTTGTCGGTGAGGAGCCCGTGCGACGTGGAGATGATCGCCACGCCCAGGCCGCCGAGCACCTTCGGCAGGTTGGTGGACTTCGCGTACACCCGGAGACCGGGCTTGGAGATCCGCTTGATGCCCGCGATGGAGCGCTCACGGTTGGGGCCGAACTTCAGCTCCAGGACGAGGTTCTTGCCGACCTCGGCGTCCTCGACCTTCCAGCCCGTGATGAAGCCCTCCTGCTGGAGGATCTCCGCGATGTGAGACTTGATCTTGGACGCCGGCATCGTCACGGAGTCGTGGTACGCCGAGTTCGCGTTCCGCAGACGCGTCAGCATGTCTGCGATCGGATCAGTCATGGTCATGAATTGGCCTTCGGCCTCTCTCGCCGGGGTTTCCTGGTGCGCCATCCCTCTCCCCGATCCGAGACGGGACGGGTGCGGCGCGGTGGACCTACGGCGTAGTAAGTCGTACGGGCGACTGTCAGGCGCCCAACCCTCCAAGCCTAAGCCATGAAGGGGTGGGCGCCTGACACACCCATTGCTTACCGAGAGCTTCAGGAATCCCTAAAAGCGGGGATTACCAGGAGCTCTTGGTCACGCCCGGCAGCTCGCCACGGTGAGCCATCTCACGAAGGCACACGCGGCAGAGGCCGAACTTGCGGTACACGGAGTGCGGACGGCCGCAGCGCTGGCAGCGCGTGTAGCCACGCACACCGAACTTGGGCTTGCGAGCAGCCTTGGCAATCAGAGCCTTCTTCGCCATCTCGCTCACGCCTCCTTGAACGGGAAGCCGAGGTGACGAAGGAGCGCGCGGCCCTCAGCGTCGTTGGTCGCCGTGGTGACCACGGTGATGTCCATGCCCCGGGTACGGTCGATCTTGTCCTGGTCGATCTCGTGGAACATGACCTGCTCCGTGAGACCGAAGGTGTAGTTGCCACGGCCGTCGAACTGCTTGGGGGACAGGCCGCGGAAGTCGCGGATGCGCGGCAGCGCGAGCGACAGGGTGCGGTCCAGGAACTCCCACATGCGGTCGCCACGGAGCGTGACGTGGGCACCGATCGGCTGGCCCTCACGCAGCTTGAACTGCGCGATGGACTTGCGGGCCTTGGTGACGGCCGGCTTCTGACCGGTGATCGTGGTGAGGTCGCGGATGGCGCCCTCGATCAGCTTGGAGTCGCGGGCGGCGTCGCCCACACCCATGTTGACCACGATCTTCACGAGGCCGGGAACCTGCATGACGTTCTCGTACTTGAACTCGTCACGCAGCTTGCCCGCGATCTCCTCGCGGTACTTCTGCTTCAGACGCGGAGTGGTGGTGGTAGCCATCAGATGTCCTCACCCGTCCGCTTGGCAACGCGGATCTTGTTGCCTTCGTCGTCGAAGCGGTAGCCGACACGCGTGACGACCTTCTGACCGTCCTTCTCCACGACGAGCTGAACGTTGCTCACGTGAATCGGGGCCTCGGTGGTCACGATGCCGCCGGCCTGGGAGCCGCTGGCGGTCGGGCCGGCCTTGGTGTGCTTCTTGACCCGGTTGACACCCTCGACCAGGACGCGCTCGTCGCGCGGGTAAGCGGCAATGACCTTGCCCTGCTTGCCCTTGTCCTTACCGGTGATGACCTGGACCAGGTCGCCCTTCTTGATCTTCATGCTTACAGCACCTCCGGCGCGAGCGAGATGATCTTCATGAACTTCTTCTCGCGCAGCTCACGGCCGACCGGGCCGAAGATGCGGGTGCCGCGAGGGTCGCCGTCGTTCTTCAGAATGACGGCGGCGTTCTCGTCGAAGCGGATGTACGAGCCGTCCGGACGGCGGCGCTCCTTGACGGTGCGAACGATGACCGCCTTGACGACGTCACCCTTCTTCACGTTGCCACCGGGGATCGCGTCCTTGACGGTGGCGACGATGACGTCACCGATGCCCGCGTAGCGGCGACCGGAGCCACCGAGCACACGGATGCAAAGGATCTCCTTCGCACCAGTGTTGTCGGCGACACGCAGTCGCGACTCCTGCTGGATCACGTCTATCTCCTGAATGTCTGCCGGTTCCCCGGGGGCCGCTCAACCGAGCGGCCCCCGGAGCCTGGCGGAACTGTCCTGCGAGGGGCGCCCCGCAGGAGAATTACTTGGCCTTCTCGAGGATCTCGACGACGCGCCAGCGCTTCGTCGCGGACAGCGGCCGGGTCTCCATCAGGAGGACACGGTCGCCGACACCCGCGGCGTTCTGCTCGTCGTGCGCCTTGAGCTTGTTGGTACGGCGGATGACCTTGCCGTACAGCGCGTGCTTGACGCGGTCCTCGACGGCGACGACGACGGTCTTGTCCATCTTGTCGCTGACGACCAGACCCTCACGGGTCTTGCGGAAACCGCGCGCCTCGGTGTTCTCAGTCACGTTCTTCTCGCTCATCAGGCGTTCTCCACCGTCTCGATGCCGAGCTCACGCTCACGCATGAGGGTGTAGATCCGGGCGATGTCCTTGCGGACCGCCTTGAGACGGCCGTGGTTCTCGAGCTGGCCCGTCGCCGCCTGGAAGCGGAGGTTGAACAGCTCTTCCTTGGCCTCGCGGAGCTTCGCCAGAAGCTCCTCGTTACCCAGCTCGCGCAGCTCGGACGCCTTGGTACCGACCGACATCACGCTTCACCTGCCTCGCGCTTGACGATGCGGCACTTCATCGGCAGCTTGTGAGCCGCACGAGTGAGAGCCTCACGCGCAATCTTCTCGTTCGGGTAGGACAGCTCGAACATGACCCGGCCCGGGTGCACGTTCGCGATCCACCACTCCGGCGAACCCTTACCGGAACCCATGCGGGTCTCGGCCGGCTTCTTCGTGAGCGGGCGGTCCGGGTAGATGTTGATCCAGACCTTGCCGCCACGCTTGATGTGGCGGGTCATCGCGATACGAGCCGCCTCGATCTGGCGGTTGGTCACGTACGCCGGCGTGAGGGCCTGGATGCCGTACTCGCCGAACGCGACCGTGGTACCGCCCTTGGCCTCACCCCGACGCTTGGGGTGGTGCTGCTTGCGGTGCTTGACCCTACGAGGGATCAGCATGTCGGTCAGGCCTCCGTTCCGGTGCTCTCAGCCGGAGCGGCGGGGGCCTCGGCCTTGGGGGCCTCGGCGCCGGCAGCCTGCTGCGGCTTGCGACCGCGCCGCTCGCCACCACGGCCACCACGGGCCGGGCGGTCGGCGCCACCGCGGGCCGGGCGGTTACCCGCACGGGCGGCAGCGTTCTCGGCGCGGACCTCGGCGATGTTCTTGACGTCGCCCTTGTAGATCCAGACCTTCACACCGATGCGGCCGAAGGTCGTCTTGGCCTCGAAGAAGCCGTAGTCCACGTTCGCGCGGAGCGTGTGCAGGGGCACACGGCCCTCGCGGTAGAACTCCGAGCGGGACATCTCGGCGCCGCCGAGACGGCCGCCGCACTGGATCTTGATGCCCTTGGCGCCGGCCTTCATCGCCGACTGCATGCTCTTGCGCATGGCACGGCGGAAGGAGACGCGGGAGGACAGCTGCTCGGCGACGGCCTGGGCCACCAGCTGAGCGTCCGTCTCCGGGTTCTTGACCTCGAGGATGTTCAGCTGGACCTGCTTGCCGGTCAGCTTCTCCAGGTCACCGCGGATGCGGTCGGCCTCGGCGCCGCGGCGGCCGATGACGATGCCCGGGCGAGCGGTGTGGATGTCCACGCGGACGCGGTCACGGGTGCGCTCGATCTCAACCTTCGAGATACCGGCGCGCTCCATGCCGGACGTCATCATCCGACGGATGGCGACGTCTTCCTTGACGTAGTCCTTGTACAGCTTGTCGGCGTACCAACGCGACTTGAAGTCGGTCGTGACACCGAGCCGGAACCCATGCGGGTTTACCTTCTGGCCCATTACCGGGTTCCTTCCTTGCTGCTGACGACCACGGTGATGTGGCTGGTCCGCTTGCGGATCCGGTAGGCACGGCCCTGGGCACGCGGACGGAACCGCTTCAGGGTCGGACCCTCGTCGACGTACGCCTCGGAGATGTAGAGGCTGTCGGCGTCGGTGTGGTCGTAGTTGTGCGCGGCGTTGGCGATGGCGCTGTCGAGCACCTTGCCGACCGGCACGGAGGCTGCCTGCGGAGCGAATCGCAGAACAGCCTGGGCCTCCGTGGCGTCCATGCCACGGATGAGGTCCACCACGCGGCGGGCCTTCATGGGCGTGACGCGGATGTACCGCGCCTGGGCCCTGGCTTCCATGGTTGTCCCTTCAGTTACTTACGTGTCTGAATGCGATCCGCTACTAGCGGCGCTTCGACTTCCGGTCTTCCTTGACGTGACCCCGGAAGGTGCGCGTCGGCGAGAACTCGCCGAGCTTGTGGCCGACCATCGACTCGGTGACGAACACCGGGATGTGGGTCTTGCCGTTGTGCACCGCGAGCGTGTGGCCCAGCATGGCCGGGACGATCATCGAGCGGCGGGACCAGGTCTTGATGACGTTCTTGGTGCCGGCTTCGTTCTGGGCGTCCACCTTCTTGATCAGGTGGTCGTCGACGAAGGGCCCCTTCTTCAGGCTACGAGGCATCTCAACCCGTCCTTAGCGCTTCTTGTTCGTCTTGCGGCGGCGGACGATGTACTTGTTCGACGCCTTCTTGGGCGAACGAGTACGGCCTTCCTTCTTGCCCCACGGGGACACAGGGTGGCGACCACCGGAGGTCCGGCCCTCACCACCACCGTGCGGGTGGTCGACCGGGTTCATCACGACACCACGGACGGTCGGGCGAACGCCCAGCCACCGCTTACGGCCGGCCTTGCCCCAGTTGATGTTGCTCTGCTCGGCGTTGCCGACCTCGCCCACAGTGGCGCGGCAGCGGACGTCGACCAGACGGACCTCACCGGACGGCATGCGCAGGTGGGCGTAGGCGCCCTCCTTCGCGAGCAGCTGCACGGAGGCACCGGCCGAGCGGGCGAACTTGGCGCCGCCGCCCGGACGCAGCTCGATGGCGTGCAGGGTCGTACCGACCGGGATGTTGCGCAGGGCAAGGTTGTTGCCCGGCTTGATGTCGGCCCCGGGACCGTTCTCGATCCGGTCGCCCTGGTTCAGGCCACGCGGCGCGAGGATGTAGCGCTTCTCGCCGTCCGCGTAGTGCAGCAGCGCGATGCGAGCGGTGCGGTTGGGGTCGTACTCGATGTGCGCGACCTTCGCCGGCACGCCGTCCTTGTCGTGACGACGGAAGTCGATCACGCGGTAGGCGCGCTTGTGTCCGCCACCCTGGTGGCGAACGGTCACACGACCGGCGTTGTTACGGCCGCCCTTGCTGTGCAGGGGGCGGACCAGCGACTTCTCCGGCGTGGACCGCGTGACCTCGACGAAGTCGGCGACGCTGGCGCCACGACGGCCCGGCGTAGTCGGCTTGTACTTGCGGATTCCCATTTCTCAGTCCTCGTCCGATATCGGACGATCCGACCCGCTTACGCGGTCGGACCGCCGAAGATGTCGATACGGTCGCCCTCGGCGAGGGTCACGATCGCGCGCTTGGTGGCGGCACGCTGACCGAAGCCGGTCTTCGTGCGCTTGCGCTTGCCCTGGCGATTGATCGTGTTGACCCCGGTGACCTTGACCTCGAAGACCGCCTGGACGGCCTGCTTGATCTGGGTCTTGTTGGCGCCCGGGGCGACGACGAACGTGTACTTGTTCTCGTCGAGGAGCGCGTAGCTCTTCTCGGAGACGACCGGCTTGAGCAGCACGTCACGGGGGTCCGTGAAGGACTTGCTCACCGGGGTCTCGACGGTGTTCTTGCCCTCGGCGGCGTGACGACGCGCCTTGGCGACGCGCGCGGCCTTGGCGGCCTTGGCGGCCTTCGAGGCGATGCTCGGGTGACGGATGGCCATCAGACCTCGCTCCCTTCGGTGTCGTTGGCCTTCGGGCCGGCGACGAAGGACTCGAAAGCGGCCTGGGTGAAGACCACGTCGTCCGAGACGAGAACGTCGTACGTGTTCAGCTGGCCCGGCTCCAGGATGTGGACCTGGGGCAGGTTGCGGGCGGACAGCCACGCGGCCTCGTCGGCGCGGTCGACGACCAGGAGCAGGTTCTTGCGCTCCGAGATCTTGCCGAACAGCGACTTGGCGGCCTTCGTGCTGGGGTTCGCGCCCTCGACCACGCCGGAGACGACGTGGATGCGGTTGTGGCGGGCCCGGTCGGTGAGGGCGTGGCGCAGGGCCGCGGCCTTCATCTTCTTCGGGGTCCGCTGCGAGTAGTCACGCGGCTGCGGGCCGTGGACGACGCCACCACCGGCGAACTGCGGCGCGCGGGTCGAGCCCTGACGGGCGCGGCCGGTGCCCTTCTGGCGGTACGGCTTCTTGCCGCCACCACGGACCTCGCCACGGGTCTTGGTCTTGTGCGTGCCCTGACGGGCAGCGGCCAGCTGCGCGACGACGACCTGGTGAAGCAGCGGAACGCTGATCTTCTCTACGCCGAAGATCTCCGCGGGGAGCTCGACGGTACCGGCCTTGTCGCCCGCCGGCGAAAGGATGTCAACAGTGCTCATCGGTTACCTCAGGCCCCCTTGGCCGCGGTGCGGACCAGGACGAGGCCGCCGTTCGGACCGGGAACCGCGCCCTTGATGAGCAGCAGACCCTTCTCCGCGTCAACGGCGTGGACGGTCAGGTTCTGGGTGGTGACCCGCTCGTTGCCCATGCGACCCGCCATGCGGAGGCCCTTGAACACGCGGCCCGGGGTGGCGCAGCCACCGATGGAACCGGGCGAGCGGTGCTTGCGCTGGGTGCCGTGTCCGGCGCCGAGGCCCTTGAAGTTGTGACGCTTCATGACACCGGCGAAGCCCTTGCCCTTGCTCTTGCCGGTCACGTCGACCTTCACGCCGGCCTCGAAGACCTCGGCGGTGACTTCCTGGCCGAGCGTGTACTCGGAGGCGTCAGCCGTACGGATCTCGACGAGGTGACGACGCGGGGTGACGTCGGCCTTCGCGAAGTGGCCCTTGAGGGGCTTGTTCACCTTGCGCGGGTCGATCTCGCCGAAGGCGATCTGGACCGACTCGTAGCCGTCGACGTCGTTGGTACGAACCTGGGTGACGACGTTGGGGCCGGCCTTGACGACAGTGACCGGAACAACACGGTTGTTCTCGTCCCACACCTGCGTCATGCCGAGCTTCTCGCCCAGGATGCCCTTGATCTGCTTAGCCATTCTCAGCTCACCGACCCTCAGAGCTTGATCTCGATGTCGACACCGGCCGGGAGGTCGAGTCGCATCAGAGAGTCAACGGTCTTGGGGGTGGGGTCGAGAATGTCGATCAGGCGCTTGTGCGTGCGCATCTCGAAGTGCTCGCGCGAGTCCTTGTACTTGTGCGGCGACTTGATGACGCAGTACACGTTCTTCTCAGTGGGCAGCGGCACCGGGCCCGCGACCGACGCACCAGTGCGGGTCACCGTCTCGACGATCTTCTTCGCCGAGGAGTCGATGACCTCGTGGTCGTAGGCCTTGAGCCGGATGCGGATCTTCTGTCCCGCCATGGCTACTCAGTAGTCCTGTCTCTCTTACGCTCTGGAACCCGGCGGATTCCTTCTGCTGCCTTCGCTTCTCCGACCCACGCGGTCGGGCGTGTCGCGCTCTCGCTGACACAGATGTCCCTTGTTCGAACATCCCTGCGGGGAATGCGACGGCCCTTCCGGAACCGCGGACCGGGGACCTCGGGCCCACCGGGCGCCTGGCCGGTGCCGCGCTCACACTTCCCGGAAGATTCCCGTACGTCCGCCCCAGTGCTGCCCGAGGGCAGTTAGGACGACGAGTACTGTGGGACTCGCTTCCGGTCCTCCCGGCGGGAGGCGCGCAGCATCAACACTCGACCGAGCAACTCGGACAGTCTGCCATATGGGGCGGGGCGGATGCCAATCGGGGCGGAGAGAATACCCCTGGGGTGACGGGGGTCAAACCGGGGGCGCGGGTCAGCAGCCGTACCGCGCCCGTGCGGGCCGGTTGCGGTCGGTCCGGGATCCGGATCTGCAGCGGGCCGCAGCCCAGTCGGGTGGCCTCCGCGGCCACGGGGGCAGGGTGTTCCCGCTGTGCCCAAGGTCATCCGCATAGAGGGACGGGACCCCAGATCCATCGGCAGCCGTAGCCCGGCGATGCCACAGATCCGATGGTCCAGGCCCACCGGCCGGGGAGCGGGCGCCTCGGCCGACTCGCCGGGCTCGGGCAGCGAACCGGAACAGCCGAGCTCCACCGTGCTGCCGTACGCGACATGGAGCAGGGAATCCACCGAGACGGGCATGTGCACGCCGGCCCGGTCCTACCACGCGTTGTTCTGGGTCTCCGCGTGGATGTGGTCGACGTTCACCGACGTCAGGATCTGGTCCGTGTCGTCCGCCATAGTGGCACGCTTGGCTGCCACACCCAGTTCTGAGCAGCTCAGATCACTCCGATGCTGCTGTCCCCGGTGCCGAGCGCACCCTCTTGTCCCCCAGTAGCTGCCGACACAGCCCGGAGTCTCCGACCTGACCGGGCGGCTGGTGCTTGTTCGCCGAAAGGGCGGGCGCAGGCGACCTTGGCATGGGCCTCGTCGTCAGCCTGCGCTTCGCCGGCGAAGCCGGCTCGCCGGACTCGCCTCGTTGATCCTCAGGCCCTTCGCAAGCTCGGGGACCAGCTCGAAACCGGCGGGAAGAAGGGCTCTCAGCGGTCCGCCTTGTTGACGAAATAACTCACAACGATGAGCAGGCCGAGGATCCCCACGCCGAAGATGCCGAGGGCCGTCCAGATCCCCTTCCCGTCCATCGTGGAGCGCACCCCACCGGCGAGGCCTCCGACAGACATGCACATGCCCAGAACAAGCGTCCGTGAACTCCGGGGTCTCGACCAGTGCCGCAGGTCCGGGCGGCGGCGCCCCGACTTCGGCGGGCCGGCAGAATGCGTCATTGGTACCTCACCTTCCCGGGTTCCCCCGGGGCATCCACATGCGTGTCGCCCGGCGCCTTGGGTGCTTCGGGCGTGTAGTAGAAGTCGATCCCGGTCGCGATCACAGCGACCGGCGCGCCGAATATCTTCTCTCCGACCTTGCCGATCGTGTTGATGAACGTGGGGCGATGGTGTTTGCCGCGTACATCGCTCAGCAGCGCCCCCTTCGAGAGGTGCTTGCTGGCCTCGCCGCCCGCCGCAGAGGGGGTACCGCCAATCAGACCCTGTATCGCACCGTTGATGTCTCCGTGCAGAAGCGCCTCGCCACCGTCCATCCAGGAGCGGTAGCTGAGGAACTCGGCAACGGGCTTGATGGTGCCGCTGCCCCATTTCGCGGGCGGCGTGTACTCCTCCGAGTCCGTCTTGTTCTGCAGCTCCATACGGGCATCGGTTTTCGCATCCTTGAGGGAGCCGTAGTACGTGCTGCCGAACTCATGTTTGTTCTTGGTGAGTTGCCGCAGGCCCCAGGAACAGGTGGAGTCCGCTTCCGCAGCCCGGCCGAGGATGGCGTCGATGCAGCGCTGCAGGGCATCGAGGTCGCTCTGCGTCACCACGATCTCTGGATCCCCGTGCGACATGCGAGGGGGCTGTGCGCTACGACTCAACGAGCCGTCGGCGTGGATCGTGATGCCGTCAGGCGGATTCTCACAAAGATTCTTCAGGTCGTCCCTGGCCGCCTTGATCTTGTCGTGCGCGGAACTCAGCAGGTTTCCTATCGATTCCGCTTCAGTGACGGCGTCTGAGAACTCGTCGCACACCCGGACGACGAACGCCTTGGTCACCGTGGCGTTCTCGCCCTTCCACTCGGTTCCCTGGGCCAGGTTGCGCATGTCCCCGGCTTCTTTGGTGACTTTCTTCAGCAGCGTCGCCGTGGCGGCCCAGTCGTCGGCCGCCGAATGCAGCGACGAGAGATTGACGTGGAGAAGTTCTTCGAAGGTCGGCACCGGCCCCCCTGTCAGTCACGGCGTCGTCGCCGTTGCCCTCTGGAGGGTTCCCCGGTCCACTTCGGAGTCCCTCCATCCCGCACACACTGGCCAGCCGTCACATGACGGGGCCTTCCGCCTTCGGTATGTGGGGCACCTCGTCATCCGAGGTGGCGGGTGGCACGTCCAGGTACTCGGAGATCTTGGAGGCGCTGACCTGCGCGGCAATGAAATCGTCGTCCCGCCGGGAGGACTTCACCGAGTAGTCGAGATGGTTGGAGATCTGAGCGCAAGCGTCGAGCAGCACCTGCAACTGTGCTTGCCAACCCTCATCAGCCTCGGCCAGCGCGGCGCCCATGTCGAACCCGTCGTTCTTCAGGCTTTTCGCAGCGGCCTCGGCGTGCGACTTGGCGTGACTGCCCGCACTCGACAGATGCCGGTGCAGCAGGAAGGCGCTGTGCCCGATCTTCCCCATGTCGTCGTACTTGACGACCAGGTCCGCGCCACTCGGCGATGGCCCTCCTGGATCCACCCCGTCCAGCCGCATCCGGGCCTTCGTCTTCAGCCCCGCCCACTCCTGATCGAACGACGTGCTGTCGGACATGAACCCTCGTTCCCCGTCGACTGGCTGGCGTGCCCCTGTCAGGGTAGCAACCAGGCTAATGCTTAGCGGTAGCAGATTTGCAGCCATGACATTCGCTTAGCGAACCGTGTGATGGCACGCCGCCCCCTCAACGGCCTCCCCCAATGGGCAAAAGGTCAAGGCCTCAACGATGGGCCCGGCTACGGTCACTGACAGTCCCGGCTCGTTCCATAGCGCAGGGAATTCATCAAAGCGCACGAACGAACTCCGACCAGGCCTCTTGCGTCAGCACGAGCTGCGGGCCGTCGGTGTTCTTGGAGTCCCGGATGTGGATGATGGTGGGGGTGGGGGCGACTTCGAGGCAGTCGCCGGGTTCGTTGCTGCTGCTGTAGCTGCTCTTGAACCAGTGGAGTTCCGCAGTGCTCATTGTCTCCCCCAGCGCTCGCTCGATGAAGGCCTGCGACTCCCTCGGCGTGAGAACCTGCGCCCGGATCGTGCCATGGCGCAGCTCAAGGATCCGAAGATCTTTGGGGCTTGAGACCGGGCGGCCGTTGAACGCGCCGTCGGAACGTCCGATCGCCGTGCCGTCGGCGAACTTCAGTACCTCGACCAGGCCCGCAGCTCCGGCGTGCTCCTCCCGGTCGGTCGGCATGACCTGGAGCGTGACGTTCCTCAACTTCGCCACCTCCAAGAGGTGTTCCAGCCGTCGACGCAGCACCATCTTCCCACCGTAGAGACGTTCGAGTGTCACCTGTTCCTGGACGAAACTGAGCGTCGGGGCGGGCTCTCGCTCGAAGACGGCCTTTCGAGCCATACGCGCGGCGGTCTCCCGCTCCACGACGTCTTCGGCGAGGGCGGGCTGCCTCATCTCGTACATTGCTCGTGCGTACTCCGGTGTCTGCAACAGGCCATGGATGTTGTGGTGGCTGTACAGCAGCAAATCCACCGCCCGCCCCTCCAGCTCCGCCAGCTAGCGCCCCTTCTTCGGATACCGGGCCCTCTTCATGTCCTCCGTGAAGGCTGTTCCCGGCGGCGGCACCGGGCGGGGCGGCCGAGCTGACGTTGCCGTTGCCGTTGCCGTTGCCGTTGCCGTGGACGTCGACGTGGACGTAGATGTTCTGCTTCGCCAGTTCGTCGACGGCGGTGCGCAGATCGCTCTTGTGCCGGGCGAAGTCGGCATGCGCATCGCGCAGCAGCCCGAGGACGCTCTTCGCCTCGGCCGCGGCATCCGCGAACTGCTTGGCGGTCTTGGTCACGAACTGCCGTGACACGGTGGCGTTGACGCCCTTCCAGTCCGCCGTGTGGGCCTTCTTCTCCAGGTCCGACGCACTGACGTCGCCGGCGCCTCCGGTGGCGAGCTTCTCCAGCTTGCCGGCCATCGTCTTCCAGTCCTCCACCGCCGTCTTGAGGGTGCCCAGACGCAGATCGGTGAGTTCCTGGACGGTCAGCGAGTCCCCTGCGGCAGCGCGCTAAGGCATCCAGCCAGGCGGCGGGCCCCACTGCGGTGGAGGGGCAAGCGCGGCGGCGAGCCGTCGGCGGTGCCGGCCGCGACGTACGGTGGTGACGATGGTGATGGTCGTGGCCACGGCGAGCGCGGCGAGGAAACAGACGATCCCCACGGCGATGCTCCCGATCGTGGCTCCCACCCGGGGCTTGTCTCCCAGCGCGAACTCGGCCGGCAGCTCCGAGGTGCAGGTGAGCGTGTAGTCGCCGCTGCTGCCGGGTTTCACCTCGAGGACGCGGTCCCAGGAGCGGGAACCGAGGGTGATGCGGAAGGTGCTGTCCGGCTGGGTCATCGACCCGGACCGCATGTCCGGGATCCGGCAGACGACATGGCCCTGTCCGGACTGGGAGACGTAGATCGCCTTCGTCTTCCCCCGGACGAAGCTGAACGTCCGCGAGTCACCGCTGGAGAAGCTGTGGGCGGTGTCGATCGAGTTCACGGTGTCCTTCACCGTCGCGACGATGAAGGCGATACCGACACCGGCCAGCACGAGCCCCAGCAGTGCGGCTACCAGGTACCAGATGCGCCGGGGCCGCAAGTCCTTCGCCGGGATGTTCACCGGCGGAGGCGGCGGGCCGCCGTACGGGGGTCCCCACGGGTACGGATTCTGTATCGCCACAGTGGCGCATGGTACGGCAACCGCTACGGCAGGTTCCTCAACTCGTCGCGTACGACAGGAAGTCCGCCCAGGCGGTGAGCGCGACAGCGAGCTGCGGGCCGTCGGTGTTCTTGGAGTCGCGGATGTGGATGGTGGTGGGGGTGGGGGCGACTTCGAGGCAGTCATTGCCATTGCTGCTGTCGCTGTAACTGCTCTTGAACCAGTGGAGTTCCCGGGTGCTCATAGTTCTCCCAGCGCTTGCTCGATGAAGACCAGAGACTCCTCTGGCGTGAGCGCCTGAGCCCGGATGATGCCATAGCGCAGGTCGAGGACGCGGAGCTGCCTCGGGGTCGAGACCGGGCGGCCTGTGAAGTCACCGTCGGTGCGGCCCATCCCTGTACCGTCCGCGAACTTCAGCACTTGGATACGGCCCCCCGTCCCAGGATGGTTCGCGCGGGCGGTCGGCATCACCTGAAGCTCCACGAACGGCAACCGGGCCACCTCCAGCATGTGTTCGAGCTGTCGGCGCAACACCATTGTGTCCCCGATCGGGCGGCGCAGCGTCACCTCTTCCTGGACGAAGCTGAACTCGGGTGCGGGCGAGCGATCGAAGACGGACTTCCGGGCCATGCGGGCACCCAGCATGCGCTCCAGCTGGTCCGGTGAGTAGGCCGGACGCCAGGTACGAAGCAGCGCTCGCGCGTACTCCTCCGTCTGCAACAGGCCATGGATGTTGTGGTTGCTGTACAGCAGCATCTCCACCGCCCGCCCCTCCAGCTCCGCCAGCTCGCGCACCTTCTTCGGATACCGGGCCCTCTTCATGTCCTCCATGAACGCCCGCAGATGCCCCTGTGCCTTCAGGAGCCGGTCCGCCCGGTCCAGGAACTCCGGCCGGGGGATGCGAGCACCGCGCTCGATCTTGCGGATCATGTCCTCGCCGTACCCCATGGCCTCGGCCAGCTCGGGCACCGTCACACCGGCCGCCTCACGGCACACCCTGAGCAAGCGCCCCACCGCCTGGACCATCGGCTCGATCTCGTCGCCCGGCTCGACGTCCCAGCCCGCCTCGTCCACACCCTCGCCCATGGCTCCTCCTCCGCCGCGCACTCGTACCCGTACAACGCCCGAGACAGCCGAGACAGCCGAGACAAAGCGGGGACAGCCGCCGTACGTAGGGGCGTTGTCACTCACTTACGGACGCAGGTGTCGCCACGCTGAGTGATGTGAATCAAGAAATGGCTGCCCCTGAAAACCAACTCACCGGCACCGTCCCCAACTTCAGCGTGCGGCTGTCCCCCACACCACGCGGTGCCCGTCTCGCCCGACTGCTCACCGAACAGCAACTCCGCACCTGGGGAATTCCGTTGGAGAGAGCGACGCACATCGTCGCCGAGCTCGCCGCGAACGCCGCCACGCACGGACGCGTCCCCGGCCGTGACTTCCAGTTGCTGCTCTACGTCGTCGGCGGCACGCTCCGGATCGAGGTCACCGACACGCGCGGTGACCGCCTTCCCGAACTCGCATGCCCGGCGGCGGAGGGCGAGTCGGGTCGTGGACTCGTCCTCGTGGAGGCCCTGGCCGACCGCTGGGGCGTCGCCCAGGGGCGGCACCCGCGCAAGACCGTCTGGGCCGAGGTCTCCTTCCTGGCACCGGAACCCGGCCGACCGGCTGTGGCCGGCCGACGAGGAGTGGCCGACCTGTCCGTGTGCGAGGCGTCGTACGACCATCCGCCGCTGCAGAACGTGCAGTGAGCCCCCCGCCGAACATGCAGAAGAGGCCCGTACGACCGGAGTCGTACGGGCCTCTCCAAGGTCGGATCGACCTCGAAGCAAGCGGAACTTACTTCGTGATCTTGGTGACCTGGCCGGCGCCCACGGTGCGGCCACCCTCACGGATGGCGAACTTCAGGCCCTCCTCCATGGCGACCGGCTGGATCAGCTCGACCGTCATCTCGGTGTTGTCGCCCGGCATGACCATCTCGGTGCCCTCGGGGAGGGTCACAACGCCGGTCACGTCCGTCGTACGGAAGTAGAACTGCGGGCGGTAGTTGTTGAAGAACGGGGTGTGACGACCACCCTCGTCCTTCGACAGGATGTACGCCTGGGCCTCGAACGAGGTGTGCGGCGTGACCGAGCCCGGCTTGATGATGACCTGGCCGCGCTCGACGTCCTCGCGCTTGATGCCGCGGAGCAGCAGACCGACGTTCTCACCGGCCTGGCCCTCGTCGAGCAGCTTGCGGAACATCTCGATGCCGGTGACCGTGGTGGTGGTCTTCTCGGTCTTGATGCCGATGATGTCGACGGTCTCGTTGACCTTGAGGACACCACGCTCGATACGACCGGTGACGACGGTGCCACGACCAGTGATCGTGAAGACGTCCTCGATCGGCATCAGGAACGGCTTGTCGACGTCACGCTCCGGCTGCGGGATGGCCTCGTCGACGGCGTTCATCAGGTTGAGGACGGAGTCCACCCACTCCTTCTCGCCCTCGAGGGCCTTCAGAGCGGAGACCTTGACGACCGGAACGTCGTCGCCCGGGAACTCGTACTCGGAGAGGAGCTCACGGACCTCGAGCTCGACGAGCTCCAGGATCTCCTCGTCGTCCACCATGTCGGCCTTGTTCAGGGCGACGACGATGTACGGAACGCCGACCTGGCGGGCCAGGAGCACGTGCTCCTTGGTCTGCGGCATCGGGCCGTCGGTGGCGGCGACCACCAGGATCGCGCCGTCCATCTGGGCGGCACCGGTGATCATGTTCTTGATGTAGTCCGCGTGACCCGGGCAGTCGACGTGGGCGTAGTGACGCGCCTCGGTCTGGTACTCGACGTGCGCGATGGAGATGGTGATACCGCGCTGGCGCTCCTCGGGCGCCTTGTCGATGTTGTCGAACGGGGTGGCCTCGTTCAGGTCCGGGTACGCGTCGTGCAGCACCTTGGTAATGGCGGCCGTGAGGGTCGTCTTACCGTGGTCGATGTGACCGATGGTGCCGATGTTGACGTGCGGCTTAGTCCGCTCGAACTTCGCCTTCGCCACTGGGGTCCTCCTGTGGAGTGGTTCTGTACGCCTTACTTCATCGGCGCCAGGTGATCTTTGCTGGAAAGCCCGGAACCCGGGGCATTCATCCGGGATTGCGGCTGAATGCCCCTTGAGGCTCCGGAGTCAAGCCTAAAGCGTGTGAACGCGGTGCGTTACTCGCCCTTGGCCTTCGCGATGATCTCCTCGGCGACGTTCCGCGGAACCTCGGCGTAGGAGTCGAACTGCATGGAGTAGCTGGCCCGGCCGGACGTCTTGCTGCGCAGGTCGCCGACGTAACCGAACATCTCCGAAAGGGGCACGAGGCCCTTCACGACGCGGGCACCGGCCCGCTCCTCCATGGCCTGGATCTGGCCACGGCGGGAGTTGATGTCGCCGATGACCTCACCCATGTAGTCCTCGGGCGTGGTGACCTCGACGGCCATCATGGGCTCGAGCAGCACGGGCGAAGCCTTGCGCGCGGCCTCCTTGAAGGCCTGCGAACCGGCGATCTTGAAGGCGAGCTCGGAGGAGTCGACCTCGTGGTAGCCACCGTCGATCAGGATGACGCGCACGCCGGTCATCTCGTAGCCGGCGAGGATGCCGAACTGCATGGCCTCCTGCGCACCGGCGTCGACCGAAGGGATGTACTCCTTCGGGATGCGACCGCCGGTCACCTTGTTCACGAACTCGTACGAGGCGTCGCCGCCCTCGATGGGCTCGATCGCGATCTGCACCTTGGCGAACTGACCGGTACCACCGGTCTGCTTCTTGTGGGTGTAGTCCACGCGCTCGACGGCCTTGCGGATCGTCTCGCGGTACGCGACCTGCGGCTTGCCGACGTTGGCCTCGACCTTGAACTCACGGCGCATACGGTCGACCAGCACCTCGAGGTGCAGCTCGCCCATACCACCGATGATGGTCTGGCCGGTCTCCTCGTCCGAGTGGACCTGGAAGGACGGGTCCTCCTCGGCCAGGCGCTGGATCGCGACGCCCAGCTTCTCCTGGTCGCCCTTCGACTTGGGCTCGATGGCGACCTGGATGACCGGCGCCGGGAAGTCCATGGACTCCAGGATGACCGGGTTCTTGTCGTCGGACAGCGTCTCACCGGTGGTGGTCTGCTTCAGGCCCATGACGGCGACGATGTCACCGGCGCCCACCGACTCGATCTCCTCACGCTTGTTGGCGTGCATGCGGTAGATCTTGCCGATGCGCTCCTTCTTGCCCTTGACGGAGTTCAGCACCGAAGAGCCGGACTCCAGGCGGCCCGAGTAAACCCGGACGAAGGTGAGCTTGCCGAGGTGCGGGTCGCTCATGATCTTGAACGCCAGCGCCGACAGCGGTTCCTCGTCGGACGGCTTGCGCTTGACGACGACCTCGGGGTCCTTGACGTCGTGGCCCTCGATGGCCTCGATGTCGACCGGGGACGGCAGGTAGCGCACGACCGCGTCGAGCAGGGGCTGGACGCCCTTGTTCTTGAACGCGGTACCGCAGAACACCGGGGTCACGGTGGTGCCGGTGCCCTTGCCGGACGCGATGGTGATACGACGGATCGCGGCGTACAGCTGCTCCTCGGTGGGCTCGGTGCCCTCCAGGTACAGCTCCATGATCTCTTCGTCGTTCTCGGCCACGGCCTCGAGCAGCTTGCCGCGGTACTCCTCGGCAGCCTCGGTGTGGGTGTCCGGGATGTCGACGACGTCGTACATCTCGCCCTTGGTGGCCTCGGCGGACCAGACCAGGGCCTTCATCGTCACGAGGTCGACGACGCCCTTGAAGTCGGCCTCGGCACCGATCGGGAGCTGCATGACGATCGGCTGAGCGCCCAGGCGGTCAGAGATCATGTCGACGCAGCGGTGGAACTCGGCACCCGTGCGGTCGAGCTTGTTGACGAAGCAGATACGCGGAACGCCGTAGCGGTCCGCCTGACGCCACACCGTCTCGGACTGGGGCTCGACACCGGCGACGCCGTCGAACACCGTCACGGCACCGTCGAGGACGCGCAGCGAACGCTCCACCTCGACGGTGAAGTCGACGTGGCCCGGCGTGTCGATGATGTTGATGGTGTGGTCGACGTCTTCCAGCGGCCAGTGACAGGTGGTGGCAGCAGAGGTGATCGTGATGCCACGCTCCTGCTCCTGCTCCATCCAGTCCATGGTGGCAGCGCCGTCGTGGACCTCACCGATCTTGTAAGACACACCGGTGTAGAACAGGATCCGCTCGGTGGTGGTCGTCTTGCCCGCGTCGATGTGGGCCATGATCCCGATGTTGCGGACCCTGGCCAGGTCAAGTGAAGTGGTAGCCATAAGGCTTCAGTCTTCTCTCGGTCTCGATGTGGGTAGCGACTACCAGCGGTAGTGCGCGAAGGCCTTGTTGGACTCGGCCATCTTGTGCGTGTCCTCGCGCTTCTTGACGGCCGCACCGAGGCCGTTCGAAGCGTCGAGAAGCTCGTTGAGCAGACGCTCGGTCATGGTCTTCTCGCGACGGGCGCGGGAGTAACCGACCAGCCAGCGCAGCGCGAGCGTGTTGGCGCGACCGGGCTTGACCTCGATCGGAACCTGGTACGTCGCACCACCGACACGGCGGGACTTGACCTCGAGGGTCGGCTTGATGTTCTCCAGCGCGCGCTTCAGCGTGATGATCGGGTCGTTGCCCGTCTTCTCACGCAGACCCTCCATGGCGCCGTAGACGATGCGCTCGGCAGTGGAGCGCTTGCCGTTCAGCAGCACCTTGTTGATCAGGGAGGTCACCAGAGGAGAACCGTAGACCGGGTCGATGATGACCGGGCGCTTCGGGGCGGGGCCCTTACGAGGCATTCTTACTTCTCCTTCTTGGCGCCGTAACGGCTGCGAGCCTGCTTGCGGTTCTTGACACCCTGGGTGTCGAGCGAGCCGCGGATGATCTTGTAGCGAACACCCGGCAGGTCCTTCACACGGCCGCCGCGCACGAGCACGATGGAGTGCTCCTGCAGGTTGTGTCCCTCACCCGGAATGTAAGCGGTGACCTCGATGCCGCTGGTCAGACGCACACGCGCGACCTTGCGGAGGGCCGAGTTCGGCTTCTTCGGGGTGGTCGTGAACACACGCGTGCAGACGCCACGACGCTGAGGGGAGCCCTCGAGTGCGGGCGTCTTGTTCTTCTCGACCTTGTCCTGCCGGCCCTTGCGGACCAGCTGCTGGATCGTAGGCACTACTTCTCCGGTTTCTGTGTGCCGATGGGTACAGCTAACCTGGAACATCGCCGACCCACGCGGTCGGGTGTGTCGAATCCGGCGGACTCCCGCCGCAAGGCGAAAAGAGCACAGATTACGGTGGCCGCTCATAGCTCGCGATACGGTTTCAAGGCACGCACGAGAGCCAGGGCACACCCCAGGCACAAGGTCTGAGCGTACCTACCTCACGGACTTCGGTCAAAACAAATGGAGCGGGCACCGACACGCCGGACTTCCCACCTCGCCGGCCAGGATTCGTCCCAGTTGTCCTGCGCGCGCCCCGGGGACGCGACGGCACGGTGTCATGCCTGGTCGCAGGACCGGAAACCACCCTTCGGCCGCGACTGGCCGGTTTCCGCTCTTGCCGGGGATATGCCTGGTGCGCTTTCAGTACGTTGATCCGTCCGCTGCGGGTGAACAATTCGGGGGGCCGGCATGGCGAACACTGGGACGACCGCGTCCGCTCGGGACGACGGCGGCCTGGACGACCGAGTGCCCTTCCTGGCCCGGCTGGAAACCGAGGACCGGGAGACGCTGCTCGCCCTCGGCCGGGAGCTGGCCTTCACCGCCCGCACGGTGCTGATCCACCAGCACGAGCCGTCCTCCCACGTGCTCTTTCTCGTGCAGGGCTGGACCAAGGTGACCGCGGCGGCCGCCAACGGATACGAGGCACTGCTCGCGCTGCGCGGCCCCGGTGACATCGTCGGCGAGTCGGCGGCGCTCACCGGGCGGCCGCGCTCGGCCACGGTGACCGCGCTGGAGCCGGTGCGCTCGCTGGCCGTGGAGCACGAGCGGTTCCGGGACTTCCTGCGCTGCTCCCCCGCCGCCTCCTTCGCCCTGCTGGGCCTCACCGCCGACCGCACCCGCGCGGCCGACCGGCGCCGGCTGGAGTTCGCCTCCATGAACGTGCGCGAGCGGCTCGCCGTCCTGCTGCTGGACCTGGCCCGCACGCACGGCCGCCGCACCGAGGAGGGCATCGAGGTCTCCGTCCCGCTGAGCAAACAGGAGCTGGCGGGCTCGGTGGGAGCCTCCCGCGAGATGGTCCAGCGCCTGCTGAAGGAACTGCGCGACAAACACGCGGTCACCACGGGCCGCCGGGCCCTGCTGATCCATCGCCCCGACATACTGCGCCGGATAGCTGCCGCGGCCTCCGCTCCGGCCCCGGGCGCCCCGTGGATCCCGTCGCCACCGGGGCCACCGGCGGAGGGGTGACGGGGGCACCGGGTCGCGGGGCGGTCGGTCACCCGTGCCTCTGGAGGTGACGGGCGGGCAGCGGGGCCGCCAGGCGGGTGACACCCGCAGGACGGTGACAGCAGTCACCGGGGCGCCGCCGGATGGGTGACGACGACGATGGCAGCGGTCCCTCGTGCGCCAGACGGGTGACGGCCGCAGGACGGTGACAGCGTGCCAGCGGTAGGCAGGGCCGCATCCACCACGGCCGTCCGAAGCGCGACGTCGGCCATCACGGTCCCCAAGTAAAGAAACCGGCCCCGAAGAGTGACCCCGGCCGCCACGGCCACCCGAAAGGGACCGAAGCCCCGAAGGGCGACCGCGGCCCCCGGGGTCACTCTGTGCACACGGTCACACTTCGACTGCGTCATCCGCCCTCACGTCCGCCGCCGCGGCGCAGCCACTCTGCTGCCCTGCACGGCAAAACCCCCGAGAGGCGACGATGACCGACCCCGTGAGCCGTACGATCCTGCTGCTGGACATCGAGAGGTTCAGCGACCGAGACGACGTGGAGCAGGCCTATCTGCGGCGCATGCTCTACGACATCACCGACCGCACCCTGGAACGCGCCGGCATCGACGAGACCCGGCGGTTGCGCGCCGACCGCGGGGACGCGGTCCTGGAGCTCATCGATGCGAACGCCTCGGTCACGACGCTGCTGCGCGTCCTGCTCAAGGAGGTCCCGGCCGAGCTGCACGCCGTCAACCGCATGGCGTCCCGCTCCGCCCAGATCCGGCTGCGCGGTGTCGTCGCCACCGGCTATGTCGCCGTGGACGAGCTCGACGGCTGGGTCGGCTCCGACCTGAACCACGCCTTCCGTCTGCTCGACGCCGGCCTGTTGCGCGACGCCCTGCGCGAGCGGTCCGACGACTTCGCGCTGTGCGTCTCGGACGCCCTGTACGCGGGCGTCGTGCGCCACGACCACCCGGGCATTCCCGCGGCCGAGTTCCGCCCGGTGACGGTGGGCAGCAAGAACGGCCCGCTGAAGGCCTGGCTGCACGGGCCGCTGCCCGCCGGCCTGGACCGGCAGGAGGACCACCGTCAGGAGGACCACCGCGACACGGGGGAGGGGGAGGTGCCAGGCGGTTCGGGGGACCGCCCGGCACCGGGCAGGCCCACTGCCCCCGTCGAGGACGGCCCGGCACCGGCCGGATCAGGGAGCGCCCCGGCGTCGGGCCCGGTCATCAACGTCCACGGCGGCAGCTTCACCGGCGGGCTGATCGGCGGCAGCCAGTTCGGCGGCATCAGCGGCGGCTGCTTCAACGGGGACGTCGTCTTCGGCGACCCCGGCAAGGACGGCGGGCGCCCGCGGGGTGAGGGCGCGTGAGCACACCCGAGGCCCAGGCACCGCCCCGTCCGGCGGCCGCAGCGGGGGCCGAGCCGGCCGCGGACGAGCCCAGACCGGCCGAAGGCGGCGCGGACCCGGGCGAGCCCGAGGAGCGGGACCAGCCGCAGACCGCCTGGTCGGCGCGGCGGGACCTGGTCGACCACAGTCCCCGCAGCATGAACGTCGGCGCCCGGGCCCGCTTCAGCGGCGGTCTGCTCGGCGGCGACCAGCACGGCGGTATCAGCGGCGGCCACTTCACCGGCGACGTCTTCCTGGGCGGCCGCACCGAGGTCTACCAGCTCGCCGCGTCCGGGGCCGCCGCCCCCGCCTCCGGCGAGGTGCCCGAGGCCACCCTGGAGGAACTGGAGCGCGGTTTCGCCGCCGACGAGCGGCTGATGGACCGCCTGCTGCGCCGGCTGCGCGACGACCGGGTCCTGGTGCTGTCCGGCGCCCGCTTCACCGGCCGGCGCAGTGCCGCCCTGATGCTGCTGCGCCGCCTCGGTGCCCTGCCCGTGCGCACCCTGGTCAGCGACACCACCGCCGACAGCCTCGCCGACCGGCTCTGCGGCGAGCGGGGCGAGCCGAAGGCCCGCGGCCATGTCCTGTGCGACCTCGCCCCGCGCCGCGACCAGCCGCTGCGCTGGACGCATCTGCTCGCCGCCCGCGAACGCCTCACCGAGCGGGACGCCTACCTCGTCGTCACCCTCGATCCCGGCGCCGCGCTGGACGACGTGACCGTCGAGGAGTGGCACCCGCCGGCCGCGGCCGACGTGCTCGCCGCCCAGCTGCGCGCCCGCACCGGCCAGGAGACGGCCGGGAAGATGCTCGGCCTGCCGCCGGTGACCGAGTTCCTGCAGCGCAGTCACCAGCCGCGCGAGTCCGCCGCGTTCGCCAGGCTGCTCGCCCGGTACGCGACCGGGGAGGTCGCAGAGGACGCCGTAGGACAGTTCTCGCTGGTGTCCCTGGAGAACCAGGTCCAGGAGTGGTTCGAGGCGGAGGAGTCCGAACTCCACCTGCGGGACAAGGCCTTCCTCGTCGCGCTCGCCGCCTTCGACGGCGGGCCCTACGCGCTCACCGCCGAACTGAGCGACCTGCTCTACCGGTTCCTGCAGGAGACCGACAACCCGGCCCGCGTCCCCGAGGTCCCCGTCTTCGGCACGCACGTCGGCAAGCGGCTGCAACTGGCGCGGGCGCGCATGTACGGGGAGCCCGAGCACACCGAGTGGGGCCCGGTCGACCAGCAGAAGGCCGCGTTCCGTGACGAGCGCGCCTCCCTGGTGCTGCTGCGCGAGGTGTGGACCGGCCACCCCTCCGCCCGACCCGCGCTGATCGCCTGGCTGCGCCGGCTCGCGGACGACGGCCGCCCGCTGGTGCGCACCCGGGCCGCCTCCACGGTGGCCGTCCTCGCCCGTACCGACCTGCCGTCCGCGATGGCGCTGGTCATCGAGCCGTGGGCGACCTCCAAGCGGTACCGGCAGCGGCTCGTGGCGGTCAACGCGCTCGCCCTGTCGCACCTGGTCGGCACGCCCAACATCCCGCGCGTCCTCGACGCCTGGTGCGAGGGCGACGACCCGAGGCTGCGCTGGGTGGCCGTAAGGGCGTACGGGCTGATCGGGGCGGAGCGCCCGGAGCAGGCGCTGGCCGCCCTGCGTGGTGCCGTACGGCGCCTGTACGCGGACACGCCCGACGACATCGACGGCGAACTGGCGCGGGAACTGGCCGAGTCCGTGGAGCTGTTGCTGCTGTCGGCGGCGAGCGACCGCGTTCTCGACGAGCTGTGCGGACACCTGACCGACGACCCTGCCGCGCGCGACCTGACGCTGAGCGGTTTCGTCGGGGCGTGCCGGCACACCGAGGGCGACGAGCGGTACGGCCTTCCGCTCGTCCTCGGCTGGTTCGCCCGCGCGGCCGTCGACGACGGGCCCGCCGCGCAGGGCGTGCCGTTGCTGTGGCGGGCCGCGCTGGGCGATCCGCGCGCCACCCGGCAGGCCCTGCAGATCCTGCGCACCTGGGTGCTCATCGCCGACCGGTCGACGGCCGTCGAGTGGGCCCTGGCCGCGCTGCTGCCCAGGCTCGTCACCACGGCCACCGAGCACGAGCGGCTGAACCACCTGCTGCGCACCATGCCGGGCGAGGACGGCACTCCCCCGCCCGGGGTCACCGACCGCCTGCTGACCGCGCTCCACACCGACCCACGTCCCACCCGCTGACCTACCCCTGGACGACACGCCATGCCCTCCTTCCGGCAACCCGAGTGGCAGCAGCCCGCCGACCGGCACACCCAGCTGGTCGACCCGGTACTCACCGTGCGGCAGCTGTCCCGCTTCGAGTTCAACTTCCGGTCCCTGGTCCGTATCGACCACGCACTCGTCTTCTCCACCCCCAAGGGCTCCTACGAGGCCTATCTGCCGCCGCAGCGGCCGACGCGCGCCGAGATCACGGCCAGGCGCTATTCCGCCGTCTACGAGGTGGACATGGGCGTCCACCCGCACACGGCCACCCTCGCGCTGCCGAGCAACAACGACGCCTTCGAGTTCACCGCCGAGGTCGACCTGTCCTGGCAGGTGCTGGATCCGGCCCGGTTCGTGGCGAGCGGCCACCGGGACGTGCCCGCCCTGGTGCTCGGCGAACTCCAGCAGGCCGCCCGGCCGGTGACCCGGGGTTTCCCGGTCGCGGACAGCGCGTCGGCCGAGCGGAGGCTGCTGGAGGCGGTGAGCGTGCTGGGTCCGCCGGGCGCGACCGCGGGACTCCAGGTCACCTGGACCCTGCGGCTCAAGCGCGACCAGGCCGACATCGAGCACCAGCAGCGGCTGCGGGCCATCGACCACTCCGCCACCGAGCAGGTCCACGCGGCCCAGCGCGGCATGGACGTCGACGTCGAGGTGGACCGCAGGCTGCGGCAGCAGGACGCCCTGCAGATCGAGCGGGCCGTCGCGTACGGCGCACAGCAGCACGAGCTGCTTCTGCGGCAGCAGCGCTGGCAGCACGAGCAGGCCGTGCTCGCCGGCGGGCAGCAGCACGAGCTCGCCCTGCAACAGGGCCGCCAGCACATCGAGTTGCAGCAGATCGAGGCCCAGAAGATCGCCTTCTACCAGTACCACCTGCAGCAGGGCGGCGTGCACGCCTGGGCGCTCCATCTAGCCCAGCACCCCGAGGACTCCCAGCTGGTGATGTCCAGCATGCGCGAGGACCAGCTGCGCATGATCCAGGCGCAGATGGACCTGGTGAAGCAGCTGCTGAGCGGCGACACGGCCGAGAGCTACGAGCTGGAGGGCCCCAAGCAACTGGCTCTCCGCACGGTCAGCGACATCCTCAACCAGCGCCTTCCGGGAGTCCCGCAGAACCCGCCCCTGCTGCCGGAGGGCCCCGGCTACGGCCCACCGGTGCCCGCCGGACCCGGCTACGGCCCACCGGCACAGCCGACACCGGTCCCGCAGCCGGAGACGTCGGAGGGAACACCACCGACGTCGACCGCCGAGGCACGGCCCTCCGGCCCTCCCCCGTCTCCGACACCGACGGCTCCACCAGCGCCGACGGCAACTCCGCCGGGCCCCTTCAGCCCACCGGTGCCGCCGACGGCGGCTCCGGCGGCGCCTTACGGTCCGCCGGTCCCGGCCGCGGCCCCCTTCGTGCCGCCGCCGGGAATGCCGGGACCGTACGGCACCCCCGCCGTTCCGCCCCCGCCACCCCAGCCCACCTACGTCCCACCGCCCCCGGCCTGGCAGCCGCCTCCGGGGTACGGCACGACGCCGACGGTGCCGGACCCGCGCCCCACGGCGGAACCGGACGACGCCAAGCCGCCGGTCGCGCCCGGCGACGACGACGGCGCCGGGAGCGCTCCATGACGGCCACGGACCCGGCCGCCCCCGGCGCACCGGACGCCCCGGACGTCCCCGCCGCTGCCGCGCGGCTGTGTGAACGGCTGCTCGCCGAGACACGGAACGAGATCGCCCACGCCGACAACAAGGCCTCCGTCCTGGTCGCCGCGCTCGGGATGAGCGCCGGCGTGTTCAGCGGACTGCTCGCCGGGCGGAAGTGGACCCCGTCCGCCCTCTCCGCGGCCGGCACCGTCTTGTGGTGGGCCGGGGCCCTGTCGCTCCTGCTCGCGCTGTTCGCCCTGCTGCTCGCCGTACTGCCCCGCTACCAGCTGGGCACGTGGACACCGGGGGAGCCGCTGTCGTACTTCGGCGACGTCCAACAGGCCGTCCGGCAGGGCGGGTTGGAGACCGCGCTCGCCGACACCGAGAACCGTCCCACGGCCGGGCTGGCCCGCGCCCTGACCGAGAACAGCCGGATCGCCGTACGCAAGCACCAGTGGATCCGCACCGGGCTCATCGCCTTCTGCGCCGGCACGGTCCTGCTGCCCGCATCCCTGCTGGTCGGCTGATCCGACCGTCCGCAGCCGTCCCCACCCGCACGTGAAGGAACGAACGACCGCCATGACCCAGCCCATGCCCCCGGACCACCCCGAGCCACCCGCCCGCCCACATCCCGAGCCGGCC
Source organism: Streptomyces sp. NPDC054783 (assembly GCF_053611725.1). NCBI lineage: Bacteria > Bacillati > Actinomycetota > Actinomycetes > Kitasatosporales > Streptomycetaceae > Streptomyces > Streptomyces sp. NPDC054783. Next base: position 51,896 of record NZ_JBSHAY010000009.1, on the reverse strand, counting down.
CCGCCGTACCCCCACGCAGCTCCGCAGTACCCACAGGCGGCTCCGCAGTACCCACAGGCGGCACCAGCGGCACCCCCGTACCCACAGGCGGCACCAGCGGCACCCCCGTACCCGCAGGCGGCGTCCGTGCCGCCGCAGTACCCGGAGGCGCCTGCGCCCCTGCCCCCGGTCCCCGCCCAGCACCCGCACCACATCGACACCGACCGGGGGCGGGTCTTCCTCTCCGCCGATCAGCGCCGGACGGACGCCACGGCCGTGGGGAATCTGCTGCTGCACGTGCCCAACTTCCTGTGCAGCCTCTTCGTCGTCGCCCTGGTCTCGCTGTTCTTCGGCGGCCTGGGCATCGTCGTCATACTCGCCTGGCTCGCCAGCGGCGCACTCGTGTTCCACCGGCCGACGGAAAGCGCCCTCGCGCGCCATGTGCTCCGTCTGCGCTACCCCACTCCACAAGAACGCGCCAAACTCGAACCGGTCTGGCGGGAGGTGACGGCCCGCGCCGGCATCGAGGGCCGTAACTACGAGCTGTGGGTGGAGGACAGCGACGCCCTGAACGCGGTCGCGGCCGCCGGACACATCGTCGGCGTCACCCGCTTCGCCATGAACGGGCTGCCCAACGGCGAACTGGCCGCCGTCATGGCGCACGAGCTGGGCCACCATGTCGGTGGCCACGCCTGGTCCTCGCTGCTCGGCTACTGGTACGCCCTGCCCGGCCGGGTGGCCTGGCGGGTGCTGAAGGCGTCCTTCGGCTTCATGTTCAAGGTGTCGCGCGCCTTCGGCTGCTTCGGCATCGGCTTTCTGGTGCTGTTCGTCGGCGGGATCGCCCTGGCCACGATCACCACCTTCTTCGGCCTGCCGCTGCTGATCCTGGCCGTGCCGTACGCCCTGGCCGCCGTGGGCCGCCGCGCCGAGCTGCGGGCCGACGAGCATGCCGCCGTGCTCGGCTTCGCCCCCATGCTGGCGGCCGTACTCGACAAGCTGCACCGGCAGGAGCAGGCGCAGCAGACCCAGCTGGCCGCTCAGAACGGCGGGCGGCCCGTCGAGGAGAGCGCGCTGGCCCGGCTGCTGTCGTCCCACCCGGACCACTACACCCGGCTGCACCACCTGCAGCCGTATCTGCAGCCGCAGGGACCGCAGCCGCAGGGCCAGTAGCAGCAGGGCGCGTAGCGGCGTCGGCCGCACGGCCGGCGAACACGCCGAAGGGCGGCCACCCCGTGGGGTGACCGCCCTTCAAGCTGCTCGCTTACTGGTTGTACGGACCGTAGTCGTAGTCCTCCAGCGGAACGGCCTGGCCGGAGCCGGTGCCGAACGGCGAGTAGTCGATGTCGTCGTAGCCGACGGCCGAGTACATCGCGGCCTTGGCCTCCTCGGTCGGCTCGACCCGGATGTTGCGGTAGCGGGACAGGCCCGTACCGGCCGGGATGAGCTTACCGATGATGACGTTCTCCTTGAGGCCGATGAGGCTGTCGGACTTGGCGTTGATCGCCGCGTCCGTCAGGACTCGGGTCGTCTCCTGGAAGGAGGCGGCCGACAGCCAGGATTCCGTCGCCAGCGAGGCCTTGGTGATACCCATCAGCTGCGGACGACCGGAGGCCGGGTGACCGCCCTCCTGGACCACACGACGGTTCTCGTGCTCGAAGCGGGAGCGCTCGACCAGCTCACCGGGCAGCAGCTCGGCGTCGCCGGACTCGATGATCGTCACGCGGCGCAGCATCTGCCGGATGATGATCTCGATGTGCTTGTCGTGGATCGACACACCCTGCGAGTTGTAGACCTTCTGGACCTCGCCGACCAGGTGGACCTGGACGGCACGCTGGCCCAGGATGCGCAGCACGTCGTGCGGGTTGGTGGCACCCACGGTGAGCTGCTGGCCCACCTCGACGTGCTCGCCCTCGCTGACCAGGACCTTCGCACGCTTGGAGATCGGGAACGCCGTCTCGTCGCTGCCGTCGTCCGGGGTGACGATGAGCTTCTTGGTCTTCTCGGTCTCCTCGATGCGGACGCGGCCGCTCGCCTCGGAGATCGGGGCGACACCCTTCGGGGTACGGGCCTCGAAGAGCTCGACGACACGCGGCAGACCCTGGGTGATGTCGTCACCGGCCACACCACCGGTGTGGAAGGTACGCATCGTCAGCTGGGTACCGGGCTCACCGATGGACTGGGCCGCGATGATGCCGACCGCCTCACCGATGTCGACCAGCTTGCCGGTGGCGAGCGAACGGCCGTAGCACATCGCGCAGGTGCCGACGGCGGACTCGCAGGTCAGGACCGAGCGGGTCTTGACCTCCTCGACGCCGTACTTGACCAGCTCGTCGATGAGCACGTCACCGAGGTCGGTACCGGCCGGGGCCAGCACCTTGCCGTCGACGACGATGTCCTCGGCGAGGCAGCGCGCGTACACGGACGTCTCGACGTCGTCCGCCTTGCGCAGCACACCGTCCGCGCCGCGCTCCGCGATGTGGAGCTTGAGGCCACGCTCGGTGCCGCAGTCCTCCTCGCGGATGATGACGTCCTGGGAGACGTCGACCAGACGACGGGTGAGGTAACCCGAGTCGGCGGTACGAAGGGCGGTGTCCGCCAGACCCTTACGGGCACCGTGCGTGGAGATGAAGTACTCCAGCACGGACAGACCCTCACGGAACGACGCCTTGATGGGCCGCGGGATCGTCTCGTTCTTCGCGTTCGACACCAGACCACGCATACCGGCAATCTGACGCATCTGCATCATGTTGCCTCGTGCACCCGAGTTCACCATCATGAAGATCGGGTTGGTCTTCGGGAAGTTCTCGTTCATCGCCTCGGCGACCTCGTTGGTCGCCTTGGTCCAGATCGCGATGAGCTCCTGCGTGCGCTCGTCCTTGGTGATCAGACCGCGCTCGTACTGCTTCTGGACCTTCTCGTCCTGCGCCTCGTAGCCGCGGACGATCTCCTTCTTCGCCTCGGGAACGACGACGTCGGAGATGGCGACGGTGACGCCGGAACGGGTGGCCCAGTAGAAGCCGGACGCCTTCAGGTTGTCGAGCGTCGCCGCCACGATGACCTTCGGGTAGCGCTCGGCGAGGTCGTTGACGATCTCGGAGAGCTGCTTCTTGCCGACCTCGTAGTCGACGAACGGGTAGTCCTCGGGCAGCAGCTCGTTGAAGAGCGCGCGGCCCAGGGTGGTGTTCAGCCGGAAGCTGTCACCCTGCTGCCACTCCGGCTCGCCCTCCTCGCGCGCCGGCGGGGTCCAGCCGCGCGGCGGGATGGTGCCCACCGGGAAGCGGATGTCCACGCGCGACTGCAGCGAGAGCTCGCCGGCGTCGAACGCCATGATCGCCTCGGCCACGGACGCGAACGAGCGGCCCTCGCCCTTGACGTCACGCATCTCGCCGTCGGTGGTGAGGAAGAACAGACCGAGGACCATGTCCTGGGTCGGCATCGTCACCGGACGGCCGTCGGCCGGCTTGAGGATGTTGTTCGAGGACAGCATCAGGATGCGGGCCTCGGCCTGCGCCTCCGCGGACAGCGGCAGGTGCACGGCCATCTGGTCACCGTCGAAGTCCGCGTTGAACGCGGTGCAGACGAGCGGGTGGATCTGGATGGCCTTGCCCTCGACCAGCTGCGGCTCGAAGGCCTGGATGCCGAGGCGGTGCAGGGTGGGAGCACGGTTCAGCAGGACCGGGTGCTCGGCGATGACCTCTTCGAGGACGTCGTACACGACCGTACGGCCGCGTTCCACCATGCGCTTGGCGCTCTTGATGTTCTGCGCGTGGTTCAGGTCGACCAGGCGCTTCATCACGAACGGCTTGAACAGCTCCAGCGCCATCGCCTTCGGCAGACCGCACTGGTGCAGTTTCAGCTGCGGACCGACGACGATCACGGAACGCGCCGAGTAGTCGACACGCTTGCCGAGCAGGTTCTGACGGAATCGACCCTGCTTGCCCTTCAGCATGTCGCTGAGGGACTTCAGCGGGCGGTTACCGGGACCGGTCACCGGACGGCCGCGACGGCCGTTGTCGAAGAGGGCGTCAACAGCCTCCTGAAGCATGCGCTTCTCGTTGTTGACGATGATCTCGGGCGCGCCGAGGTCGAGCAGCCTCTTCAGACGGTTGTTGCGGTTGATGACACGGCGGTACAGGTCGTTCAGGTCGGAGGTCGCGAAGCGGCCACCGTCCAGCTGCACCATCGGACGCAGGTCCGGCGGGATGACCGGGACGCAGTCCAGGACCATGCCCTTGGGGCTGTTGGACGTCTGCAGGAACGCGGAGACGACCTTCAGGCGCTTGAGGGCACGGGTCTTCTTCTGGCCCTTGCCGGTGCGGATGATCTCGCGGAGGCGCTCGGCCTCCTCCTCGAGGTCGAAGGACTCCAGACGCTTCTGCAGCGCCGCGGCACCCATCGAGCCGTCGAAGTACGTGCCGAAGCGGTCACGCAGCTCGCGGTAGAGCAGCTCGTCGCCCTCGAGGTCCTGGACCTTGAGGTTCTTGAACCGGTTCCACACCTCGTCGAGGCGGTCGATCTCGCGCTGCGCACGGTCGCGCAGCTGCTTCATCTCGCGCTCGGCACCCTCGCGCACCTTGCGGCGCACGTCGGCCTTGGCGCCCTCGGCCTCCAGCTCGGCCAGGTCGGACTCGAGCTTCTTGGCGCGGGCCTCCAGGTCGGCGTCCCGGCGGTTCTCGATCTGCTGGCGCTCGACCGAGACGTGCGCCTCCAGGGAGGGCAGGTCGCGGGTACGGCGCTCCTCGTCGACGTACGTGATCATGTACGCGGCGAAGTAGATGACCTTCTCGAGGTCCTTGGGCGCCAGGTCCAGCAGGTAGCCGAGGCGCGAGGGGACACCCTTGAAGTACCAGATGTGCGTGACGGGCGCGGCGAGCTCGATGTGGCCCATCCGCTCACGGCGCACCTTGGCGCGGGTGACCTCGACGCCACAGCGCTCACAGATGATGCCCTTGAAGCGGACGCGCTTGTACTTGCCGCAGTAGCACTCCCAGTCCCGGGTGGGGCCGAAGATCTTCTCGCAGAAGAGGCCGTCCTTCTCGGGCTTGAGGGTGCGGTAGTTGATGGTCTCGGGCTTCTTGACCTCGCCGTGGCTCCACTGACGGATGTCGTCAGCGGTGGCCAGGCCGATCCGGAGCTCGTCGAAGAAGTTGACGTCGAGCACTATGCGTCAATCCCTCTCAGGGTCGTAAGTCTGTGGTCTGAAACGGGGGCCTGGGGGTCGGCGGGGCCCCGTGGGTGGGGGCCCCGCCGGACTCCCGTCAGACCTCTTCGACGCTGCTCGGCTCGCGCCGGGACAGGTCGATGCCGAGCTCCTCCGCAGCGCGGAAGACGTCCTCGTCGGTGTCACGCATCTCGATGGACATACCGTCGCTGGACAGCACCTCCACGTTCAGGCAGAGCGACTGCATCTCCTTGATGAGGACCTTGAAGGACTCGGGGATGCCGGGCTCGGGGATGTTCTCGCCCTTGACGATGGCCTCGTAGACCTTCACGCGGCCGGTGACGTCGTCGGACTTGATGGTCAGCAGTTCCTGGAGGGCGTACGCGGCGCCGTAGGCCTCGAGTGCCCACACCTCCATCTCGCCGAACCGCTGGCCACCGAACTGCGCCTTACCACCCAGCGGCTGCTGGGTGATCATCGAGTACGGACCGGTCGAGCGGGCGTGCAGCTTGTCGTCGACCAGGTGGTGCAGCTTCAGGATGTACATGTAACCGACCGAGATCGGGTCCGGGAACGGCTCACCGGAGCGGCCGTCGAACAGCCGCGCCTTGCCGGACGGGAGCACCATGCGCTCGCCGTCGCGGTTCGGGATGGTGTGCTGCAGCAGACCCGCCAGCTCGTCCTCGCGGGCACCGTCGAAGACCGGGGTCGCGACGTTGGTGCGCGGGGCGACCTGGTCGGCGCCGATGGCCTGCAGGCGCTGGGCCCACTCGTCCGCGAGGCCGGAGACGTCCCAGCCGCGGCTGGCGAGCCAGCCGAGGTGGATCTCCAGGACCTGTCCCGGGTTCATTCGGGACGGCACACCCAGCGGGTTGAGGATGATGTCGACCGGGGTGCCGTCCTCCAGGAACGGCATGTCCTCGATCGGCAGGATCTTGGAGATGACACCCTTGTTGCCGTGACGGCCGGCGAGCTTGTCACCGTCGGTGATCTTGCGCTTCTGTGCGACGTAGACGCGGACCAGCTGGTTCACGCCCGGCGGCAGCTCGTCGCCCTCCTCGCGGTCGAAGACGCGCACACCGATGACCTTGCCGGTCTCGCCGTGCGGCACCTTCAGCGAGGTGTCACGGACCTCACGGGCCTTCTCACCGAAGATCGCGCGCAGCAGGCGCTCCTCGGGGGTCAGCTCGGTCTCACCCTTCGGCGTGACCTTGCCGACGAGGATGTCACCGGCGATGACCTCGGCACCGATGCGGATGATGCCGCGCTCGTCGAGGTCGGCGAGGACCTCCTCGGAGACGTTCGGGATGTCCCGGGTGATCTCCTCGGGGCCGAGCTTGGTGTCACGGGCGTCGACCTCGTGCTCCTCGATGTGGATCGAGGAGAGGACGTCGTCCTGCACGAGGCGCTGCGACAGGATGATCGCGTCCTCGTAGTTGTGACCCTCCCACGGCATGAACGCCACGAGCAGGTTCTTGCCGAGGGCCATCTCGCCGTTCTGGGTGGCCGGGCCGTCGGACAGCACCTGGCCGGTGACGACGCGGTCGCCCTCGTTGACGATGACCTTCTGGTTGACCGAGGTGCCCTGGTTGGACCGGGAGAACTTGGCCAGGCGGTACGTGATGTACGTGCCGTCGTCGTTGGCGGTGGTGATGTAGTCCGCGGAGACCTCCTGGACCACACCGTCCTTCTCGGCCTTGACCACGTCGCCGGCGTCGACCGCGGAGCGGTACTCCATGCCGGTGCCGACGAGCGGGGCCTCGGACTTAATCAGCGGCACGGCCTGACGCATCATGTTCGCGCCCATGAGGGCACGGTTGGCGTCGTCGTGCTCGAGGAAGGGGATCATGGCGGTCGCGACCGACACCATCTGGCGCGGCGAGACGTCCATGTAGTCCACGTCCTCGGGGCCGACGTAGTCGACCTCGCCGCCACGGCGGCGGACCAGCACGCGGGCCTCGGCGAACCGCATCTCGTCGTTCAGCGGCGCGTTGGCCTGCGCGATGACGAAGCGGTCCTCCTCGTCGGCGGTCAGGTAGTCGACCTCGTCGCTGACCTGGCCGTCGACGACCTTGCGGTACGGCGTCTCGATGAAACCGAACGCGTTGACCCGGCCGTAGGAGGCGAGCGAGCCGATCAGACCGATGTTCGGGCCTTCCGGCGTCTCGATCGGGCACATGCGGCCGTAGTGCGAGGGGTGCACGTCACGGACCTCGAAGCCGGCCCGCTCACGGGAGAGACCACCCGGGCCGAGGGCGTTCAGACGACGCTTGTGCGTCAGCCCCGACAGCGGGTTGTTCTGGTCCATGAACTGGGACAGCTGCGAGGTGCCGAAGAACTCCTTGATCGACGCCACGACCGGGCGGATGTTGATCAGGGTCTGCGGCGTGATCGCCTCGACGTCCTGGGTGGTCATGCGCTCGCGCACGACACGCTCCATACGGGCGAGACCCGTACGGACCTGGTTTTGGATCAGCTCGCCGACGCTGCGGATACGGCGGTTGCCGAAGTGGTCGATGTCGTCGGTCTCGACCATGATGGTGCGACCCGACTCGCCGACCGTCTCGGTCTCGCCGGCGTGCAGCTTCACCAGGTACTTGATGGTGGCGATGATGTCGTCGGTGGTGAGCACGCCGGCGTCCAGCGGCTCGTCCGCACCGAGCTTCTTGTTGACCTTGTAACGGCCGACCTTGGCGAGGTCGTAGCGCTTGGGGTTGAAGTAGAGGTTCTCCAGCAGCGTCTGCGCGGCCTCACGCGTGGGGGGCTCGCCCGGACGCAGCTTGCGGTAGATGTCGAGCAGCGCGTCGTCCTGGCCCTGGGTGTGGTCCTTCTCCAGGGTGGCGCGCATGGACTCGTACTCGCCGAACTCCTCGAGGATCTGCTCGGTCGTCCAGCCGAGCGCCTTCAGCAGCACGGTGACCGACTGCTTGCGCTTGCGGTCGATACGCACACCGACCATGTCGCGCTTGTCGATCTCCATCTCCAGCCACGCACCCCGGGAGGGGATGATCTTGGCGGAGAAGATGTCCTTGTCGGACGTCTTGTCGATGGTGGAGTCGAAGTAGACACCGGGGGAACGGACCAGCTGGGACACCACGACACGCTCGGTGCCGTTGATGACGAAGGTGCCCTTGTTCGTCATGAGCGGGAAGTCGCCCATGAAGACCGTCTGGGACTTGATCTCACCGGTCTCGTTGTTGGTGAACTCCGCGGTGACGAAGAGCGGGGCGGCGTACGTGAAGTCGCGCTCCTTGCACTCGTCGATGGAGTTCTTCGGCGGCTCGAAGCGGTGGTCCCGGAACGTCAGGGACATCGACCCGGAGAAGTCCTCGATCGGGGAGATCTCCTCGAAGATCTCCTCCAGACCGGACTTGGTGGGGACGTCCTGACCGTTCTCCAGAGCCTCCTCGACCCGACTCTGCCAGGCGGTGTTGCCGAGCAGCCAGTCAAAGCTCTCGGTCTGCAGCGCGAGCAGGTTCGGAACCTCGAGAGGCTCCTTGATCTTTGCAAAGGAGATGCGCAGCGGGGCGGTGCTGGCGCCGTTGTTCATATTCGCGGTCGAGGCATTGCGCGAGGCGGCCAAGAGGGGGTCCTTCCGAGGGCTCGGACTCACTACGCGCGTACCGGCCCCTCACCCGTACACAGAGACAGAAACCCCAGGTCAAGGGAGCTTTTGTCATCAGTGCTCGAGTGAGGGCAGACCCCTGGTGACGGGCAGGGGACAGCTAACAGGCAGCGCAAAGGGTCAGTGTAGCCACTTGGCACACTGATGTCCAGTGCGGGTTTGTCGAGACCCTCGCTGTGCTCACCGCTCTTGTCAACGCCCTCGGCATGCCTGCCCTCAACGCACGTTGATACTGCCCTCTTCGCCGTCGATCCATGCCTCGGATTCGGATCCTTGTGACGACGCGTCCTGAGAATTGCGCGCTGCGTGCGGTTCGTCAAGGGCCCCCTTGCGGGGAACCGGGCATCCGGAGACACGGCGAAGATCACCTTACCCCTCACGAACACAGGTGCAAGGCAGCCCAGGCCGGGCTCCGGGGAACGCCGAAGGGCGACCACCCGGATGGATGATCGCCCTTCGGTGCGTTCGCGTTACAGCCCTACGGGACTGAATTTCTGCGCGCAGTCGAGTCCTGCGGTGTCGCGGGACCCGGAAGGTCTTACTTGACCTCGACGGAGGCGCCGGCGGCCTTGAGGGACTCGGCGGCCTTCTCGGCGGCTTCCTTGTTGACCTTCTCGAGGACCGGCTTCGGGGTGCCGTCGACGAGGTCCTTGGCCTCCTTCAGACCCAGGGAGGTCAGCTCACGCACGACCTTGATGACCTGGATCTTCTTGTCGCCGGCGCCGGTGAGGATGACGTCGAACTCGTCCTTCTCCTCCTCGGCCTCGGCAACGGCGGCCGGGCCGGCGGGGCCGGCAACGGCGACCGCGGCGGCGGCGGTGACGTCGAACTTCTCCTCGAAGGCCTTCACGAACTCGGAGAGCTCGATGAGGGTCATCTCCTCGAACTGGGCAAGCAGCTCGTCCTGGGTGAGCTTCGCCATGATGGCGGTCCTTCCACTCAATCGGCAGGTGCCGGATGTACTGGGTAAGGCGGGCGTACGTCGGCCCGCTGAGACCCTCGCCGCCTCATGCGGCCAGGATCAGAAAGCGAGCCGAATTACTCGGCACCGCCCTGCTCGGCCTGCTTGGCGCGCAGCGCGTCCACGGTGCGGACGAGCTTCGACGGCAGCGCCTGGAAGAGCTGAGCAGCCTGGGACTGCTTGCCCTTGAAGGCACCGGCCAGCTTGCTGAGCAGAACCTCGCGGGACTCGAGGTCCGCAAGCTTCTTGATCTCGTCGGCGGAGAGGGCCTTGCCCTCGAGGACACCGCCCTTGATGACGAGATTGGGGTTGTCCTTGGCGAAGTCACGCAGACCCTTCGCCGACTCCACCGGGTCACCGGTGACGAAGGCGACGGCCGTCGGGCCAGCGAAGAGCTGGTCCTCCAGCGTGATCCCGGCCTCCTTGGCCGCAATCTTGGTCAGCGTGTTCTTCACCACGGCGTACTGGGCGTTCTCACCGAGCGACCGGCGCAGCGTCTTGAGCTGCGCCACGGTGAGACCGCGGTACTCGGTCAGCACGGCGGCGTTGGAGCTGCGGAACTTGTCCGTCAGCTCCGCAACCGCGGCAGCCTTGTCGGGCCTCGCCATAGAGCCTCGGCCTCCTTCCGGGTGATTCGGACCGCGCGGACCCGAAGGAGGACTGGGGAAAACGAAACGCCCCGGCGCAGGCGCACGGGGCGGACTCGACCGGCCGCACACGCGCTCGGCGCGCGCACTCCGGGAGTTCTTCCACTGTCACCTGCGCGGGTCGCCCACTTTTCAGCGGATCCTTCGGCCACCGCACCCTCGTTCAAGCGCGCGGCAACGACCAGCGGTCTTTGGCTTCGGAAGGAGACTACGGGACCGGGGCGCCGTCGAGCAAATCGGGCCCCGGCCCCGGTGAGGTCAGGAGCTGATGCCGGTGCCCGCCCCGGGAACACTGGTGGCGGAACCGCTCGACGTCTTGCCCGAGCCGGGGACGCCGAGGGACTTCATCAGGTCCTTGAAGTCCTTGGTGTCGCTCGCCGGGGGCGCCTCGGGGGAGACCTTCACGCCGTAGTCGCTGTAGTAGGTGGTGTTGGTCATGGCGCCGTACGCCGTGTCGGCCTTCTCGGTCTTCTTGACCAGGAGGTTCTGGTCGTTGATCCAGATGTCGACGGTCTCCGTGGTGATACCCGTCTTGTCGAGCTGCCGCTTGAGCTCGGCCAGCCGGGAGGCGCTCAGGTTGCCGTTCTTGCGGGCGAAGTCGGCGACGTCGATGGTGCCGGAGTAGTGCGTGACCCGGGCACCGGAGACCTCCTCCCTGCCGACCTTCTTCACGTCGTGCGAGGCCAGCAGCATCTGCACCGACTGGTACGGCGTGGTGGTCCGCGCCTGGTCCTGGAGGTTGGACGTGGCGCCGCCGGTGATCTTGGTGAGGTCGGCGTAGCTGTACCGGATCCAGTGCTTGCCGGTCTGCTCAGCGAACTTGCCGCCCACCCTGCCGTAGACGGCGTCCGGCAGATACCGGGCCTCCGAGGACGGCGTGCCGGCCTTGCGCATGGCCTCGCCGAGCCTGCCGCCGGTGTAGGTGAGGGTGAGGTCGCCCTTGAGGCCGCCGGCCCAGGACACCTCGCCGGTCGCGCTCAGTGACATGACCGTGCCCAGGGTGGTGCTGGAGCGCACCTTCGCCGATTCCGCCTTGTCGGTGGACTGCTCGGTGGTGCGCAGGACGGCGGCGATGGGGCTGACGTGGATCGTGCCGCCGCCTGCCGCCGCCTTGTCGCCCTTGCCCGAGCCGGAGGAGGAGCCGCAGGCCGCCACCGAGGTCAGCGCGGCGACAGCGGCTACGGAAAGGGCCGTACGGCGGACGGTCGTGCTCTTCATCTGGTCCCACCCCTATGACAAATCGTGTGTCCTGCACCGTAGCTCAGGCCACTGACAGTCGTACGAAAGTTCGCACAAAGAAAGGACGGGCCCCGCACCTGGAAGGTTGCAGGGCCCGCCCTTGCTCACGCGTACCTGACGCGGCTACCGGGCTGAGCGGAGGGCTCAGACGGCGGCCGGGTCCTCCTCGGTGAGGAGGTTGCGGGTGCGGTTCGGGTCGACCGGGATGCCGGGGCCGATCGTGGTGGTGATGGCGGCCTTCTTGAGGTAGCGACCCTTGGCGGCGGACGGCTTCAGACGGAGGATCTCCTCCAGCGCGGCGCCGTAGTTCTCCACCAGCTTGGCGTCGTCGAAGGACACCTTGCCGATGATGAAGTGCAGGTTCGAGTGCTTGTCGACGCGGAACTCGATCTTGCCGCCCTTGATCTCGGTGACGGCCTTGGCGACGTCGGGGGTGACGGTGCCGGTCTTCGGGTTCGGCATCAGACCACGCGGGCCGAGGACGCGGCCGAGGCGGCCGACCTTGCCCATGAGGTCCGGGGTGGCGACGACGGCGTCGAAGTCCAGACGGCCCTTCGAGACCTCATCGATCAGCTCGTCGGCGCCGACGATGTCGGCGCCCGCGGCACGCGCGGCCTCGGCACGGTCGCCGGTCGCGAAGACCAGGACCCGGGCGGTCTTACCGGTGCCGTGCGGAAGGTTCACGGTGCCACGGACCATCTGGTCGGCCTTGCGCGGGTCGACACCCAGACGGAAGGCGACCTCGACGGTGGCGTCGAACTTGGTCGTGGAGGTCTCCTTGGCGAGACGGACGGCCTCGAGCGGGGCGTACAGCTTCTCCCGGTCGACCTTGGCGTCCGCAGCGCGGAGAGCCTTGCTGCGCTTGCTCACAACTTGCTCCTGTGTGTTCTGAAAGGAGTCGTGGTCCCTGGGCCGAGCAGGCCCTGCCACGTGCGACCGGCGACGGCCGCATGACTACGGGGGGTTGAGGTCAGCCCTCGACCGTGATGCCCATGGAGCGGGCGGTGCCGGCGATGATCTTGGACGCGGCGTCCAGGTCGTTGGCGTTGAGGTCGGGCATCTTGGTCTGGGCGATCTCGCGGACCTGCGCCTCGGTGATCTTGGCGACCTTGGTCTTGTGCGGCTCGCCGGAGCCCTTCTCGACACCAGCGGCCTTGAGGATCATCTTCGCGGCCGGCGGCGTCTTGGTGACGAAGGTGAAGGAACGGTCCTCGTAGACCGTGATCTCCACCGGGATGACCCAACCGCGCTGCGACTCGGTCGCGGCGTTGTAGGCCTTGCAGAACTCCATGATGTTGACGCCGTGCTGACCGAGCGCGGGGCCGACCGGCGGGGCCGGGTTCGCCGCACCGGCGTTGATCTGGAGCTTGATGAGCCCCGTGACCTTCTTCTTCTTGGGAGGCATAGCTCTCCGGGTCCTTTCATTCGGGTCCATGCCCGCGCGAGGATCGCGATCCTGACGCAGGCATACCGCACAACGATAACGGGTATGGATGCGCGGCCAAAAACCGCGCAGGTCAGACCGGCTGAGACAGCCCGCCTGACCTGCGCGGAAGAGCGACGTCCAGAAATGGACTAGTTCTTCTGGATCTGGTCGAAGGACAGCTCGACCGGCGTCTCGCGGCCGAAGATCTCCACCAGGCCCTTGACCTTCTTCGAGTCGGGGTTGATCTCGTTGATGGTCGCCTGCAGGGTGGCGAACGGACCGTCGGTGACGGTGACCGAGTCGCCGACCTCGAAGTCCAGCACCTGGACCTCGACCTTGCGCTGCGGCGCGGGCTTGCCCTCGGCCTCGGCGGCCTCGCGGGCGGCCTTCTCCTCGGCCTCCGGGGCGAGCATCTTGACGATCTCGTCCAGGGTCAGCGGGTACGGGTCGTAGGCGTTGCCCACGAAGCCCGTGACGCCCGGGGTGTTGCGGACGACGCCCCAGGACTCGTTGGTCAGGTCCATGCGGACCAGGACGTAACCCGGCAGCTTGTTCTGCTTGATCGTCTTGCGGTCGCCGTTCTTGATCTGGACGACCTCCTCCTGCGGCACCTCGGCCTGGAAGATGTAGTCCTCGACGTTCAGCGAGACGGCGCGCTGCTCCAGGTTGGTCTTCACGCGGTTCTCGTAGCCGGCGTAGGTGTGGATGACGTACCACTCGCCGGGCAGGGAGCGCAGTTCCTCGCGCAGGGCCTCGACGGGGTCGACGGGCGCGGCCGGCTCCTCCTCGGCGGCCTCGGCGGCAGCCTCCTCGCCGGCTTCCTCGTCCTCTTCGTCCTCGTCCTCGACGTTCAGGGCAGCCTCTTCGGCCGGCTCCCCCGCCTCGGCCTCGGCAGCCTCGAACTCGTCCTGCTCGTCCGCGCCCTCGACGATGTCGAGCTCGTCGTCCACCATCTCGGCAGCGGTACCGCGAGGCTCGATGGCGTCGTCGTTCAGGTTCGGGTCAGACACGATGGCTGCTTCTTCCTGGATACATAGGGGTGGAACATGCGAAAACGGGCGCCGGTGCCACGGCGCCCTTCGCTCTTGGCTCAGCCGAAGACGTACTTGGCCGCGTGGTTGAGCCCATAGTCAATCACGGTCACCAGCGCGATCATGATGGCGACGAAGAAGATCACCACTGTGGTGTACGACGTCAGCTGGTTGCGCGTCGGCCAGACGACCTTGCGGAGTTCCGCGATGATCTGGCGGTAGAAGGTGGCGAGGCGCTTCAGCGGGCCCTTCTTGGCGCGCTTGCCGCCCTTGCGGGCCTTCTTCTTGGACTCGAGCGCCTCGTCCTGGGCATCAGGCGTGTCGATGGAGCCCACGGCGTCCGTCATTGTCCTCACCTGGTCCCGGGTCGTGGCCGTGCCGCGCCCGGTTTCTGAGCCGCACGGCGGTGCATTGCTGTACGTACATGCGCACACATCCTGGCGGTGTGTGTAGCAGGGCCGGAGGGACTTGAACCCCCAACCGCCGGTTTTGGAGACCGGTGCTCTACCAATTGAGCTACGACCCTTTGTGTGCCCCCCAACGTACCGCATCCGGCCGGGTGCGAGGTGTGCACCGGTTTCGGCGGCGGCTTCTGAAGGCCAACGAGGTGAGAGTGTACGTGGTCCGCGGCCCGGCGTCGAACAGAAAGCGCCCGTCCAGGGCCGGTTGACCAAAGATCGTCCTGGCCGGGGGCCGGATTCGGACCCGTGTTCACGCATCGACCCCTGGTTGTTCAGTCCGTGAAACCCATGTGCCGGGGACATTTCCGGTCTGGAACGATGGGCTCCATGAGCGCTGCAACCCCACCCACCGAGCGCCGGGTCTCCGCCCGAGTCGGCGCGATCTCCGAGTCCGCCACCCTCGCCGTGGACGCCAAGGCCAAGGCCCTGAAGGCCGCCGGGCGTCCGGTGATCGGCTTCGGCGCCGGCGAGCCCGACTTCCCGACCCCGGACTACATCGTCGAGGCGGCCGTCGAGGCCTGCAAGAACCCCAAGTACCACCGCTACACGCCCGCCGGCGGCCTGCCCGAGCTGAAGGCCGCCATCGCCGCGAAGACGCTGCGCGACTCCGGCTGGGAGCCCGACGTCTCGCAGATCCTCGTCACCAACGGCGGCAAGCAGGCCATCTACGAGGCGTTCGCCGCGATCCTCGACCCGGGCGACGAGGTCATCGTCCCGGCGCCGTACTGGACGACGTACCCGGAGTCGATCCGCCTGGCCGGCGGTGTCCCGGTGGAGGTCGTGGCCGACGAGACGACCGGCTACCGCGTCTCGGTCGAGCAGCTGGAGGCGGCGCGCACGGAGAAGACCAAGGTCGTACTCTTCGTCTCCCCGTCCAACCCGACCGGTGCGGTGTACTCCGAGGCCGAGACCGAGGCGATCGGCCGCTGGGCCGTGGAGCACGGCCTGTGGGTGCTGACCGACGAGATCTACGAGCACCTGGTCTACGGCGACGCCGCCGCGGTGTCCCTGCCGGCGCTGCTGCCCGAGCTGCGCGACAAGTGCATCGTGGTCAACGGTGTGGCGAAGACGTACGCCATGACCGGCTGGCGCGTGGGCTGGGTCATCGGCCCGAAGGACGTCGTCAAGGCCGCGACCAACCTGCAGTCGCACGCCACCTCCAACGTCTCCAACGTGGCCCAGGTGGCCGCCCTGGCCGCCGTCTCCGGTGGCCTGGAGGCCGTGGCGAAGATGCGCGAGGCCTTCGACCGGCGCCGCAGGACGATCGTGCGGATGCTCAACGAGATCGACGGCGTGGTCTGCCCGGAGCCCGAGGGCGCCTTCTACGCCTACCCGTCGGTCAAGGCCCTGCTCGGCAGGGAGATCCGCGGCAAGCGGCCGCAGGACACGGTCGAGCTGGCCGCGCTGATCCTGGAGGAGGTCGAGGTCGCGGTGGTCCCGGGCGAGGCCTTCGGCACGCCGGGCTACCTGCGGCTGTCGTACGCGCTGGGCGACGAGGACCTCGTCGAGGGCGTGAGCCGCCTCCAGAAGCTGCTGGCGGAGGCCAAGGCCTGAGCTGGTCCATTTTTGGACAGGGGCACCCCGAAGGTTCGGGGTGCCCCTGTTCGTTTGTGCGAGCAAGACCACGTACGGGGAAACGGCTACCGGTACGGCAGGGACGTACGGCAGGATCTGGGAATGGAGCGTGTACGTGATCTCTCTGAGCTGCCGAAAGCCCATCTGCATCTGCACTTCACCGGTTCGATGCGGCCGGGAACCGTCCTGGAACTGGCCGACAAGTACGGCGTGCGTCTGCCCGAGGCCCTGACCGAAGCCCTGACCAGCGGCGAACCGCCCAAGCTGCGGGCCACCGACGAGCGGGGCTGGTTCCGTTTCCAGCGGCTCTACGACGCGGCGCGCTCCTGCCTGCGCCGGCCCGAGGACATCCAGCGCCTGGTCCGGGAGGCCGCCGAGGAGGACGTGAGGGACGGTTCGGGCTGGCTGGAGATCCAGGTGGACCCGACGTCGTACGCGCCCCGGCTGGGCGGTCTGATCCCCGCGCTGGAGATCATCCTGGACGCCGTGGACACGACGTCCCGGGAGACCGGGCTCGGCATGCGCGTGCTGGTCGCCGCCAACCGCATGAAGCACCCCTTGGACGCCCGTACGCTGGCCCGCCTGGCGGTGCGGTACGCGGACCGGGGCGTGGTCGGTTTCGGGCTCTCCAACGACGAGCGGCGGGGCATGGCGCGGGACTTCGACCGGGCCTTCCACATCGCGCGCGAGGGCGGCCTGCTGTCGGCCCCGCACGGCGGCGAGCTGACCGGCCCGGCGTCGGTGCGCGACTGCCTGGACGACCTGCACGCCTCGCGGATCGGGCACGGGGTGCGCGCGGCGGAGGACCCGCGGCTGCTGAAGCGGCTGGCGGACCGGCAGGTGACCTGCGAGGTGTGCCCGGCGTCGAACGTGGCGCTCGGCGTGTACGAGAAGCCCGAGGACGTCCCGCTGCGGGCCTTCTTCGAGGCGGGCGTTCCGATGGCCCTCGGCGCCGACGACCCGCTGCTGTTCGGCTCCCGGCTGGCCGCCCAGTACGAGATCGCCCGGCACGCGCACGGCTTCTCGGACGCCGAGCTCGCGGAGCTGGCCCGGCAGTCCGTGCGGGGTTCGGCCGCCCCGGAGGACGTCAGGGCACGGCTGCTGGCCGGCGTGGACGAATGGCTGGCCCGCCCGGCCGTCTGAGACGACTCGGTGGCTCGCCCGGCCGTCTGAAGTGGGCGTAGGGCGGATAGGGCTTGAAGCAGACCAGTACGTCGACCGAGTGCCCGCCGCCGGGTGGCTGGACGAGGGCCGGGAGCTCGGCCATCAGCATCGCGTGCCCCTTGGCGGCGTTCTTCCGGTACGGCCCGTTGCCGGCCGCGTGGGCGAACCAGGTGGCCGTCTCGGCGAACACGTCCCGGCTGCCGAAGAGGAAGAACGTGCACGCGTGCGTGGCGTGCCGCAGCACGTCCCGGGAGCCCGGCCGCTCCCGCCGCTCACGCCAGGCGGCGGCGTCCCGCGCGGTGCGCACCTCGTCGGTGCGGGCGGTCAGCGGCACGCCCCGGCGGAGCCTGCGGCGCAGTTCGGGCCACTGTGCGGGGCGCAGACCGAGGACGTGGTGGGCGAGGACGAGGTCGACGCGCTCGCCCACGCCCTCGTCGGGCGGGACGCCTTCGCGCAGCGGCACGTGGACGATCGTGTGCCGGGAGTAGGCGGCGAAGGAGAACAGGCCGGCCAGCCGGCGCAGTCCGTCGTGGTCGCCGAGCAGCAGGCCGATGGGCTCGGGGGCGCGCAGCGAGGTGTGGCGCAGGGGCTGCCGGGGCTGGACGACCCGGTGCTGGTGCGGGCCGGTGCGGGGCCGGAACTCGCGCAGCTTCAGCCGCATACGGCCGTGATCGCGTGGACGGTTGTCATGCCCTCAGCGTGATACTCACGCTGAGGGCGGCGCAACGGAGATTCCGCCCAGCAGCGTCCGCGCGAGCCGCGCGGCGAACGCGTCGACCGACGGCCGCTCCCCCGTGTCGGTCGCGTCGTAGGCGAAGGCGCGCTGCGCGCAGGCGCCCAGCAGCAGGGAGGCGGCCGCAAAGGTGTCGGCGTCGGCGCGGACCCGGCCGACGGCCTGTTCCGCGCGCAGGTAGGCGTCCAGGTCCTGGATGGGCCGGTGCGGGCCGGAGCCGAGCGTGCGCAGGGCGTCGTCGTGGCGCCGTTTGAGCTGGGTCTCGGCGTACAGGGAGGCGGCGATCGGGAAGCTCTGCTCGTAGAAGAGGGCGGCCTGGCGGGCGATCTCGGTGAGGTTGCCCTCCAGGGTGTCCTGTCCCGGTTGTGCGGCGAGGCTGTTGAGGAGGGGCGTGAGCCGGGGCAGCCGCTCGGCGAGGACGCGCACGAACAGGTCCTCCTTGCTGTCGAAGTACTTGTAGAGGGCCGCTTCGGAGCAGCCGGCCGCGCGGGCGATCTCCTTGGTGGTGGCCCGGGCGAGTCCGACGGTGAGCATGAGCTCGTGGGCGGCGTCGAGGATGCGGACACGCGCCGGCTTCGGCTCCATGGGAGTCCAATCGGGCTTGACGGGTGGGTGAGTGCTTACCCACTCTAGGGGGAGCAGGGGTGAGTGAACACTCACCCACCAGTCCCGAGTACGGGAGCACTCATGAACCTCACCGTTTTCGGCGCCACCGGCGGCATCGGCCGGGAGATCGTGCGCCAGGCGCTCGACGCCGGCCACCGGGTGACGGCCGTGGTCCGCGATCCGGCCCGGCTCGACGTCACGGGGGACACGCTGCAGGTGTTCCGCGCCGACCTCACCGACCCCGAGGAACTGCGCACCGCCGTCCGGGGCCGGGACGCGGTCCTCTCCGGCCTGGGCGCGCGCAGCCGCAAGGACGCCGGGGTCGCCACCCGGCTGACCCGTACGGTGCTGCGCGCCATGGAGGCGGAGGACGTACGACGGCTGCTCGTGGTCAGCGCCGGTCCCGTCGGCCCCGCCCCCGAGCGAGACGGCGCGCTGGACCGTGCGATGCGCGGCCTGGTGTCGGCCGTCCTGAAGGACGTCTACACCGATCTGCGCGGGATGGAGGCCGAGCTGGCCCGCAGCGGCACGGACTGGACCTCCGTACGGCCGCCGCGCCTGCAGAACAAGCCGCTCACCGGCCGCTACCGCACCACCGTCGGCGGCTTCCCGCGCCAGGGCCGTTTCATCGCACGCGCCGACGTGGCGCACGCGATGCTGGCGATGATCGACGACGCGGGGACGGTGAAGCAGGGGGTGGGGGTGGCGTACTAGGCCACTGCCGTTCGTGCCGTCAGAGGTTGACGCCGACCGTCACCGGCTCGTTGACCAGCGTGATGCCGAAGGCCTCGCGGACGCCGGCGACCACCTCGCGGGCCAGGGCCAGCAGGTCCTCGGTGGTGGCGTCGCCCCGGTTGGTGAGGGCGAGGGTGTGCTTGGTGGAGATGCGGGCCGGTCCGGTGCCGTAGCCCTTGGTGAAACCCGCCTTGTCGATCAGCCAGGCCGCGGAGGTCTTCGTACGGCCCTGCCCCGCCGGGTAGGCGGGCGGCTCCACGCCGTCGCCCAGCCGCTCGCCCACGCGCGCGCGGAACGCGGCGAACTGCTCGTCGGTGAGGATCGGGTTGGTGAAGAAGGACCCGGCGGACCACGTGTCGTGGTCCTCGGGGTCGAGCACCATGCCCTTACCGGCGCGCAGCTTCAGCACGGTCTCGCGGGCGTCGGCCAGCGGCACCCGGTCCCCCGGTTCGACGCCGAGCGCGCGGGCCGCCTCGGCGTACTTGACGGGTGCGGAGAGCCTGCCCGCGTCCTCCAGCTCGAAGCGGACGCGCAGCACGACGTAGCGCTCGGGGTCGGCCTTGAAGCGGCTGTGGCGGTACGAGAAGGCGCACTCCTCGTTCGTCAGCGTGACGGTCTCGCCGGCGCGCCGGTCGTAGGCGATGACCTCGGTGATGGTGGAGGAAACCTCCTGGCCGTAGGCGCCCACGTTCTGGATCGGCGTGGCGCCCGCGGACCCGGGGATGCCGGCCAGGCACTCGACGCCGGCGAGCCCGGCCTCGACCGTGCGGGCGACGGCGTCCGTCCACACCTCGCCGGCCGCCAGCTCCAGCGTCGTGCCGCGCAGCTCCACACCGCGCGTGGCGATGCGCAGGGCGGTGCCGTCGAAGCCCTTGTCGCCGATGACCAGGTTCGATCCACCGCCGACGACCAGCAGCGGCGTCCCGCTGTCGTCGGCCTCACGGACGGCGGCGATCACCTCGGCGTCGGTCACCGCAGTGACCAGCCGCGTCGCGGGGCCGCCCAGCCGGAAGGTGGTCAACGGGGCAAGAGGGGCGTCGTGGAGTACCTGCACGGGCCCAAGACTACGAGACGGCTCCGTCGGCCCCGCATCCCCGCGGGCGGCGGTCACGGCACTGTGGCGGGACGGCAGGAGCGCCTTGCCTCGCGGCACAGATCCGGGTCGACGGCGGCGCCGGTGGGCGCGGCCGCGGTTCCGCGCCATGCCGGGCCGAAGTGGGAGGCCTCGCCCGGCTGGGCGGGCACTGGGCTCCTCATTCGGCTGGGCAGGCAACGGCGGGCTCCTCCACCGGCTGGGACGGGGCTTCTCCGTCGGCCGGCCGGAATCGGGGCGACGGGGCGGCGTTGGCACTGTGCCACCTCCGATCCCGGCCGGCCTCTCCATGGGTCGCCGAGAGCGGCGGTGCGGTGCGGTGCGGTGCGGTGGGACTTTCGGTCCTGCCCCGCGCGGGTCGGCCGGAACGGCCCTCGCACCGCGAGGCTTTGGTCCGACGCCGACCTCGCCCAGCCGCTCCCCGCCAACCCGCACGCGCCGACAGGCATGCACGCGCGCGTGAACGACTGCACAGGGGCACGCGCCCGTGAACCCCCAACGCACCTACACGCGCGCGTGGCTCCTCTCGAAGGCCACGCGCGCGTAGGCGACGTACCGTGACTGCCTGCCGACGGTCTACGTGAGCCGCCGCTCCGCCTCCCCCCAGCTCACCGGCAGTTGGTCGCTGGTGGTCTGCCAGGTGGCGAACGCGACGTCGCGCATCTGGGAGGCCAGCCCGCGGGAGGCGGGCCGGTGGGCACCGGAGCGGGCGAAGGCCTTCAGCGCGTCGGCGGACTCCCAGGCGGACAGCGTCCAGAAGGTCCGTCGCAGGGGCTGTGCCTTGAGGGAGGCCCCGTACGCGCCGGGGGCCTTGCCGACCTGCCGCCACACGGCCGGGGTGCGGGCGAGGAAGCGGAGGGCGCCCCACAGGGAACGGGTCTCGAAGCGCTAGGCGAAGACGTGCACCTCGGCGTCCTGCGGCGGGGTATTCGGCACGATCCACGGAAGAGCGGGGAGAGCGGGCATCGCGAACTCCTTCGGTGGGCGAGGCGAGGCTCGAGGTCCGGGCCTCAGCGGGCGGTGCTCTTCACGGCGGTGCTCTTCACGGCGCTGGTCACCGCGGCGGCGGTCTCCGGCGCGGTGGTCGTCGGCGCGGTGGTCTCCGGGGCGGTGGTCTCCGGCGCGGGAGCCTCGGCGGCAGCCGCCTCCAGGGCAGTCACGGGCGTCTGCCGGTCCCCCGCGAGGGCGAGGCGGGCGGCGCTGCGCCGGGCCGGGATCACCAAGGCCGCGACCGCGGCGAGGGCGACCACCGCCGAGCCGGTGACCAGGGCGGGCCGCAGGCCGTCGACGAAGCTCTGTGCGCTCTCGTAGCCGCCCTGTGCGGAGAAGATCGACGACATCACCGCGATGCCGAGCGCCCCGCCCACCTCACGCAGCGCGTTGTTGGCGCCGGAGGCGATGCCCTGCTCCTGCGGGCGGACGCTGGACATCACCAGGTTGGCGGCCGGGGCGAAGTACAGGGCCATGCCGATCCCGCTGATGACCAGGGCGGGCAGCTGGGCGGCGTAGGAGGCGTCCGCGGTGGCGACGGCGGCCATGTAGCCGAGGCCGGCGGCCTGCAGGAACAGGCCCGCGGCGACGACCGGACGGCCGCCGATGCGGTCGGAGAGGATCCCGGCGATCGGCGCGACGAGCATCGGCATCCCGGTCCAGGGCAGCATCCTGAGGCCCGCCTCGGTGGGCGAGTAGCCGAGCACGCCCTGCATGTACTGGCTGAGCAGGAAGATCGAGCCGAACATGCCGACGAACATCAGCAGGCTGGCCGCGTTGATGCCGGAGAAGGCGCGGGACCGGAACAGCCGCATCGGCAGCATGGGGTTGGCCGCGCGGGAGCTGTACAGGACGAACCCGGTCAGCAGCGCGCCGCCCGCGAACAGCGAGGTGAGGACCACGGTGTCGGTCCAGCCGTCGGCGGGGCCGCGGACCAGGCCGTAGACGATCCCGAAGAGGCCGCCGCTGGCGAGCAAGGTGCCGGGGACGTCGAGCCGGGCGCCGGTGCCGTAGGACTCGGTGAGGCGGAGACGGGCGAGCGGCAGCGTGATCAGGCCGAGCGGCACGTTCAGCCAGAAGATCCAGTGCCAGGACACGTGCTCGGTGAGGCTGCCGCCGATGAGCGGCCCGGAGGCGACGGCGAGCCCGTTGACGGCGCCCCAGATGCCGTACATCATCCCGCGTTTGGCGGCGGGCACGGCCGCGGTGAGCAGGGTCAGCGTCAGCGGCATCATCACGGCCGCGCCGACGCCCTGGACCGCGCGGGCCGCGATCAGGGAGCCGATGCCGGGGGCCATGGCCGCGGCGGCGGAGGCGCCGGTGAAGACCGCGAGTCCGGCGATGAAGAGCCGACGGCGCCCGAAGCGGTCGCCGAGCGCCGCGCCGAACATCAGCAGGACGGCGAAGGTGAGCGTGTAGGCGCTCACGGTCCACTCGAGGTCGTCCAGCGCACCTCCGAGGTCCTTGCGGATGGAGGGCAGGGCGGTGGTGACGACGAGGTTGTCGAGGGCCGCCATGAAGCCGGCGACGCTGGTGATGACGAGGGCCCAGGCGGCGCTTCCGCGCCCCGCGCTCGTCCCGGTGTGCTGTGACATCTCTCCCCCAGAGGGCTATCTAGTTAGTTATTGATGACTAACTTTCGTGGGCAGGAAAAGAGGCGGGACAACCCGCCTCGTTCCGCTACTTCTCCAGCCGGCCGGTGATCCGGGCCGACGGATACATCCCCTGCCAGACCCGGTGCTCCGACGGAAACCCCATGGCCGTGAGGGTGTTGATGAGCATCCCGTACGCCAGGAAGGTCGTGGTCTCGTTGTCGTCCGCCCCCAGCGGCAGGTGAACGGTGTTCCAGAGCTTCATCCAGGAGGCCCTTACGGCCTCGCCGAACTCGTGGTCACCCTCCGCCTCGGCCGCCGCGACCGTGATGTACGTCTGCATCTGCATCTGCAGCCGCTCGGGCTGCTCCGTGATCAACCGCACATAGGCGTTCGCCATGGCGTGCAGGGCCTCCTCGCCCGCCAACCCCGCTGCCGCCTCCTCGAAGACCCGGCAGGTGTCCTCCACACAGCGCAGCGACGCGGCGGAGAACATCGCCTTCTTGCCTGCGAAGAGCCGGAAGAGGTACGGCTGCGACACGCCCACGCGGCTCGCGATCGCCTCCGTGGAAGTGCCGTAGTAGCCCTTCTGCGCGAACTCCGTGATCGCCGCGCGAATCACGCTCTCGCGTCGCTCCTCTGCACTCATCCTGACCATGAGAAGTAAGTTAGTACTCAATCACTAACTTGGCAAGCCCATGCCGACCGAGATACGCGTAAGGGGCGCCCCACCAGGGAGGACGCCCCTTACGTCACCGGTTCCGGTGGAGCCGTCAGGCCAGCCGTACGACCGCCCGGGACATGCCCAGCACCTTCTGGCCGTCGCTGGTCGCCATCAGGTCCACGCGCACGGTGTTGTCGTCCAGCTTCGCCGCGACCTTGCCGCTGACCTCGATCAGCGCGCCCTTGTCGTCGTTCGGTACGACGACGGGCTTGGTGAAGCGGACACCGTATTCCACGACCGCGCCGGGGTCCCCGGTCCAGTCGGTGACCACGCGGATCGCCTCGGCCATGGTGAACATGCCGTGCGCGATGACGTCCGGCAGGCCGACCTCCTTGGCGAACTTCTCGTTCCAGTGGATCGGGTTGAAGTCCCCGGAGGCACCCGCGTAACGCACGAGCGTGGCGCGGGTCACGGGGAAGGTCTGCGCCGGCAGTTCGGTGCCGACCTCGACGTCGTCGTACGCGATCTTCGCCGTCATCAGGTCCTCACGTCCCCTCGGCCGCGCGGGCCACGAGCTTGGTCCAGGCGGTCACGACGTGCTCGCCGGCCTCGTCGTGCACCTCACCGCGGATGTCCAGGATGTCGTTGCCCGCGAGGGACTTGATCCCCTCGATGCTGGAGGTGACCGTGAGCCGGTCGCCGGCGCGCACGGGACGGCTGTAGGCAAACTTCTGGTCGCCGTGCACCACGCGGCTGTAGTCGAGACCGAGCTGCGGGTCCTCGACGATCTGTCCCGCGGCCGGGAAGGTGATGGCGAACACAAATGTCGGCGGGGCGATCACGTCGGAATGACCGGACGCCTTCGCGGCCTCCGGGTCCGTGTAGACCGGGTTGGTCTCGCCCACCGCCTCGGCGAACTCGCGGATCTTCTCCCGGCCCACCTCATAGGGCGTGGTGGGCGGGTAGGTCCGTCCCACGAAGGACTGGTCGAGCGCCATGGCCCGGCACCTCCTGATGTCTGCTGTGATGGCCCCAAATTAGCCGGAATCCACGCCGGGGAACGCGCGGGGGGACGGCGAGGCCCCGGCCGCCGGAGCGCGGGTGAAGCCGGAGCGCCGGTGAAGCGGTGAAACGCCGCGAGGCCGCCCCCTCGGAAGGGGACGGCCTCGCGGACGAGCCTGTTTATCGCGTTTCGCGGTGCGCGGTGTGCGCGTTGCAACGCGGGCAGTGCTTCTTCATCTCAAGACGATCCGGGTTGTTACGCCGGTTCTTCTTGGTGATGTAGTTCCGCTCCTTGCACTCCACGCAGGCCAGCGTGATCTTCGGGCGGACGTCGGTGGCAGCCACGTGAGTGCTCCTAAGACGAACGGATGGACTAAATTCAACGCAAGAAAGAGTAGCCGATCGAAGGACCGACCCCGCAATCGGCTACTGTCAGTAGCGGTGACCGGACTTGAACCGGTGACACAGCGATTATGAGCCGCTTGCTCTACCGACTGAGCTACACCGCTGTGATGCGATCGGACCCCGCCTTTCGACGGGAACCTCTCACACCAGAGCCCCAAAACGGAATCGAACCGTTGACCTTCTCCTTACCATGGAGACGCTCTGCCGACTGAGCTATTGGGGCGAGCGATGAAGACATTACACGGTCCGCCGCCGTTCACCCAAATCCGTATCAGGCAGCCCGCGACCACCCCCGGCCCAGGGCGCGCAGCGGCCTCATCGGGCCCAGGGCGGGCCCGAGAGGCAGGAGGTGTCGCCAAGGGCAGCAGGGCCGCCGAGCGCCACAAACGGTGCACGCGCACGGGGGCGTCGGCGGAGAGAGCAGGGTCCACGCGGGTGGGCGACATGCGTACCGCCAAGGGCGGACCACGCCGGTACGACTATTGCGCTCCTGCACGCCCGGCGCGGCTCGCCACCCTAGGCTCGACTCGCTCTGCGTGATCTTGGGGCCCGGGCCCCGGTGTCTCACGCGGGCCCGCCCGAGCCCCCGGCACCGATCCTGGAGCGCGATGCCCGACAGCCAGCCGCAGCCCCACCCACCGTCGAACTCGGGTTCCTCGGGCAAGTCCGCCCCGGCCGCCCTGCTGCTGTGCGGGGCGCGGCTCACCGACGGCCGGACGGTGGACGTAAGGCTGGGCGGCGGGCGCATCGAGGCGGTGGGCACGGCCGGCAGTCTGGCGGCGGGACCCGCGCGGACGGGCGCCACGCGCGTGGACCTGAGCGGCTACCTGCTCCTGCCGGCCCCGGCCGAGCCGCACGCCCACGGAGACACCGCGCTGTCCGCCGAGCGCCCCGGCCCGGCGTCGTACGCCTCCGAGGACGTCCAGCGCCGGGCGACCGAGGCGGCCCTGCTGCAGCTCGGGCACGGGGCGACGGCGGCACGCACGCACGTGCGCGTGGGCGATGTGCAGGGGCTCGGCGCGCTGGGCGCCGTCCTGCAGGCGCGGCGCTCGCTGCGGGGACTCGCCGAGCTGACGACGGTGGCGATGCCACGGCTGCTGACCGGTGTGGCCGGGGCCGACGGGCTGGCGATGCTGCGCGACGCGCTCAAGATGGGCGCCTCGGTGGTGGGCGGCTGTCCCGACCTGGACCCCGATCCCACGGGCTATGTGGAGACCGTCCTGGAGGTCGCCTCCGAGCACGGCTGCCCGGTGGACCTGCACACGGACGCCTCCGACCCCGCCCGGTTGTCCCGGCTCGCGGCCATGGCCGGGGGCCTGCGCCCCGGCGTGACGATCGGGCCGTGCGCCGGTCTCGCGCGGCTGCCCACCGAGGCCGCCTCCCGCGCGGCCGACCAGCTCGCGGCGGCCGGTGTGACGGTGGTGTGCCTGCCCCAGGGCGGCTGCTGCGGAACCGACCGCCGGGGCGCCGCTCCGGTACGGCTGCTGCGCGCGGCCGGGGTGCGGGTGTCGGCCGGCAGCGGCGCCCTGCGCGACGCCTCCAACCCCGTCGGCCGGGGTGACCCCCTGGAGGCGGCCTACCTCCTCGCCTCCGCCCACGGCCTGCGCCCGGAGGACGCCTACGACGCCGTCAGCACCTCGGCCCGCGCGACACTGGGCCTGCCGGAGGTACGCGTGGAGGCCGGCTTCCCCGCCGACCTCCTCGCCGTACGCGGGAACCGCCTGTCCGGCGCCCTGTCCCTGGCCTACAGCCGGATCGTGGTCCACCGGGGCCGGGTGGTGGCCCGCACGAGCGCGGTACGCGAGTACTGCAACTCGGCGGCCACGGCCGAACTCGGGTTGCCGCGACAGGGGCGGGGCGCGTTGTCGTGAAGGGCACGCGGTCTCGGGTGGGCGCCTGGGGGCCTGGGGTGGGCGCCCAGAAACCCGGGGGTGCGTGAATGGGCGTGCGCGCCAGCGTGTGCCCATTCGTTTTGCAGGGCGGGTGCCGGAGGGCGGGTGCCGGCGCGGGCATGCCACGCCGGTCAACTCACGGGGCGGATGCGCCCCGTCCGGCGTACGGTCGGATTCATGCGCATTGTCATCGCTGGGGGTCATGGTCAGATCGCGCTGCGGCTGGAGCGCCTGCTCTCCGCGCGCGGGGACGAGGTGGCGGGGATCATCCGCAGGTCCCAACAGGGCGACGATCTGCGGGAGGCCGGCGCCGAACCGGTGCTGCTCGACCTGGAGTCCGCCTCCGTGGAGGAGGTCGCGGCGCACCTGCAGGGCGCCGACGCGGCGGTCTTCGCGGCCGGCGCGGGCCCGGGCAGCGGGGCGGCCCGCAAGGAGACGGTGGACAGGGGCGCGGCGGTGCTCTTCGCGGACGCGGCCGTTCGCGCGCGCGTGCGTCGCTTCCTGGTCGTGTCCTCGATGGGCGCGGATCCCGCGCACCAGGGCGACGGTGTCTTCGACGCGTACCTGCGCGCCAAGGGCGAGGCGGACGCGTACGTCACCCGCCAGGAGGCCCTGGACTGGACGGTCCTGCGCCCCGGCTCGCTGACGGACGACGCCGGCACCGGTCAGGTCCGTCTGGAGGCGCACACCGGGCGCGGCGCGATCCCCCGGGATGATGTGGCGGCCGTACTCGCGGAGTTGGTGGACACCCCGGCGACGACCGGCCTGACGCTGGAGCTGATCAGCGGATCGACGCCGGTGTCGGTGGCGGTGAAGTCGGTGGCCGGGAACTGAGGCCGGCCACCGGCCGTTGAACGGAAGGGCCCGCCACCACGCCCTCGTCACCGTCACCGCCGGCCTGCCGCTCCGTCAGGTCCCCCGCGTCCCCCAGCACGAGCAAGCCGCCCCTCCGTCTCTCAGTGACTCAGAACAGAGGCAACTGCCCGGGAAACTCCGGTGCGGCGTACCCGTCCAACGCCGGCTGGACGGCCCCGGGTTGCGCCTGCTGCCGCGACCCCACGCAGGAGACGAGTTCCCCGTTCTCCCGCGCCCCGGGCGGGTCGTGCCGCGCGTAGCGGCCCGCGACCACGGCGATGTCGCGGCGGCACACAGGACAGGCTCTGCGTCGGGAGGACATGCCGTCAGTGTGCCCGCGCCGGCGCCGACGCTACACCGCGGTCAGGTGCGGGTCTCGGCCTCCCAGCGGTCGGGGCCCACCCCGCGCCAGTCGATCAGCGGCGACTCGGCCACCTGCTCCGGCTCGATCTCCAGCCCAGCGCGGCGCAGGAACTCCACAAGGTCCCCCACGTTGTGCGCCAGGCCGAGGATCTCGCCGTCCACCCGGACCCGGCGGCCGCCGGTCGGGGACGGCAGGTGCACGATGATGGGTCGTTTCCCGGGCATGGCTCCAGCATCGTCCGGACCACCCGGGTCCGCACCCGGACCGGTCATTCCAGTATTCCCAGCGTGGTGTCGGGGCGGCACAGCGGGCATGCGGCGACTCCTCCTTCGGTGAGGGCACGTACGGCCTGGTCCCGGCCGACCCCCTTGGCACGCCCGCCGGCGCTCGTACAGCCGCCGACGTGGACGTACACCGCGGTGCGGCCATTCAGGCCGCGTTCGATCAGCCAGTCCGGAGCGGCCTGCCGGGCGGCGAGGCGGTGCTGCCGTTCGGCCTCCCGGCGTTCTTCGTCCGCGATCCACCGGTCCATCAGGGCGAGCTGCCGCGCGGCCTGATGTTCGACGACGCGGCGGGCGAAACGCAGCATGTCGAGACGCGTCAGGGGACGGTCATCGTTCACATGTTCGATTCTAGTGAAGGGACCCGGAAGTGCGACCAGCGGGATGCGACCGAACGGGGTCCGCGTGAAACCGTTCTCCGCCGTTGGGATGCGTTGAGGCGGGTCGAGGCGCAGGTCACATCCATCCTTGTCACAGGGCACGGGGCCGCTCTGTCCAAGAGGGCGTACGCGGAGGGCGTACACACCGGCAACCCACCCAGGAGTACACCGTGGAAGCTCGTCTGAACGTCATGGCCGCCCCGGTCGCGGCCAAGGCCATGAAGCACCTCATCGCCGCGGGCATGGCACTGTCGGAGTCGACCGTGCCGGCCTCGACGCGCGGACTGATGATGCTCCGCGCCAGCCAGATCAACGGTTGTGCGGGATGCATCGACATGCACACCAAGGAGGCCACCGCGGCCGGGGAGACCGCCGTACGCCTCCACCTGGTCGCCGCCTGGCGCGAGGCCAAGGTCTTCACCGACGCCGAGCGCGCCGCGCTGGAACTGACGGAGCAGGGCACCCGCATCGCCGACGCGGCCGGCGGTGTCCCGGACGAGGTCTGGGCGAACGCGGCCAAGTACTACGACGAGGACCAACTCGCCGACCTGGTGGCCCAGATCGCCGTCATCAACGCCTTCAACCGCGGAAACGTCATCACCCAGCAGCCCGCCGGCGACTACGAGGCGGGCATGGTCGCCAAGTTCCACTGACGGTCAACGACGAGAGCCCCGTGACCCGCTCCCGCAGGTCACGGGGCTCTCTTTCCCGTGTGGCGGCGCCAGGATTCGAACCTGGGAAGGCTGAGCCGACAGATGTACAGCGGGCCGGCTTCGACGCCGATGACCCGGCAAAAAGCGAAGTTGCTTCTCTTCATGGGACGACGCGAGACGCTCCACGCCCGACCAAAGCTGCCGCGATCGTCTCCATGACCTCCTGGCTTTCGTCGTCCGGCAGTTCCTAATCCCCGGTACGGCGTCAGTCTTCAGGAAGCAGCAACAGCGGGGGCGACGTCTCGAATGGAGGGCCCGCCGCCATCTGTCAAGCCCCGAGATTCCGCGACGTGACAGGAATCGAGCGCTGGGGCCTTAATTGAGACGTGGTTGACACGGAGTAGATGGTCGTCCGCGCCGTCCGGAACAATTCCGACCGCGCCATTTACCTGACACACGCCCCGGCGAAGTACCCGTGCATTGCCAGGGCCATTCAACAATCCATCATTGCTTCTCACTGGAGGAGAATTTCCATGATCCGCACCACCCGTACGCAGCGCCTTACGATACTTGCCGCCTCAACCGCCTTGGCCGCGGGAGGCGCTCTGGTGCCCGCCGGTGCATTCGCCGCCCCTGCGACGTCGCACACCGCAACCACGACGTCAGCGACTCGCGGTCACCACGGCCACAGCAATGGTTCGAGCGAGGGCAACTCCCGCGCCGGTACTCCCAACTGCGAGACCACCGACCGCGGCTGCAATTACCCTGATCCCGACGGCCGCTACAACCAGCCACCGGTAACACCACCCCCGTATGACAACGGATCCAACAACTGCCAGACCACCGACCGTGGCTGCAACTACCCTGACCCCGACGGCCGCTACAACCAGCCATCGGAAGATATGGCGGAGATACCCCAGGCCTGATCTGGGACCAAACGCGGGGGGCGGCACGGAGTGAGCGAGCGGTCCAGCCGTCACGCCTCCAGCCAGATCGTCGAATGTCCGAAGAGAGAAAACGCCGACCTTTTCACGCGTTCGCACAGTCGTCTCCCGAAGCAATTGGAGCGACCGTTCCGCGTGCCGAGCCACGAAGAGCGGTGTCATGACGCAATGCGACGGCCGCGGCCTACTTGAGACACGGGCTTACGCAGAGTATGCGGCTCACCCGCACCGCCCCAATGCCCTTCTGCCACTGGAGGAGATTTCCCATGCCTCGTACATACCTGGACCGCTGGATCGAATGCACGCCCGAGGCCCTTCGGATCCGCGGCTACTACTTCCCCTGGGGGACGAAGCACATTCCCTACGCGACGATCCGCTCGGTCCGCCGCGTCACGATGAGCGTCTTCACGGGAAGGGGACGCATCTGGGGGACCGCGAACCCGCTGTACTGGACGAACCTGGACCCACAACGGCCGGGAAAGAGCATTGGGCTCATCCTCGACATCGGCCGGGGCGTACGTCCGTTCATCACCCCGGACGATCCCGACGCCGTGGAGAGAGTGATCCGTGAGCACACGGGCCTCAGCGCGGCTAGCGAGACCGACGAGCGCGGCCCGATCCTGTGAGGCCGGACAAGCAGACGGCCCCGCTCCGCGACAAGGCCCCCATCGGCGAAGAAACCGCAGGCAGCGGGCTTGATCCGGAGGACTTACTACGCGGCAGTCCGGCCGGCCGAAGTCATCGGGCTGCGTCGCCGTGACTGTGATCTGCCCCGGCGAGCCGTCCGTCAAGTGCCGATCCCACTCGAACTGGTCGCCGTGCTGCGGTGGCATCTCACCGCGTACGGCACTGCCCCGGACGGCCGCGTGTTCCAGACCCTGCGGGGCGGACTCGCACAGGACACCGGCTACGGAGAGGTCTGGGCGGAGGCCCGCTCACGGGCCGTGACTCCGGGCGAGTACAGATCGGCGTTGGCCAAGCGACCGTATGGCCTTCGCCACGCTGCGGTGTCCACCTGGCTCAGCCCCGGGGTGGAGCCTCGGCTCGTGGCGGAGCGCGCCGGCCACAGTGTGGCGGTCCTCTTCCGGCTGTACGCCACGTTTTCCGGCTGTACGCCACGTTCCTCCGGGACGGCGACGAGGCGGCCAACGCCAAGGATCTCCGCTCGCCTGAAGCAGGCCGGGTGACGGGCCAGAAATCCCGTCCACGCTCCGGCCACACACATCGAGATGGGGCGTTCGAACGCGAGACAGCGTGAGACAGTCCGGTGATCACCCACGGATACGACAAGGGCCCGGTGACCTGCTGTTATCGCAGGTCACCGGGCCCTTGTTCCCGTGTGGCGGCGCCAGGATTCGAACCTGGGAAGGCGAAGCCGGCAGATTTACAGTCTGCTCCCTTTGGCCGCTCGGGCACACCGCCGGGGTGGCCACCAGATCGAACCGCTTTTCGGCGGTGCCCCCTGGCGACGACGTAAACGATACCCGATACACGGGGGTGCTTCGCCACCCGGTTGATCTCCGCCCCTCGGCTCGCGGGATGGCTAGGCTGGTGCGGATGCGGCCCGGTGTCACGCCGGGCCCGGAGGCCGCCGCCGCGCACGCCGGCACGCATCGATACGCACCCGATACGCACCCCGATACAAGGAGCCACAGGACATGGCCGACTCCAGTTTCGACATCGTCTCGAAGGTCGAGCGGCAGGAGGTCGACAACGCCCTCAACCAGGCCGCCAAGGAGATCTCGCAGCGCTACGACTTCAAGGGCGTGGGTGCCTCGATCTCGTGGTCCGGGGACAAGATCCTCATGGAGGCGAACTCCGAGGACCGGGTGAAGGCTGTCCTCGACGTCTTCCAGTCCAAGCTGATCAAGCGCGGTATCTCGCTGAAGGCGCTGGACGCGGGCGAGCCCCAGCTGTCCGGCAAGGAGTACAAGATCTTCGCTTCGATCGAGGAGGGCATCTCCCAGGAGAACGCGAAGAAGGTGGCGAAGATCATTCGCGACGAGGGCCCGAAGGGCGTGAAGGCCCAGGTCCAGGGTGACGAGCTGCGCGTCTCCTCCAAGAGCCGGGACGACCTGCAGGCCGTGATCGCGTTGCTGAAGGGCAAGGACTTCGACTTCGCGCTGCAGTTCGTGAACTACCGGTAGGAACCGCCAGGACACCACCGGCAGGACACCGGTGGGGCACTGGTAGGAACCGACGGCACACCAGCCGGACATCCGCGACAGCACGGAAGGTGGGCGCCCCCGAGCGGTGCCCGCCCTTCCGTGCTGTCGTCGCGCGGTTCACTGCCTCTTGACCGCGTGTTCGCGGCCTGTTGACGAGGAGGACGCCGACGGTCCACCACCCGGTTCCGGCGGTCAGTAGGGTGCGGCGCATGACAGCTTCCAGCACCGCGCTGCGACGCACTCTCGGCGTGCGCGACGCCGTGGTCGTCGGTCTCGGCTCGATGGTCGGGGCCGGCGTGTTCTCGGCCCTGGGGCCGGCCGCGCGCTCGGCCGGATCGGGGCTGCTGCCCGGGCTGGCGCTCGCCGCGGTAGTGGCCTACTGCAACGCCATGTCCTCGGCCCGGCTGGCCGCCCGTTATCCGGCCTCCGGCGGGACGTACGTGTACGGACGGGAACGGCTGGGCCCTTTCTGGGGCTATCTCGCGGGCTGGGCTTTCGTGGTCGGCAAGACCGCGTCCTGCGCGGCCATGGCGCTCACCGTGGGCGCCTACGTGTGGCCGGGGCAGGCGCACGCGGTGGCGGTCGCAGCCGTGGTCGCCCTGACGGCCCTGAACTACGGCGGGATCCAGAAGTCGGCGTGGCTGACGCGCGTGATCGTGGCGGTGGTGCTGGCCGTCCTCGCAGCCGTGGTGGTCGTGTGCCTGGCCTCCGGGCAGGCCGACGCCGGACGGCTGGACATCGGGCTGTCGTCGGGCGCGGGCGGGGTGCTCCAGGCGGCGGGGCTGCTGTTCTTCGCCTTCGCCGGGTACGCACGGATCGCGACCCTCGGGGAGGAGGTACGGGATCCGGCGCGCACCATTCCGCGTGCGATCCCGCTGGCCCTGGGGATCGCACTCGTCGTGTACGCGTGCGTGGCCGTCGCGGTGCTCGCCGTCCTCGGTGCGGACGGACTCGGGCATGCGGCGGCACCGCTGGCCGACGCGGTACGGGCGGCCGGAGCGCCGGGGCTGGTGCCGGTGGTGCGGGCCGGGGCGGCGGTGGCGGCGCTCGGCTCGCTGCTCGCGCTGGTCCTCGGCGTCTCCCGTACGTCGCTCGCCATGGCCCGGGACGGCCATCTGCCGGGGGCGCTGGCGGCCGTGCATCCGCGGTTCCAGGTGCCGCACCGGGCGGAGCTCGCCGTGGGCGCGGTGGTCGCCGTACTGGCCGCGACGGTCGACGTGCGCGGCGCGATCGGCTTCTCCTCCTTCGGCGTGCTCGCCTACTACGCCGTCGCCAACGCCTCCGCCTGGACCCTGAGTCCGGCCCCGTCGGCCCGCGCGGTGCCCGTGGTGGGCCTGCTGGGCTGCGCCACGCTGGCGTTCGCGCTGCCCGCCGTCTCGGTGTCCGTGGGGGCGGGCGTGCTCGCGGTGGGGGCGGCGGCCTACGGCGTACGACGGTGGGCGCGGCGACGACGCACCGAGTGACGCCGTAGACGGACCGTTCCCGAACGTTCCTGGACGTTCCCGATCAAGCCACAAAGGTGCTGCGGTCATGCCCGAACGCCTGAGGCGCTGATACTTGTGGCAGCAGGCA
Source organism: Streptomyces sp. NPDC054783 (assembly GCF_053611725.1). NCBI lineage: Bacteria > Bacillati > Actinomycetota > Actinomycetes > Kitasatosporales > Streptomycetaceae > Streptomyces > Streptomyces sp. NPDC054783. Next base: position 17,698 of record NZ_JBSHAY010000009.1, on the reverse strand, counting down.
TGCCGACGGAGAAACCTGGAGAGGTACCGATCATGAAGGTGTTCAACCTGCTGCTCAACATCCTGTGGCTCGTCTTCTGCGGCTTCTGGATGGCGATCGGTTATCTCATCGCTGCCCTGATCTGCTTCGTCCTGATCGTCACCATCCCGTTCGGCATCGCGTCGCTGCGCATCGCCGGCTTCGTCCTGTGGCCGTTCGGGAGGACCACCGTGGAACGGCCGGACGCGGGGGCCGCCTCCTTCATCGGCAACGTGCTCTGGGTGGTCTTCGCGGGATGGTGGCTGGCACTGGCCCACCTGATCACGAGCATCCCGCTGTTCCTGTCGATCATCGGGATCCCTTTCGGCTGGGCGAATCTGAAGCTCATCCCGATCTCGCTCATGCCGCTCGGGCGTGAGGTGGTTCCGTCGGACCAGGGTTTCGCCGGACGCTGATCCTCTGCGTCGGATCGTGATCTCCCGCATCGGGCGCGGATGGTCTCCCGCATCGGGCGCGGACAACGCCAGTGGCCGCAGGGCGGCGAGTACCTCGGCGGCGAGCGCCCCCTGCCGGGTCTGCACCTCCTGGGCCAGGAGCTCGCCGAGCGCCGGCCGCTCCTCGTGGGTCCCGCGCCGTCGCGGGTGGCCTCGTTCAGCGCCCGGGCCTGCTCGGAGGTCTCGAGGATGCCGCGCAGCAGCGCGTCCTCGTCGCACAGGCCCTTGACGTTGAATTCCGTCCGTCCGGCGAACTCGTCGGTGTGTTGCGCGAGTTCCTCGGCACGCGTCTGGAGTACGGCGCGTACGGCGTCCTCGTCCTGGGCGACGTACCCGAAGCTCAGTGGAAGGACGGTGCCTTCGCCCCGCAGGCGATCGACGACCCCGTGGTGCGCCTCCAGGTCCCGGCGTGTGACCGCGAGGTCGTCCGGGGTGTCGCCGAAAGCGGCGCACAGCGGGTCGCCGCGCACCACGCGCAGCTCGGCGGGTGATGCGCCCACGCCCTGGGGCTGGTCAGATCCAGCGGATGCGAGTTCTTGGTGATCGCGTGCACATACACGGGCATCGGGTTGCTCACTCCTCCCGCTCCCTGGAGGAACGGCTGCCCGAGCCGCGTTCGGCGTGCTCGTGCTGCTTCTCCCGGTCACGCCCGGAACCCCGCATACGTGTCGACGCCGGCCACGACCACGCGAGCGTCGGCCTTCACGATTTCGATGCATATTTCCATGCATATAAGGGGCACCCGTTAAGGGGCACCCGTGCGAACGCGTCGATGACCAGGCCTCGGTCGCATCGACCTGCTCACCAGGTCATGCGAGCACCCGCGGGGACGGGGCCGTCACCGGTGGCGGCCTGCCAGCTGCTCCAGCCGGGCGATGCGCTCCGCCATCGGCGGGTGCGTGGAGAACATCTTGGTCAGCCCCTGACCTGCACGGAACGGGTTGGCGATCATCATGTGGCTGGCCGTCTCGATCCGCGGCTCGGGCGGCAGCGGGAGCTGCTGGGTACCGGCCTCCAGCTTGCGCAGGGCACTGGCGAGGGCCAGCGGGTCGCCGGTGAGCTGGGCGCCGGAGGCGTCCGCCTCGTACTCGCGGGAGCGGCTGATGGCCAGCTGGATGAGGCTGGCGGCGAGCGGGCCGAGGATCATGATCAGGAGCATGCCGAGCAGGCCGGGGCCTTCGTCGTCGTCCGAGCGGCCGACCGGGATCAGCCAGGCGAAGTTCACCAGGAACATGATCACCGAGGCGAGCGCGCCGGCCACCGAGGAGATGAGGATGTCCCGGTTGTAGACGTGGCTGAGCTCATGGCCGATGACGCCCCGCAGCTCGCGCTCGTCCAGCAGGCGCAGGATGCCCTCGGTGCAGCACACGGCCGCGTTGCGCGGGTTGCGGCCCGTGGCGAAGGCGTTGGGGGCCTCCGTCGGCGAGATGTACAGCCGGGGCATGGGCTGGCGGGCTTGCGTGGACAGCTCGCGGACCATGCGGTACAGCGCCGGGGCCTCGAACTCGCTGACCGGTCGGGCGCGCATCGCGCGGAGCGCCAGCTTGTCGCTGTTCCAGTAGGCGTACGCGTTCGTGCCGAGGGCCACCAGGACCGCGACCACCAGACCGGTGCGGCCGAAGAAGCTGCCGATGACGATGATGAGTGCGGACAGTCCCCCGAGGAGTACTGCGGTCCTGAGCCCGTTGTGCCGGCGGTGCACCGTGCGCCCTCCAAGTCGTGCAGCTGGGGAACACTTTGATCCAGTGGACCCTCCCGCTTGTGACAACGCCAGGTGGCGACTGCGAGTTCCCTGATGGCTACGGCTGCGCGCCGGCGCCGTATGGGTGAGGGCGCGCGTACGGCCACGCGCGCGTGGAGGCTACGGGTGCCCCCGTGCGCGTGTGGCCGGGTCCTCAGAACAGTCCGGTCGCCGCGAAACGGAGGACCAGCTGGGGTGCTCCGGACAGGGCGACGCCGAGCACGCCGGTGAGGGTGAGGGCGGCCGTGAGGGGGGCCGGGACGCGGTGCCGGGCGGGTTCGCCCTCGGGGGCGCGGAACAGCAGGGCCGTCCACTGCAGGTAGTAGAAGAGGGCGATCACCACGTTGACGGCCATGACGACGGCGAGCCAGCCGAGGCCCGCGTCCACGGCTGCCGAGAACACGGTGACCTTGGCGAACAGCCCGATGATCCCCGGCGGCAGCCCGGCCAGGCACAGCAGGAAGAACGCCAGCAGGAGCGCGGTGAGCGGGTTGGTGGCGTACAGGCCCCGGTAGTCGCTGATCCGGTTCAGGGCCCTGCTGCGGCCCACCACGGCGGCCACCGCGAACGCGCCGAGGTTCACTGCGCCGTACATCAGCGCGTAGGCCACCGTGGAGCCGATCGCCTTCTGCGGGTCCCTGGCGTAGCCGGCGGCGGCGATCGGCACCAGCAGATAGCCGGCCTGGCCGACGGAGGACCAGGCGAGCAGCCGTACGGCGCTGTACGCGCGCGTGGCCTGCTGGCGCAGGGCGCCGACGTTGCCGACGGTCATGGTGAGCGCGGCCAGAGCGGCGAGCGCGGGGCCCCAGACGTCGGCGTACGACGGGAACGCTACGACGGTGACGAGGATCAGCCCGGAGAAACCGACCGCCTTGCCGACGACCGACAGGTACGCGGCGACGGGCAGCGGCGCGCCGACGTAGGTGTCGGGCACCCAGAAGTGGAAGGGGACGGCGGCCGTCTTGAAGGCGAAGCCGATCAGGGTGAGGACGACACCCGCCTGGGCGAGCGTGTGGAGCTGTCCGCCGACGTGGGGCAGGCGCTGGGCGACCTGGGCGAGGTAGAGGGTGCCGGTGGAGGCGTAGACGAAGCTGATGCCCATCAGGCTGACCGCGGTGGCCGTCACCGAGGACAGGAAGAACTTGAGGGCGGCCTCGGAGGACCGCTCGTCGCCGTGCCGGATGCCGACGAGGGCGAAGGCTGGCAGGGAGGCGACCTCCAGGGCGACGATCAGGGTGGCCAGGTCCCGGGAGGCCGGCAGCAGGGCGGCACCGGCCGCCGAGGACAGCAGCAGGAACCAGAACTCGCCCGGCGGGACGCGCCGCTGGTCGTCCGTGAGGTTCGTGACGGACAGCAGGGCCGCGAGGAGCGCGCCGCCGAGGACGAGGAACTGGATGACGAGCGTGAAGTGGTCGGCTGTGTAGCTGCACGCGCGCGTGGCGCCGCCGGTCAGGCAGAAGGTGCTGCGGTCGCCGTCGAGGAGGGGCAGCAGCATCAGCACGGCCACGGCCAGTCCCGCGACCGAGACCCACCCGAGGACGGCCTTGCGGGCCTCGGGCAGGAACAGGTCGGCGACCAGGACGCCGAGTCCCACCGCGGCGGCGATGACCGGCGGGGCGACGGCGAGCCAGTCGACGGACTGGACCAGCGACTCGGCGAGGGGCTGGGCGCTCATCGGGTGCCTCCTGCGAGGAGCTGGTGCACGGCCGGGTCGGTCAGGCCGAGCAACGTCCTCGGCCACAGTCCGGCGACGACGGTGAGGGCGACGAGCGGGGTCCAGGCGGCGAACTCGTAGCCGTGGACGTCGGCGAGCTTCGGAACCTCCTGTTCCGCGCCGCCCATGCACACGCGGCGGACCACGATCAGCATGTACGCGGCCGTCAGCAGGGTGCCGAACGCGCCGATCGCCATGAAGGTGAGGAAGGCCGGCCGGCTGAGGTCGGCGGCGGGCTTGAACGCGCCGAACAGGGCCAGCATCTCGCCCCAGAACCCGGCGAGACCGGGCAGGCCGAGGGAGGCGACCGCGCCGAACGCGAGCAGCCCGCCGAGGCGCGGCGCCTTGCCGTACAGGGCGAGGCCGGTCTCCTCGGCGAGGGTGTCCAGGTCGGTCGTCCCCGTGCGGTCCTTCAGCGCGCCGACCAGGAAGAAGAGCAGACCGGTGATGAGGCCGTGGGCGATGTTGGCGAACAGGGCGCCGTTGACGCCGGTCGGGGTCATGGTGGCGATGCCCAGCAGGACGAAGCCCATGTGGCCGACGGAGGAGTAGGCGATCAGCCGCTTGAGATCGCCCTTGGCGCCGCGCTTGGCCAGGGCCAGGCAGGCCAGGGACCCGTAGATGATCCCGACCACGGCGAACGCGGCGAGGTACGGCGCGAAGGTGTGGAAGCCGTGCGGCGCGATCGGCAGCAGAATCCGGACGAACCCGTACGTACCCATCTTGAGCAGGACACCGGCCAGCAGGACCGAGCCGACGGTCGGCGCGGCGGTGTGGGCGTCGGGCAGCCAGCTGTGCATGGGCCACATCGGCGACTTCACCGCAAGCCCGATCCCGATCGCCAGAACGGCGATGACCTGCACGGATGCGGTCAGCGACCGGCCGTTGTCAGTGGCGAGTGCCACCATGTCGAACGTGCCCGCCTTGATACCGATCAGGAGCAGGCCGAGCAGCATGACGACGGATCCGAGCAGCGTGAACAGGATGAACTTCCAGGCGGCCCGGGTCCGACCCTCGCCGCCCCAGCGGGCGATGAGGAAGTACATCGGGATGAGCACCATCTCGAACGCGAGGAAGAACAGCAGCAGGTCGAGGACGGCGAAGGTCGCCAGGGTGCCGGACTCGAGCAGGAGCAGCAGCGCGACGAACGCCTTCGGGGAGCCGCCCGCGGGCGGCTTGAAGTAGGAGTACAGCGCGCAGAGGAAGGTCAGCAGCGCGGTCAGGACGACAAGGGGGAGGGAGATGCCGTCGATGCCGAGGTGGATCCGCACGTCGAGTGCGGGGATCCAGCTGATGTCGGTCGTGGCCTGCATCCTCGACGGATGGCCCTGGTCGAAGCCGAGCGCGAGGACGATCGCGGCGATGAGGATCGCGCCGGTCACGGTCACGCCGTGCCGCAGCACGGCCTGCTCGGGCGACTTCCCCTTCAGCCCGGGCGGGGCCGGGAGAAGGGCGGCGACGGCGCCGAGGAGCGGGCCGACGACGACGAATGCCAGAAGGAACTGCATCACGGACTCGTTGATATCGATCACGCCTGCTCACGCTCCCGTGGCGACGAGGACGACGGCGACCGCCAGGACGACGGTGCCGGCGAGCAGCGCGCTCACATAGGTCTGCACATTGCCTGTCTGGGCGCGCCGTACGGCGGCCCCGAGCAACCGGGGCAGGCCGGCCGCGCCCTGTACGTAGGTCTCGACGACCTCGCGGTCGAGGAACCGGACGAGGCTCGCTCCGGCCTGCACCGGGCGGACGAACAGCACCGCGTACACGGCGTCCAGGTGGAAGCCGACGGCCGCGTGGCGGCGCAGCGGACCGAGCAGCAGCCGCGATGGGTCCGCCGGGTCGGGCGCGTAGGCGATGTCGCCGTAGGCCGGCGCGTGGGTGGCGATGGCCTCGGCCTCGACCAGCCCGGCGTCCTGCTCCGGATGGGCGGCGACCGCACCCAGCGGGACCCGGGCGGCGAGCTGGGTGGTGCGCTGCCAGGCGCCGTAGGTGAGCAGCCCGCCGACCAGGGCGAGGCCCGTGCCGAGGATGGAGGTGAGCAGGGTCGGGGTCAGGTCGCGGCCGTCGAACCAGCCGGGCAGCGCGCGGTATGCGAGCCCGCCGAAGGCGAGGGACGGTACGGCGAGGACCCACAGCACCGCGGTCATCGTCAGCGGCTGGCGGCCGTGGTCGGGGGCCTCGGCGCCCCGGCCGCGGAAGGCCAGCAGCCACAGCCGCGTCGCGTAGGCGGCGGTGAGCAGGGCGGTGAGCAGACCGGCGACGAGGACGATCCAGCCGGCGGCGCAGGGGGCGTGGTCCGGGTGGCCGTCGACCACGTGCTCGGCGGCGCCGAGGACGGATTCCTTGGAGAAGAAGCCGCTGAACGGCGGGATCGCGGCGAGCGCGAGGAGCGCCACGGTCATCGTCCAGTAGGCGTCCGGGACGCGGTCGCGCAGGCCGTGCATGCGGGACATGGCGGCCAGTGAGTTGGTGCCGGCGGCGTGGATGATCACGCCGGCCGCGAGGAACAGCAGCGCCTTGAAGGCGCCGTGGGACAGGAGGTGGAAGACGGCGGCACCCCGGTCGCCGACGGCGAGGGCGCCCGTCATGTAGCCGAGTTGGCCGATCGTCGAGTAGGCGAGGACGCGCTTGATGTCGTCCTGGGCGAGCGCGGCGAGACCGGAGCCGACCATCGTGACGGCGGCCATGACGGCCAGCACGAGCATCGCGGCCTGGGAGGCCTCGAACACCGGAAGGAGGCGGGCGACGAAGTAGACGCCGGCGGCGACCATCGTGGCAGCGTGGATCAGCGCCGAGACGGGCGTGGGGCCGGCCATCGCGTCCGGGAGCCAGGTGTGCAGCGGGAACTGCGCCGACTTGCCCGCGACGCCCGCGAGGAGCAGCAGGGCGACCACCGTCGGATGGTGCAGGTTGCCGCTCGCGACGGCGCCGAGGACGCGCGTGATCCGGAACGAGCCGGCGTCGGTGGCGAGCACGAACAGGCCGATGAGGAACGGCACGTCGCCGAGCTTGGTGACCAGGAAGGCCTTCAGGGAGGCGGCGCGGGCCTCGGGGGTCTCCCAGTAGTGGCCGACCAGGAAGTAGGAGCAGATGCCCATGGCTTCCCAGCCGACCAGCAGCACGATCAGATCGCCGGAGTAGACGACCAGGAGCATCGCGGAGGTGAACAGGGAGACTAGGGCGGCGTACGAGGGGTAGCGCGGGTCGTCGCGCAGATAGCCGGTCGAGTAGATCTGCACGCAGGCCGCGACGAAGGCGACCAGGATCGCGACGAGCGCGGCGAACCCGTCGATGTACAGGGCCAAATCAATCGGGACCGAGCCGGTGGGCGTCAGCTCGGTGTGCGCGGTGATGGCCTGGTCGCCGCCCTGGCGTACGGCGACCAGTGCGGCCAGGACGAGCGAGGCCAGCGGCGGCAGCACGGCGAGCGGGCGGACGAACCCGGGCGCGGTGCGGCCCAGCAGCAGTCCGGCCGCGGCGCCGAGGAACGGCAGGAGGGGGACGAGGACGGCGAGGGTGGTCGTGGTCACGCGGTGGCCTCAGCCTTCTCGGCCGCGGAGGAGCCCGGTCCCTCGGTGCCGGGTCCCTCGGCGGTGTCGCGGAGCTTGTCGATGTCGGAGGTGCCGCGGTTGCGGTAGACGGCGAGCACGATCGCCAGGCCGATGCCGATCTCGGCGGCGGCGATGGTGATGGTGAACAGGGTCAGCGCCTGTCCGGAGTGCAGGGTGTCCTTCGCCGCCCGGCTGAGCCAGACGTCGAAGGCGACGAGGTTGAGGTTGACGGCGTTGAGCATCAGCTCGACCGACATCAGGACCAGGATCGCGTTGCGGCGGGCGAGGACGCCGTACAGGCCGGTGCAGAACAGGAGGGCGGAGAGTACGGCCGGGTAGGCGAGGTGCATCAGCGGGCGCCTTCCTGCTCGACCGGGTGAATTCCGGAATCCGTGACGGAGGGGGAACTCTCGGTGACACCTCGGGAGTTCACATGGCGAGGGTTCGACTCCGCCTTCGCCTTGCGGGACAGGACGATCGCGCCGACCAGGGCCGCGAGGAGCAGCACGGACAGAGCCTCGAAGGGCAGCACCCAGTTGCGGAACAGGCTCTCGCCGGTGACCCGGGTGGAGCCGGCGGCCGGGCCGTTCAGGTCGATCCAGGTGGTGCGGAAGGCGTCGACGACCACCCACACCAGGGCGACGGCGGCAGCGACCGCGACGATCAGGGCGGCCCAGCGGTTGCCGGAGTCGGCGTCCGGGGAGCGGCCGATGGGGGCCTTGGTGAGCATCAGACCGAACAACAGGAGGACGACAACGGAACCGACGTAGATCAGGACCTGCACCCAGGCGATGAACTCGGCCGTGAGCAGCAGGTATTCGACGGCGAGGCCGCCGAGCGAGACCACCAGCCACAGGGCGGCGTGCACCAGCTGGCGGGTGGTGACGGTGACCAGCGCGGCGCCGAAGGTGACCAGGCCGACCAGGAGGAAGGCGATCTCGACGCCGGTCGGGGACAGGAAGCCGGGGTGGCCCGCGGCCAGGCTCACGGTCGGGGCGAGGCTCACGACGCGCCCTCCTGCGGCTCCTGCTGCTCGGCCTGTGCGGCCGCCAGCTTCTCGGCGGTCTTGCGGGCGGCGGCGATCTCCTTCGGCTCCTCGGCGGCAGGGTCGAGGGCGGGCGGGGCCGGGACCGTCCACATCCACTCGCGGAGCTTGTCCCGCTCGTGGGTGAGGTCGCGGATGTCGGTCTCGGCGTACTCGAACTCCGGGGACCAGAACAGCGCGTCGAAAGGACAGACCTCGATGCAGATACCGCAGTACATGCACAGGGAGAAGTCGATGGCGAACCGGTCGAGGACGTTGCGGCTGCGCTCGCGGCCGCCGGGGACGGCGGGCGGGACCGTCTCCTTGTGGGAGTCGATGTAGATGCACCAGTCCGGGCACTCACGGGCGCAGAGCATGCAGACCGTGCAGTTCTCCTCGAACAGGCCGATCACACCGCGGGTGCGGGGCGGCAGTTCGGGCTGGGCGTCCGGGTACTGCTCGGTGACCGTCTTCCTGGTCATCGTGCGGAGGGTGACGGCCAGGCCCTTGGCAAGGCCGGAGCCGGGAATGGGGGCCATCAGGAGATCACCACCTTGACGATGCCGGTGAGGGCGATCTGGGCGAGGGAGAGGGGGACGAGGAGGGTCCAGGACAGCTTCTGGAGCTGGTCCTCGCGCAGGCGCGGGTAGGTGACGCGGAGCCAGATGACGAGGAAGGCGAGGATCGCGGTCTTCAGCAAGGTCCACAGCCAGCCCAGGCCGTCGTGGCCCCACGGGCCGTGCCAGCCGCCGAGGAAGAGGACGGTGGTCAGGCCGCACAGGACGACGATCCCGGCGTACTCGGCGAGGAGGAAGAGTGCGAACCGCAGTCCGGTGTACTCGGTGTACGCGCCGAAGATGATCTCCGAGTCGGCGACCGGCATGTCGAACGGCGGGCGCTGCAGCTCGGCGAGTCCGGCGACGAAGAAGACGACCGCGCCGACGATCTGCCAGGGCACCCACCACCAGTGGAAGGCGTGCAGGATGCCGGGCAGGGAGACGGTCCCCGCCGCCATCGCCACCGAGGCGGCGGCGAGCAGCATCGGCAGTTCGTAGGCGAGCAGCTGGGCAGCCGTGCGCAGGCCGCCGAGCAGGGAGAACTTGTTGGCGCTGGCCCAGCCGGCCATGAGCGAGCCGAGCACGCCGACGCCCATCACCGCGAGCACGAAGAACACACCCGCGTCCAGGACCTGACCGACGGCGCCCTCGCTGGGGCCGATCGGGATGGCGAGCAGTACGAGGAGATACGGCAGCAGGGCCACGGCGGGGGCGAGCTGGAAGACGCGGCGGTCTGCGCCTGCCGGGACCACGTCCTCCTTCTGCGCGAACTTCACGCCGTCCGCGATGAGCTGGGCCCAGCCGTGGAAGCCGCCCGCGTACATCGGGCCGAGGCGGCCCTGCATGTGCGCCATCACCTTGTGCTCTGTCTGGCCGACGATCAGCGGGAAGGTGAGGAAGACGGCGAACACGGCCAGCAGTCGCAGAGCGACGTCCAACACGCCGTTCACTGCGGGCCTCCTGCGGGGTTGTCGTCGTTGGGGTCGGGAGCGGGGTCGGTGTCGGAGTCGGGGTTGGTGCCGGGGTTCGGGGTGGAGTTGTCGGGGGTGGCGGGCACGTCGCCGGGGGTCGGGTCGTCACCGGTGGCGGCGGGCGGTTCGGGTTGCTGCTCGGCCTGCCGGGGTTCGGCGGGGGTCCGCTCGGGCTCGGCGCGGGTCTGCCCGGGTTCCTCGAAGGCCGGGCGGGCGTGGTGCCATGGGGCGTCCGAGCTGCGCGGGGCCGGGCTCCGGCGCGCGGGACGAGCCGCGGTGTCCGGCGCCGCCGACTCACCAGGAGCCGGGGCCGCCCGCTCGCCCGTAGCCGGGGCCGTCGACTCGCGGGCAGCCGGATCCGTCGGCTCGCCCGTAGCCGGGGCCGTCGACTCGCGGGCAGCCGGATCCGTCGGCTCGCCCGTAGCCAGTCCCGTCGGCTCGCCCGTAGCCGGGGCTGTCGGTTCCGGGGTCTGGGCTCGCTGTGCGGCCGAGCCTTCCGAGGCGCTGCGGGCGCGGCGCGGACGGGCCGGGGCGGTACTGGGTTCGTGGGCAACGGAGGCCTCGGCGGCCGGGCCTTCCGCCGCTTCGGCACCCGTCGCGTCGCCCTCGGCAGCGGTCTGCTTGAGCTCGGCCGCGTCCTGAGGTGCGCGCGTCTGGCTCGCCGAGCCCTCGCTGGCACTCCGCATCCGCCGCGGCCGGGCACCGGCAGCACCCGCAGCTCCGCCAGCTCCGGCAGTCCCGCCGGTCCCGGCGACCCCGGCAGTACCAGCAGCCTCATCAGCCCCATGAGTCCCACTGGCCCCACCAGTCCCGCTGGCCCCAGCAGTCCCGCTGGCCCCAGCAGCTCCGCCAGCGCCAGCAGCCTCGGCAGCCCCGGTCTCGGTCCCAGCTCCGACAGCCTCGTCTGTCTGGCTGGCCGAGCCCTGTGCCGCCGTGCGGGTCCGTCGTACCGGTCGGTCGCCGGCCGCGCCCGCGCGCGCTGCCGGGCGTTCGCCCGCCGCGCGGCCCGCGCCGCGTGCCGGGCGGGCCGGGGCGGGGGGCAGCTGGCCCTTCAGGGGGCCCCACTCGTTGGGGTCGGGCACGCCCGGGGGAAGCATCTGGCGGCGCTTCGGGCCGCCGTGCTCGGATTCGCCGGGCTCCTTGGCGCCGGGCCAGGCCTTGGCGACGCGCGCGGCGAGGACGAAGTCCTTGCGGAGCGGGTGGCCCTCGAAGGTCTCCGGGAGGAGCAGGTGCTCCAGCCCCGGGTGGCCCTCGAAGACCACGCCGAACATCTCGTGGGTCTCGCGCTCGTGCCAGGCGGCGCCCGCGTAGACGCCGACGGCGGAGGGCAACGTCGGCGCCTCGTGCGGGACGGTCGTACGGACGAGGAGGCGGCGGACCGGGCCCAGGGCGACGACGTGGGCGGACACGCGGAACCCCGTGCCCGCTTCGTCGACCGCGCTCAGCCAGTCGAAGTAGGTGCAGCCCAGGGTCGTACGGGCCGTCTCCAGGGCAGTGAGCCAGGAGGACGGCGGCACGTCCACGGTCAGGAGGTCGTAGGACTCCTCGGCCGTGGCGTCCGTACCGAAGAGGTCCTCGACCGGGGCGGGCAGCCAGCCGACGGTGCTCATCGGCCATCCCCCTCACCGGCTGGGGCGGGCGGCTTCACCAGGTCGCTGGTCAGCGCGGCCGCGGACGGCCGGGACTCGCCGTACCGCTCCCCAAGCGACTCTCGGGCGATCTTCTCCTGGAGCTTGAGGATGCCCTGGAGCAGCGCCTCGGGGCGCGGCGGGCAGCCGGGGACGTACACGTCCACCGGGATGATCTGGTCGACGCCCTTGGTGACGGAGTAGGAGTCCCAGTAGGGGCCGCCGCAGTTGGAGCAGGCGCCGAAGGAGATGACGTACTTCGGCTCGGGCATCTGCTCGTACAGGCGCTTGACGGCCGGGGCCATCTTGTCCGTGACCGTGCCCGACACCACCATCAGGTCGGCCTGGCGGGGCCCGGGTGCGAACGGGATCACGCCGAGGCGGATGAAGTCGTGGCGGGCCATCGACGCGGCGATGAACTCGATCGCGCAGCAGGCGAGGCCGAAGTTGAAGACCCAGAGCGAGTAGCGGCGTCCCCAGTTCAGGACCACCTTCATCGGCTCGGGGGCCAGGCGGGCCAGGGCGCCGAGCCGCTTGGGCTCCGGCAGGTAAACAGGCTCAGGGTTCACGTCCATGCCAGGACGCCCTTCTTGTATGCGTACAGCAGGCCCACGGCGAGGAAGCCGAGGAAGACGAACATCTCCACGAGCGTCGTCGCGCCGTAGCCGGGGGCGGCGAAGACCGTCGCCCAGGGAAACAGGAAGATCGAGTCGACGGCGAAGATCACGTACAGGAAGGCGTAGACGTAATAGCGGACCTGGGTGTGGGCCCAGCCCTCGCCGACGGGGTCGACGCCGCACTCGTAGGTCAGGAGTTTCTCGGGGGTCGGCACGACCGGACGCAGCAGACGGCCCGCGCCGAAGGCGACGGCGACGAACAGCACGCCGATGAGGGCGAGCAGGCCCACCACCGAATAGGACCGGAAGTAGCCGGCCGCGATGACGTTCGCCGCGGCGGCCGTCGAGTGCCCCAACGTCTCCCGCACCGTTCGTCCCTCGCTCTCTGACCCCGTGACCTTAGTGAACTCGTGCACCGTCGTACGCCCTCGTGCACGAGGGGGCACTCTGCGATGCAGCGTGATTCGACGATCTGTACGCACCGGAGTCTAGGCCCTGATAAAGAACCGGTAAGCAGCCAGTCACGCCATGGGACAGGTGGAGGAGCCGGGCGAGGCGTGCGGGGTGGGGTTTTCCCCCGTCGGCGCAGGGCGGCGAACCGCATGGCGCGCAGGGTGCCGGGCACGGCAGGCTGACCGGTATGACCGCTACCAGCTCCGCCGTCGGCCGGGCCGACGGCACCGACCGTCTCCCGCCCATCCGGCCGGCGTACGACGCGCACACATGGAAGGAGATCCTGCATCTCCTGCTGAACCTGCCGGTGACGGTGTTCGGGTTCGTCTACGCGATCACCGTGCTGTCCGTCGGCGGGGGCCTGACGATCACTGTCATCGGTCTTCCGCTGCTCGCGCTCAGTCTGCTGGGCGCCCGGCAGCTGGGAAAGCTGGAGCGGGCCCGCGCGCGACGGCTGCTCGGGGTGCGCGTGGAGGAGCCGACTCCGCTACCGCTCGCGAAGGGCGGTGGGCTGATGCAGCGGCTGTGGATGGCGCTGAAGGACCCGGTGGGCTGGCGGACGCTGCTGTACGACCTCATCCGGCTGCCCTGGGGCATCCTCACCTTCTGCACCGTGCTGACCTCGCTGTTCGTGCTGTGGCCGGTGCTGCCGTACCTGGCGCGGGGCCTGGCGAACGTGGACCGCTTCATGGTGCGCGGACTGCTGTCGCCCTCGGACGAGCTGGAGCGCCGTATCGCCGAGCTGGAGTCGGACCGCGGGGTCGTGGTCGACACGGCCGCCGCCGATCTGCGGCGCATCGAGCGGGACCTGCACGACGGAGCCCAGGCGCGGCTGGTCAACCTGGCCATGGGTCTCGGTCTGGCCAAGGAGAAGCTGCTGGAGGATCCCGACTCGGCGGCGACGATGGTGGAGGAGGCGCACGGCGAGGTGAAGCTGGCCCTGCAGGAGCTGCGCGACCTCGCCCGCGGCATCCATCCGGCCGTACTGACCGACCGGGGCCTGGACGCGGCCCTGTCCTCGGTCGCCACCCGCTGCACGGTGCCGGTGAAGGTGACCGTGGACCTCCCGGACCGCCCGGCGCCCGCCATCGAGGGCATCGCCTACTTCACGGTCTCCGAACTGCTGCAGAACATCAGCAAGCACAGCCGGGCCCGCTCCGCCTCGGTCGACGTGTGGCACGCGGAGGACCGGCTGCTCATCCAGGTCCGGGACGACGGCCGGGGCGGCGCCCGCCTCGAGGGCGGCACCGGCATGCGCGGCCTCGCGGACCGGCTGGGCGCGGTGGACGGCCTGTTCGTGCTCGACTCCCCGGCGGGCGGCCCGACGGTGGTCACGGCCGAGCTGCCGTGGCGGGACCGGACGGAGTAGCCGACGGCTTCGTATACGTGTGCGGCGGCCGCGGTTCCGCATGCCGGTGCGGGGGTTAGGGCGCCCGTGCGGGTGCGGGGGTTAGGGCTCGCGTGCGGGTGCGGCGGCTGCCCCCAAGGGCGCGGGGCTGTGTCTGATATGCGGCTGCCCCTGCGCGGGCGCGGGCAACCCCAACGCCCCCGCAGCCGCCCCACAGCAGAACCCCCGCGCCTATCCCGCACAAAGCCACCCACAGCCACCCACAGCCAACCGCACCAAGAAACCAACCGCACCGGTCAAACGGCCCGACCGCCGGAGGCAGGAGGTGGGGAAAACCCCCGCCCCAAGACGCCGACGGACTCCATGGCCCGGAGACCCCCGCCGCACGACCCTGGAGATGCGGCTGAACCGCCGCTGGGACGAGGAGAACGGGACGGAATCGATGGCCACGGAGTACGGACACGGGTACGGATACGGGGAGGGACAGCCCGCCGGAACCGGCCATCGGCTGCCCCCCGCACTGCGGGCGCCGTTCGAGGCGCGCAGCTGGCGCGAGTTCGGCTACGTCCTGCTGAGCCTGCCGCTCTCGATCGCGCTGTTCACCTGGACGGTGACCATGGCGTCGCTCGGCGCGGGCCTGCTGGTGACCTTTCTCGGCGTCCCGGTGCTCGCGGCGGCGCTCGCCGGCTGCCGCGGCTTCGGCGCGCTGGAGCGGGCGCGGGCGCGCGGGCTGCTGCGGCTGGAGGTGGCCGAGCCGGTGCCGCTGCGGATGCGCAAGCCGGGCGCGCTGGCCTGGATGGGCGCGGTGCTCAAGAGCGGCACGTCCTGGCGGAACCTGCTGTACGCGCTGGTGCAGTTCCCGTGGGCGGTGTTCTCGTTCTCGGTGGCGGTGAGCCTGTGGACGATGGGCTGGACGCTGTTGACCTACCCGTTGTGGTTCTGGGTCTTCCCGGCCTATGCCGGCCAGGGCGGCATCCAGCTGTACGGCGACGAGCACCACAGCGTCTATCTCGACAACCCCTTCGAGATCACCGTGACCGCGCTGGTCGGGCTGCTGTTCACGCTGGCCACGCCGTGGATCGTACGGGCCCTGACGACGGTGGACGGGCTGCTGGTGCGGGGCCTGCTGGGGCCGTCGCCGCTGTCGGCTCGGGTGGTGGAGCTGGAGTCGGACCGCGGGGTGGTGGTCGACACGGCCGCCGCCGATCTGCGGCGCATCGAGCGGGACCTGCACGACGGCGCCCAGGCACGGCTGGTCAACCTGGCCATGGACCTGGGGCTGGCGAAGGAGAAGCTCCACGAGGATCCGCGGGCGGCGGCGCGGATGGTGGACGAGGCGCACGGCGAGGTGAAGACGGCGCTGCAGGAGCTGCGCGACCTCGCCCGCGGCATCCATCCGGCCGTACTGACCGACCGGGGCCTGGACGCGGCCCTGTCCTCGGTCGCCTCCCGCTGCACGGTGCCGGTGCGGGTGGAGGTCGATCTGCCGGCCCGCCCCGCGCCGGCCATCGAGGGCATCGCCTACTTCACGGTCTCCGAACTGCTGCAGAACATCAGCAAGCACAGCCGGGCCCGCTCCGCCTCGGTCGACGTGTGGCGCGCGGAGGACCGCCTGATGCTGCAGGTCACCGATGACGGCGTCGGCGGCGCGGACGCTTCCCGCGGCTCGGGCCTGGCCGGTCTCGCCGGCCGCCTGGACGCGGTGGACGGCGTCCTCGTGGTGGACTCCCCGGCGGGCGGCCCCACCCGGGTGATCGCGGAACTGCCCTGGCGAACCTGACGCGAGGGCCTGAAACCGTCGAAGCCCACCGATCGGTGACCGACCCGCGAACCGCGACCAGCGACTCGCTGTGAAGAAGATCCCGTATTCACCGCACCAGCGCCGTCCCGCCCCACCTCGGAGGCGGGATTGTGCTGATGCGGCGAGCGGCGCGTACCCGATGCTGGAATGCTGGACCTTCGTACGCTCGAATGCCGGACCTCCGTACGGACGACAGTCGTCGGAGGCTGGATCGGGATCGGGATCGGGCTTGGGCTTGGGGGCCGGGAGATCGTGGAGGACAGGGTGCGCGTGGTCATCGCCGAGGACTCAGTGCTGCTCAGGGAGGGCCTGACCCGGCTGCTGACCGACCGCGGGCACGATGTCGTGGCCGGCGTCGGGGACGCGGAGGCCCTGGTGAAGACCATCGCCGACCTGGACGCACAGGGCGAGCTGCCCGACGTCGTGGTGGCGGACGTACGGATGCCGCCGACGCACACCGACGAGGGCGTCCGGGCGGCGGTACGGCTGCGGAAGGCGCATCCGGGGCTCGGCGTGCTCGTGCTGTCGCAGTACGTGGAGGAGCGCTACGCCACCGAACTGCTGGCCGGTTCCAGCCGGGGCGTGGGCTATCTGCTCAAGGACCGGGTCGCCGAGGTGCGCGAGTTCGTGGACGCAGTGGTGCGGGTGGCCGAGGGCGGTACGGCGCTGGACCCCGAAGTGGTCGCGCAGCTGCTCGGCCGCAGCCGCAAGCAGGACGTGCTGGCGGGGCTGACCCCGCGGGAGCGCGAGGTGCTGGGGCTGATGGCGGAGGGGCGCACGAACTCGGCGATCGCCCGGCAGCTGGTGGTCAGCGACGGAGCCGTGGAGAAGCACGTCAGCAACATCTTCCTGAAGCTCGGGCTGGCGCCGAGCGACGGGGACCACCGGCGTGTTCTGGCCGTGCTGACCTATCTGAACTCCTGACCGAAAGACACTGTGTCAGCAGGGTGTCGGCCGATCCGGCCTCCACGGGGAGGCCGGGTACCCGGGTGGAAGGCCGGAGGACACGACCAGGGAGACACCCTGACACCGCAGATTCATGCCGAATCGAAAGCGCCACAGGCCGACTCGATGTCGTCCAATCTGTGGATGGCCTCGGGAAGGCGACCCTAACCGACGTAGTGTTGATCCTGGGATGGTCCGTGGGACGACCACGCCCCGGACAGCCGCCTCGAAGGAGGTCCAGTTCAGTGACCAGCCAGGTCAGCAGCCAGGCGGAGCAGGCCGACGGAGCCGTCGTCGGAGAGCAGCGCAAACCGGGCGGCGTCAAGGATGTGCGGCGCCTGGACCGGGTGATCATCCGGTTCGCGGGGGACTCGGGTGACGGTATGCAGCTCACGGGTGACAGGTTCACCTCGGAGACGGCGTCGTTCGGCAACGACCTCTCCACCCTGCCCAACTTCCCCGCCGAGATCCGGGCGCCTGCCGGCACGCTGCCGGGTGTGTCGTCGTTCCAGCTCCATTTCGCCGATCATGACATCCTGACCCCGGGGGATGCGCCGAACGTGCTGGTGGCGATGAACCCGGCCGCGTTGAAGGCGAACATCGGTGATCTGCCGCGCGGTGCGGAGATCATCGTGAACACGGACGAGTTCACCAGGCGTGCGCTGCAGAAGGTCGGCTACGAGGCCTCGCCGCTTCAGGACGGTTCGCTGGAGGGTTACGGCCTGCATCCGGTGCCGTTGACCACGCTGACGGTGGAGGCGCTGAAGGAGTTCGACCTGTCCCGCAAGGAGGCCGAGCGCAGCAAGAACATGTTCGCGTTGGGTCTGCTGTCGTGGATGTATCACCGGCCGACCGAGGGCACCGAGAGGTTC